>JANPKQ010000098.1:0-43826 GCA_031426115.1 Gemmatimonadaceae bacterium | reverse complement strand
CGGTCGATCTTCGCGAGCTCCCTGTCCCATTTCGATTCAGCCATGGTTCCTCCTCAGGCGGACTCTCGAACGAGCCCGTACCGCTCGATCTTCTTGTAGAGGTTCGAGCGCGGCATGTCGAGCGCCCGCGCTGTCTCCGAGACGTTCCAGTCGAACGCCCGCAGCTTCACCAGCAGGAATGCCCGCTCCGCGGCCTGCTTGAACTCCTCGAACGTCGTGCAGTCGCCGAGGGATCCCATGCTCGTCGTCTCCACTGGACGCTGGCCGACGAGCCGCTCGACATCGCCGACGGTGATCTTCGGCCCGGATGCGAGAATGAGCAGGCGCTCGATGGTGTTCCGCAGTTCGCGAACGTTGCCCGGCCATTCGAGCGACTCCAGCCTCGCGACTGCGTCGGGAGTGATTCCGCGAGGCGCCATCCCCTCCCGCTCCGACAGGCGGTTCAGGAAGTGCTGGATGAGGAGCGGAATGTCGTCGCGCCGTTCGCGCAGGGCGGGTACCGTGATGGGCACGACGTTCAACCGATAATACAGGTCTTCGCGAAAACGCCCGCCGGCGATCTCCGCGGCAACATCCTTGTTCGTCGCGGCGAGCACCCGCACATCCACGGCGATGCGCTTCGAGCCTCCGATCCGCGTGAGCTCGTTGTCCTCGAGCACGCGCAGCACCTTCGCCTGCGCGGCAAGGCTCATGTCGCCGATCTCGTCGAGGAAGAGCGTGCCGCCGTCGGCCTGCTCGAACTTCCCCGGCCTGTCGCTGATCGCTCCGGTGAACGAGCCCTTCATGTGCCCGAACAGCTCGCTCTCGATCAACTCGCTTGGGATGGCGGCGCAGTTCACCTCGATGAACGGCCCGGACGCGCGCGGAGATCCCCGATGGAGCGCTCGCGCGACGAGCTCCTTGCCGGTGCCGTTCTCGCCGGTGATGAGCACGCGCGCGGGAGTGGTTGCGACCTTCTCGATCTTCTCGATCAGGGCATTGATCGGGTAGGATCGGCCGACGAGCTCGTACCGCGACTCGATCGTGAGCTTGAGACGCTCGTTCTCCTCCTGCAGCTGGAGGTGCTGGAGCGCATTCCGCAGCGTCACGAGGATGCGATCGGTGTCGAGCGGCTTCTCGAGGATGTCGTACGCGCCGAGCTGCGTCGCCTCGACCGCCGTCTGGATGGTCGCGTGGCCGCTGATCATCACCACCACCGCCGACGCGTCGATCTGGCGCAGCCGCTTGAGCGCCTCGATGCCATCGATGCCCGCCATCTTCACATCCATGAAGACGAGGTGCGGCTTCCACTTCTCATACTCCGCGATGCCGTCAACGGCGTTGCCGACGCTGTGCACGTCGTACCCCTCGTACTCGAGGAGCTGGCCGAGCGCCGCGCGGATCCCCTGCTCGTCATCGACGATGAGGACGCGTCGGCTCACTGCGGACTCCGATAGAGCACCACCCGCCCACCGGCGACCCGGACATCGGCGATGTACGTCGGCACGACGAGCGGGAGGCCGTCGTCGTCGACGCCCTCGGGACGTGCGCCCTTCGAGAACCCGCGGATGAGCCGCGGAATCAGGTTCGTCGGGACGGCGAACGTCCCGAGCTGGAGGTTCGTGACCCGGAACTCCGCGAGTCCCGGACGGATGACGTGGAAATACCCGCCGAGTTGCATCGTCTCGCGCTCGCCGAGAAATCCGGCGAGCGGACCGAGCGCGCCCGCGCCACCGAAGTCACTCAGCTTCACCGACGCGCGCACGTGCAGCCGGTCCCCGATCACCGCCGATTCGATCCGCTCTGCGGACGGAGGCAGCTGGCGGGCGAGCGCGACGAAGATGTAGGACGAGACATCGCCCGGGCGGACGCTCGTGAAGACCGGTGCCGCGCGCGTGCCGAGGTCCTCGATCGCCTTCCTGGCCCGTTCCGCCCCCTCAGTCGTGATCGGCTCCCAGACGACGACGGTATCGCCCGCGACCGGGGCATCGCGATCCCGGAAGTTGAACCGGTCGCGAAGGAACCAGCCCGCGGAGGCTGCGAGGAGAACGAGGACGAGACATCCGAATGCGCGCATCATGTCATATCCTACTCCCGGTGCAGCGCCGCGCTACCCATGACGCGGTATGCCGGCACCCGATCCACATTCTCGCTCACCATCAGGTCCAGCGACGCAGCCGCCGTCACCGCTTCATACTGGATGCCGCGAGCAGCCGCGGCGATGCGAGCCGGATGCGCGACCCGGTCGCGCGCACGGCCAAGCGTGACGTGGGGTCGGTAGGCGCGACCGTCCACCGGGTAGCCGAGATCGGCGCACGCCGTCTCGACATCATGATGCAGCAGCTCGAGCTTGGGATCGGCCTTCACCCCGAGCCATACGACACGGGGCTGCCGAAGGTTTGGAAATGCGTTCAGGGTACCGAGCTCCAGGTCGATCGGGTCGTACCGCGCGCTGACACGCGCGAGCATGTCCATGAGCGGCCGCACCGATGTCTCGGGCTGCTCTCCGAGGAACTTCAACGTCAGGTGGATGCGAGGCCCATCCACCCACCGTACATCCGGCGCTGCAACGCGCAGCGGGTCCATCGCACCATGTAGCGCCGACCGCAGCTCGTCGGGAAAGTTAATCGCGATGAAGAGGCGCATGGTCCGCCGACGCGGCCGCAACCTCGAGCGCGAGGTTCGTGAAGCCGTGAGCGCGCATCAACCGCAGCGTATCGTTCCGCATTCGTGCCGCATCGCGCGAGGCGTCCGCGTCGTCGGCGACGAGCACGGCCAGCCGGTCGCGGCCCTCGACGGTACACCGGACGCCGAGCTCGCGAAGTGCCGCCTCGAGAGTCGCCGCGCTCACCCGGCCGTCACTCCGCTCAGCACGTTGAGCGATCCGGATCGGAAGCCTGCGAGGTCGATGGCGACGCGGGTAAAGCCGGCCGAGATCACTGCGTCGCGGATCCGCCGGCTGGCGTCGAGGTCGAGCCAGGCATCGATCTCCGTCCTGGACAGCTCGACGCGCGCGAGATCATCATGGTAGCGAACGCGCATGTCGCCCGTCACGCCAATTGCGCGAAGCGCGCGCTCGGCGGCCTCGATGCTCCGGAGCCGATCGGTGGTGACGGCCGTGCCATACGGAATTCTGGACGACAGGCAGGGCGACGCCGGCCGATCCCAACCCGAGAGTCCACGGCGGCGTGAGAGCTGGCGGATCTCGTCCTTCGTGAGGCCGACTGCGGCGAGGGGCGACTCAACCTCGAGCTCCAGCGCCGCCGCGGCGCCGGGCCGATAGTCGCTCCGGTCGTCGGCGTTCGTTCCGTCGAGCACCGCCGCGAAGCCGCGCTCCTGCGCCACCGGCACGAGGCGACCCCAGAGCTCTGCCTTGCAGAAGTAGCACCGGTTGGTCGGGTTGGCGGCGTAGCGCGGATCGCGCAGCTCCTCGGTATCGAGCTCGATCACCGGGATACCGAAGCGATCGGCCACGGCTCGCGCTTCCCGCCACTGCTCCTCGGGATAGGACGCGCTGCGTCCGATGACGCCGAGAAACCGATTGGCCCCGAGCACATCGAGGGCAACGATGGCGAGGTAGGCCGAGTCCACTCCTCCGCTGAAGCCGAGCAGCGCCGAGCCGCGGGCGCGGAGCCATGCCATGAGGGCACGCTCCTTCTCCTCGGTCGCGGCGGTGACGGCTCCGCTGGAGCGGGGGGAGACTTCGGTGGACATCGGCGTTCGGCGACGGTGTGAGTGGCGAGGGGCTGGAGGGACCTTAGCCACTCGCCACGGTGACGGAAAGTGGGCCGGTCCTCGTGCCGCACGCCGAGCCCGGAGTGGCGCCGGTGAGGTCACCGTGAAATGTTCTGGCGACATGACACCAGTCGAGGCGGCCACGGGAACGAGGAAGCGACTTCCAACCAGGGGCTACCTCTGGCTGCTCGCGATCGCCCTCGGCGCAGCGACCATCCACGCCACCGCGACCGCGGTTCACGATACGACGCGCCTGCGCGAAGGCGCACGGATCGTCGCGCGGACGATGGCGAACCAGGTCGTGCTGCGGGCGATGCTGCGGTACGAGGCCGCCGTGCCGCGCGATGCCGGCGGGCGGCCGGAAGGGATCATCGGTCTCATCGCGACCCGGCCCGGCCTCATCGACTCGCTGTTCGCGCCCGAGGCCGACCACACCGCGCCCACCGCAGTCGATTCCATACCGTCCGCCGCGCGCCTCGACAACATGTCGATCCGGGTGCGCAGGGCGGACGGAACGACGCTGCATGGCGGCCTCGACTCGAGCCACCTCTTCCGCGCGACGGTCGCTGCCCACGGGGTTCTCGAAGGACTCATCGTAACCGTGGGTCTCGCGCCGGAGCAGATCGCCGGCCCCCTCATCGTCCCGATCGCGATCGCGCAGCTCTGGCATCTCGGGTGGCTGTTACTCGCGACCATCGTCATGCTGAGCCTCGCGGTGCACGCGTCCCGGCGCGAAGCGCTCCTCGCGCGCGCCCGCGCGGATTTCGTCGCCGGCGTCTCGCACGAGCTCCGCATGCCGCTCGCCCAGATCCTTCTCGCGAGCGAAACACTCGTCATGCGGCGCGAACCCGACGAGTCGGCGCGGTTGACGCTCGCGAGCTCGATCCTGCGCGAGGCGCGCCGGCTCATCGCACTCGTCGAGAACGTACTCCTCTTCTCGCGCACCGGTGCGACGGAGCTGCGGCCCCTCCTCGGGCCCGTCGTCGTCGATGCCCTGCTCGCGGATGTCATCGAGTCGGTGCAGCTCGCCGTTGATGACATTCGCCAAGCGATCGACGTGGATCCCGCGCCGACGCTCGCCGTCATCGGCGACAGCAGCCTCCTGCGTCAGGCGTTGGTGAACCTCCTGGACAACGCGATGAAGTACGGCGCCGCCGGCCAGCGCATCCGCGTCGGCGCCGACGTCGCAACTCCCGGACGTGTGCGGCTGTTCGTCGAGGATGAGGGGCTCGGGGTGCCGTACGCCGAGCGCGCCCGGGTGTTCGAGCCCTATGAGCGTCTGGCGCGCGATGGGGCGTCGGAGCGCACGGGCACCGGCCTCGGTCTCGCCGTCGTGCGACAGATCGTCGCGGCGTGCAACGGCCGCGTGTGGCTCGAGGAGACCGCGCGCGGTGGGACGCGCGCCATCATCGAGCTCGACTCCGCGGAGATTCCGGAGACGTTCGCATCGGCGTCGGTAGCCGAATGACCGCCATACTTCTCATCGAGGACAATCGCGACTACGCGGCGACGCTCGGGGCGAACCTCGAGCGCGAGGGCTACGACGTCTCGATTGCCGCGACTGGGCTCGAAGGGCTGGAGCGTGCGCGCTCCACACGGCCGAACCTCATCATTCTCGACCTGATGCTTCCGGCGATGAGCGGGTACACCGTCCTCCAGCGTCTTCGCGACGCGGGCGACCTCACGCCGGTGCTCATCATGACGGCGCGCGGTGCAGAGGACGACAAGCTGCGGGGATTCGGGCTCGGTGCAGACGACTATGTCGTGAAGCCGTGCGGCCTGCGCGAGATCCTCGCGCGCGTGCGCGTGCTCCTCAAGCGCGGCGCGAATGGGGCCGATGCGCCACGGCCCGAGGTCCGGATCGGCGACCTGATAATCGACTTCGCGACCCGCGGAGTGCGACGCGGCAACAGTGCGCTGGTCCTGCGCCCCAAGGAGTTCGACCTGCTCGCCGCGCTGGTCCGCCACCGCGGGCGAGTGGTATCGCGTGCCGATCTGCTGTCCGAAGTCTGGGGGTACGCGCGCGGGACCGAGAGCCGGACCGTGGAGACGCACCTCGCCGCGCTCCGGCAGCGGCTCGGCGACGATGGAAAGGAATCGCGCTACATCATGACGGTGCGCGGCGCTGGATACATGCTCCCCGCTGACGAGCCGCCGGCCGAGCCGCCGGTCGGCTGACCCTTCGCTGGCGCGGATTCTTATCGCTTTCTGACAATTGGGCCGCCGGCAAGCCGTAGACTCCTCGCTCACACAACAGCGGAGTCGGGGAATGGCACAGCGGCGGCGTCGGATCTGGATCGCTGTCACGATCATCGCACTCATCGGGATCGCGACGATCGTCAACTACATGGGGGATGGAATCGCCGTGACGATGCGCGGCCTGCACGGCCAGCCGTGATCGGGGGTGGGCGCGGTGAGTTCCGCGCGCGCCTCACCGGCGGGTGGCCCGGTGGGGTGATACGCGACGTGCGGCATGCCTGGCGGAT
This sequence comes from Gemmatimonadaceae bacterium, assembly GCA_031426115.1. Taxonomy (GTDB): domain Bacteria; phylum Gemmatimonadota; class Gemmatimonadetes; order Gemmatimonadales; family Gemmatimonadaceae; genus JANPKQ01. Next base: position 37,626 of record JANPKQ010000098.1, on the reverse strand, counting down.
GATCCTCCGGATGCGCGGCGCCGCCGCGGTCATCGTCGGTTCGCTCGCCGTGGGGATCGGCGTGAACCTCGCCGTCTTCTCCTGGATCCAGGCGGTCGGGTTTCGGCCGCTGCCAGGCGTCGCGGACGCGGCGAGCTTCAAGATCGTCGAGCTGGAGACCGGCGATGGCCACTCGGCAGGGACGTCGTGGGCGGAGTTTCGCGACCTCCAGCGCGATACCCGCGCCTTCGCGTCCCTGTTCGTATACCGCATGGCGCCCTTCACGCTCGGCGACGCCGTCGCGCCGACCCGCGCCTACGGCATGCTCGTTTCCGGCAACTACTTCCCGGCGCTCGGGCTCCGCCCGGCCGCGGGACGATTCTTTCATGCCGACGAGGTCGAGCGCTCGGGCGCGGCGGCGGTGGCAGTCATCTCGTGGGATCTGTGGAAATCACGCTTTGCGCTGGAGGAGGATGCCATCGGGGGACAGATCCTCGTCAACGATCGTGCGCTGACGATCATCGGCGTAACGCCGCGCGGATTTCAGGGCACGATCCTCGGCCTCACCTTCGACGTGTGGGCGCCGGCGACGCTCGCACCCGTGATCTTCGGCGGCTCGCGCGAGATCGAGGAGCGCGGGATCCGCGGCTACTCGATGATGGCGAAGCTCGCGCCGGGAGCGTCGAGGGCTGCCGCGGAGGCGGAGCTCGACGCGGCGATGCAGCGCCTCGCCGTCGCGTACCCGCTGACCAACACCGGGATGCGCGCGAAGGTGCTCGACTTCTGGGACGCCCCGCGCGGGCCGCAGAAGCTGTTCGTGAACGCGCTCGCCGTGCTTCAGGCGATCATGCTGCTGTTGCTGCTTGCCGTATGCGCCAACACGGCCAACCTCATGCTCGCGCGCGCCGGCTCGCGCCGCCGGGAGATGGCCGTGCGCCTCGCGCTCGGTGCGGGACGGGCTCGCGTGGCGAGCCTGCTGCTCACGGAGAACATCATGCTCGCGCTCCTCGGCGCCGCCGCGGGATCGCTGCTCGCGGTATGGCTCACGCGCGCGCTGAGCGCCGTCGAGATCTCCGGGGCGCTGCCGGTCAGGTTCCAGGCGGGCGTCGATGCCACAGGGCTGGCGCTCGCGGTGTTGCTCGCGGTGCTGTGCGGAATCGTGTCGGGGGTGGTGCCGGCGGTGCAGCTCTCGCGCGTCGATACGGGGAGAACCCTCCGCGCCGGGATGGACGTTGCCGCTCGCAGCAGGTGGGGCAACGCGCTGATGGGGGCGGAAGTCGCCGTCGCCGTCGTCGTCCTGCTCGTCGCCGCACTCTTCGTCAGGAGCTTCAACGACACACGGATCACGGACACCGGGTTTCGACGCGACGGAGTGCTGCTTGCCGCGTACGACCTCACCGGGCGCGGGGGAGATGCGTCGGCACCGCGGGTTCTTGCCGCAAACCTGCTGGATCGACTGCGCGCGATTCCGGGAGTCGAGAGTGCCGCGATCGCGCTCTCAGTGCCGCTCGACATCCACGGCCTCCCGCTCCGCTCCTTCACGCTCGAGGGACGCGCGCGCACCGATGGCGTGCTCGACGTCGCTGTAACGAACACCGTCACGCCCGGGTACTTCGCAACGATGCAGATCCCGATGCGGTCGGGAAGTGATTTCGTCGCCCTCACCGACCTGGCGACGGCACCTCAGGCCATCGTGAACGAGGAGTTCGTCCGTCGCTTTCTCGATGGCCTCGACCCACTCGGCCGGCGGATCGAGTCGGGGGGACGCACCTACGCGATCGCGGGCGTCGTGCGGAACTCTCTCTACGATGCGTTCGGCGAGCCGCCGAAGCCGATCATTTACCTCTCGTACCGCGATCGCGGCGCGACCGTGGCCCAGATCCATCTCCGTACGCGTCCGGGGACGGAGCTGATGCTTGCAACAGATGTGCGGCGCATCGTGCGTGACCTGGAGCCGACGCTCCCCATCTACGACGTGCGCACGCTCGCCGTTCACGTGGACCGGAACCTCATCCTGCGACGCGTGCCCGCCCGGGTCTTCTCGGTGCTCGGTCCGCTTCTCCTCGCCCTCGCCGCGGCGGGGATCTACGCCGTCGTTGCGTACTCGGTATCGCAGCGGCGGAACGAGATGGGGCTCCGGCTCGCGCTCGGGGCCTCACCCCGGCGCATCATCGCGCAGATCCTCGAGGAAAGCCTCGGCGCCATCGTCATCGGTGCGCTTGCCGGATGGCTCGTCGCCTTCGTCGTCAACCGACAGATGGCCGGCAGCGCGCCGGTAGACCTGGCGGTGTTCGCGGGTGTCCCGGTGATCCTCCTGCTCGTCGCAGCGACCGCCTGCTGGCTCCCGGCTCGTGGGGCCACGCGCATCGATCCGATGGTCGTGCTGAGGCAGGACTAGCGGCCCTCTACGCGGCCGGAGCCCAGCTACGGGTTGCGCCGGACCTCGAGCTGCTGCGTCGGACGTGCGGCGACCGCGCGCATCGGCGTCCCGCTCACGCGTGGACCGGACGGCATCGGAGCCACCCGGCCGGCGACGTCGAGCGCGACGGTCGGCTTCGGGAGCGGCGCTTCGAGCAGCTCCCGCGCCGCCGTCATCGCCGGGCTCGCGCGGCCGAGCCCCGCGCGAGCAGCCGCGCCGAGATCGTGGCGGTCGTCGCCCCACGTCGAGATCCCATAGCCGAGGTCATTGAGCGCGCCGATGGTGAGGAGGCTGAGCGGCATGCGGATTCCCGCGTCCTCGGCAAAGCCGGTCATCAGCTCGATCGTGAGGATCGACTCGCGCCAGTGGGAGTCGCGCGTCCCCTGCCCTCCGACCGTCTCGACGGGCACGGAGTTGCCGGCGTAGATGCCCCCGCCGATCGCGCGGAAGCCATCGCGGCCCGCGGGTCCAGTGTAGTACGGGTCTGCCCCACCGCGCCCGGTGATGAGCCCCTTGAACGACCACAGCGTTCCAATGCCCAGGACGTGTCCCATCTCGTGAAGGATGACGTCCTCGAAGTGGAGATCGGCCTCCATCTGCGCAACGTCATCGATGTCGAAGCGCATCACGCCGATCAACCCCGGCGCGCCGACCGTGCGGATCGCGCACGGACCGGCGGACCCGAGGATCTTTCCCGGGCCGTCGATTGGAATGATCTGCACGTAGATGAGCAGGTCATCGATCGTCTCGCTGAGGGCGGGCTCGCCGAGTCCGCAGAAGGACGCCGCGACCGTGATCGGCACGTCGGTCGCATCGGACATGATCACCTTCCGCCACCGTCGTGCCGCACTCTCGAACGCGAGATGTTGGCTGGCCGAAACGGCCGTGACATACCGAAGCGCGATGTCGTACGAGGATGTCGGGACCGCCTTGGCGAGCACGGTGAGAGGCGGCAGGCCTTCGAGCGAGACGACGACCGAGTTCAACCCTTCGGCCGGTCCGACGCGCCAGCCGTCAATGATGGCGTGGCCGTTCGCGTTCGTTTGGCGCGGCGTGCTCGCGAGCACTCCCCCGCCCTGTGTCACGTTGACCGCCACCGCGCGTCCCTCGGCGGGATTCTCGTACCGGTCCCTGACGTCGAGCACGACGGGGCTCGACAGTGCCGTTCCCACGTGGGCGATCTGCTCGGCGCCCGCGAGGAGGCGCATGACGTGCGCAGGTCCGGCGACCGACGCCGCGCTGTACATCGCGTCCGGAAGGCCGAAGACCGCCGCGCCGAGCTTCTGCGTACCCGACGTCGTCCCCAGCGTCCAGCTGCCGACGGTCGCGACGCCATTCGCATCGGTGGTGGTGACGGTCCCCGTTGCCGTTCCGCCGCCCGAGCGCACGGAGAACGTCACAGGTACCCCCGGAACGACGTTCGCGTACTGGTCGCGCACGATGACCGTGGGAGCTGTCGGCAGCGTCGTCCCGACGATGGCCGTCTGCGCATCGCCCAGTTGGGCAGTGGCCGTGGCGGGAGCACCCGCTGCTGCCGCGACGACGAAGGCCAGGGGCGTGACGCTGCCGACGGTGGCGGTGAGCGTCTGCGTTCCGCTGCCCGTACCGAGGGTCCAGATCCCGGGCGAGGCCACTCCGCGAGAATCGGTCTTCACCACTGGAGTGACGACCGATCCGCCGCCGGCGACGGAGAAATGAACCTCGCTGCCGCGAAGCGGCTTGCCGTCCTGGGCAAGCACAACGACCGATGGCGCGGCCGGGATCGGCGTACCCACGGTGGCAGCGATCGTCGTCGGCGTTTGCGCGACGATCGATGTCGGGACGCGGGGCGGTCCGGAGGGCTCGTCGTCGCCGCAGGCAAGCATCGAGACCGCAGCGACGATCGCTGCGAACGAATGACGAACCGGCTTCGACACGATCATGCGACCTCTCGGAACGGCGGTTCGAGGGCGCGGACGATCGCGCAGTCGACCTGAGCGGGGACTGGGGCGGGTGTCCCGACAGATTACGACATCGCAAACATGTGTGCAACCATCGGCGCGCCCGGGCCACACACGTGCGCCTCACGCCGGCACGGCGGCCGGATCGTCCGCGACCGCCCGCACCGGCCGATACCGCAGCGCCTCCGCGATCGCCGGCTCGGTGATCGCGACCGACGCGTCGAGATCGGCAATGGTGCGAGCCACCTTGATGACCCGATGATAGCCGCGGGCAGACAGCGACAGGCGCTCGGCCGCCCGCACGAGCATCGCCCGCGCGGTCCGGTCGATATGGGAGTGCGCATCGAGCCAGCGCCCGCTGACGTGGGCGTTGCAGGCGACGCCGTGCATCTCCGCGTAGCGCTGGCGCTGGATCCGCCGCGCCGCGACGACGCGGTCGCGAACCGTCGAAGACGCTTCTCCCGGCGCACGCGCACGGAGGTTCTCGACCGGGACGGCACCGACCGCGACGTGCATGTCCATCCGATCCGCGAGCGGCCCTGAGAGGCGAGCGCGGTACCGCTGCACGTCGGCCGTGCTGCACACACACCGCCCCGTCGGGTCGCCGGACCGCCCGCACGGGCATGGGTTCATTGCGCCGACGAGCGCGAATCGCGCAGGGAATGTTATGCTGCCGGCCGCACGGGCAATGACGACCCTGCCGTCCTCGAGCGGCTGGCGCATGGCGTCGAGGACATGCCGGGGAAACTCCAGCATCTCGTCGAGGAAGAGGACGCCGTGATGCGCGAGGCTCACCTCGCCCGGGCGCGGCACGGAGCCGCCGCCGATGAGGCCCGCGGCCGACACCGAGTGATGCGGCATCCGCACCGGACGTTCCGGCCATCCACCGCCGGTGAGCACACCGGCCACCGACTGGATCGCGATGACCTCGAGCGCTTCGTCTTCCTCGAGCGGCGGAAGGATTCCCGGCAGCCGACGCGCGAGCATCGTCTTTCCTGCTCCGGGAGGGCCGACGAGCAGCACGTTGTGCGCGCCAGCCGCGGCGATCTCGAGCGCGCGCTTCGCACCCTCCTGCCCCGCCACCTCGGCGAAGTCCACGCGCTGGCGCTCGGTGGAGCTGTCGGCGGTCGCGACGCGCGCGGGCTCGAGGGCGCATCGTCGTAGCTGCGCGACGATGCCAGCGAGCGAGGCTGGGGCACACAGCGCGAGCCCGCCGACGAGCGACGCCTCCGCCGCATTCGCCGGAGGCACGATCAGCGTCACCCCGGCCCGCCGCGAGACGTGACGAGCAACCGGGAGCGCGCCGCGCATCGCGCGCAGGCATCCATCGAGGCCGAGCTCCCCCACCGCCACGACATTCGCGACAGCATCCGGCCGCAACTGCCCCGTTGCAACGAGCAGTGCCAGCGCGATCGGCAGGTCGAAGGCCGTGCCTTCCTTCCGCATGTCCGCCGGAGCGAGGTTCACAGTGATCCGCCGCGGTGGCAGTACCAACCCAGAATTCGCCAGCGCCGCCGCGACGCGCTCGCGGCTCTCCTTCACCGCGCTCGCGGCAAGACCGACAATGGTGAACTGCGGAAGCCCCTGAGCGACGTCCACTTCGACCGTGACATCATAGGCATCGATGCCAAGGACGGCGGCGGAGCACACGGCGGCGAGCATGGTGCAAGGAAAGCGCGTGCGCTGCGCGGCGCGTCATCGATCGGACGCCACCGCAATCGCCCCTTAGCCGTCCCCTCGCAGCGCCTCCGTCGGCTCGACCTCGAGCGCTCGCCTCGTGGGCACGATGCACGCAAGCATGCACACGATGAACATGAACACGGCATACAGCGCGAACCCGAGCATCATCGTCACGGGCATCATCTTGCTGGATCCGATGGTTGCCAGCGAAACCATCAACACGATCCCACCGAAGACACCGATTGCGACCTGCCGCACCGGGCGGACGAAGATCGCCGCGATGACGCGCCACTGGCTCGCGCCGAGTGCGACGCGGATCCCGATCTCGCGCGTACGGCTCGCGACGGTGAAGGCCATCACGGCGTAGATCCCGGCCAACGACAGGAACAGCGCGACGAGACTCACACCGGCAAGGAACCGCAGCCAGAAGGCGATGAACTCGAGCTCGGAGACATTGACCTCGTCCAGCCGCTGAATGTCGTAGAGGCGCGCCGTCGGGTCGGCCTCGGTCGCGATCGCGCGCAGCCGCGGCCCGAAGGACACCGCATCTCCCTTGATGTGCACAGCGAGTTGGATGGGATAGACGCTCGCCGGCGTTGCGGGGTGATAGATCCCGGCGATCTTCGGGTCTGCTCCCTCCGGGGCCATCCCCATGTCGCGCACGACGCCGACGATCTCGTACCAGGGCCCGCGCTCCGCCGCGGGGATCGATCGCTGCCCATCCTCGAAGCCGGCGTATCGTATCCTCCGGCCGAGCGCGTTGCGTTCGCCCAGGACGAGCTTCACGAACGACTGGTTGACGACCACCGGCCTTGCGTTCGACTCGAGATCGCCGGAGTGGAACCAGCGTCCGGCGAGCACCGGTGTCCCAAGCACCGCCAGGTAGTCCACATCCACCTTCGCGTTGCTCACGCGGTACCCGTTGGGCCACTCCGGATGGAGGGGTGCTCCACCGCCCTCGTCCAGCTCGACGATGCGATGTGGGTGATACATGCGCGGCAGGCGGTCAGCGAAGGTCACACCGGCGACCGCGGGGTCCGCCGCGAGGCGGCGCTCGAGCTCCTGGTACGTGTCACTCAATCGTGCGGCGAACGCCGCGCGTGATGTATCGCGCGGACCCTGCGGTGGGGGCTCACGGTCCATCTCGAAGCGCACCGAGAGAAACTCATTTGCCGGAAAGCCGACGTCCATCGCGCGAATCTGCACTGCATCCTTTCGCACGAAGAACCCGACCGCCGGGAACGCGACGGTAACGGCGATCTGCGCGACAATGATGACCGTCCAGATTCCTCCGAAACGCATGCCACCGCTGCCCGCGCTCATCTGCTGCAGGCGCGCACCGATGCCCCGCGTCACCTTCAACGCCGGCAGCACCCCGGCGATGACAGCTCCGAGCACCGTGAGGACGGCGGCGTAGAACAGCGTGAGGGGCGACAGGCTCGCGCTGAACCAGAATGGAAGCTTCGCTCCGTCCAGGAACTCCATCTCGACGAGTTGCATCACCGCCCGCACGCCATACCGCGCCGCCACGAGCGCCACGACCGCAGCAACGGTGCCGAGCACGAGTGCTTCGGCGAACAGCTGCATGATGATTCGGGCGCGGCTCGCCCCGAGCGCGGTGCGCACCGCGATCTCCGTCTCGCGCGTCGCTGCGCGGGCGAACATCAGCAGTGCAACGTTCGCACAGATGAGGACGAGCAGCATCAGCACCGGGACATTCATCGCACCGAGGCCCGCGGCCTCGAGCGTCCCGATGTCCACGATCGATTGCGCGTATGGCATCACCTGCGGGCGCACGTGCTCGTGGGTATCAGGAAAGTCCGCGGCCGTCCGCGCGCCGATGGCCGTCAGCTCGGCCTGGGCCTCACCGAGCGAAGCGCCGGGAGCAAGCCGGCCGAACATCTGGATGGACGGCCCCGTGCGACGCTCGTAGTCCAGCACGTCGAGCCGCAGGGGCACCCAGAAGTCGTGATTCACCGGGAACGCGTAGCCTTCGGCCATCACGCCGACGATGGTGCTCTGCGCGTTGCCGAGCCGGATTGTCCGGCCGACGACGGTCGGATCCGCTGCGAATCGTCGCTGCCACAGTCCGTGCCCGATGACCGCCACCGGAGGGGCGCCCCGCAGTTCGTCGGCCTCGACGAGGCCGCGGCCGAGCAAGGGAGGCACGCGAGTCAGGCGGAAGGCCGAGGCGCTGACCTCTGTCACGCCGATCGGCTCACCCTGTCGCTCGCCGGTGATGAGGTTGCGCTGCACCATGCGGAAGGCGCCCAGGTCCGTCACCGACTTCAGCTCGCTGCGCCAGGTGACGAAGTCATGCAGCGCCCTTGGATCGACGCGGTTTCGCTGCGCATCCCAGCTCCGCAACCCGACGATCCGGTGACCCTCATCCAACGGAATCGTTGGCCGGAGCACCTGCGTGACGAGCTCGAAGGTCGCGGCGCCGGTCCAGATGGCGAAGGCGATGGCGAGCCCGCCGACCAGTGTGAGACCCGGATACTTCACGAGCATCCGGAGACCGAGCTTGAAGTCGAGCCAGGAGAACTGCAGCGCGGCGATACGGCGCTGGCCTCGCGGCTGGTCGCGGTGGCGAAGCTCCTCGGTCATCTCGATTCTTCCTCGGGTTGTTGGCGGGGATGGCGTGCGAACGCGTTGAGAACCCCACGTAGCGAGGCCTCTCCCGGTTGGCTGGGAGAGGGTACGACGGCGTCAGCGGCGGTGTTTCAGCATGCCATCACTCCGGGCGATATCCCCGGGCGCTCACTCCGCGCGGATCGCGATCATTGGGTCCACCCTCGTCGCGCGCCGCGCGGGAATCCAGCTCGCCAGCGTCGCAACGAGCAGCAGCACGACGATGACGCCCGCGTAGGTCAGCGGATCGGTGGACGTCACGCCGTACAGCAGCGACTGAAGCAGCTTCGCGAGAACGAGCGCAAGCCCGAGCCCGACGACGACGCCCGGCACGACGGCCCACATCGCGTCACGAAGAATCAGCTGCCGCACGGCACCCTGCTGTGCGCCGAGCGCCATGCGCACGCCGATCTCCCGCTGCCGCTGCGCGACCGAGTAGGCGAGCACGCCGTAGATCCCGAGCGCGGCAAGCACCAGTGCGAGCGCGCCGAATGCGCCGAGAACGAGCGTAGAAAAACGCCGCGACGCCACCGTACCGGCGAGCAGCTCCGACATCGACGACACTTTCACGGGTACGTTCGTGTCGATGGCGCGGACGCGGTCGCGAATGATCCCCGCGAGTTGCGCGGCAGGGGCCGCGCTCGCGAGCACGATCGTTGCCCCCGAGCCGAGCCGCTCCGGACGCTGCATGTACGGCACATACATCTCCGGCTGGGCGGGCTGGTCCAGGCCCCCGTGATGCACATCGGCCACGACGCCGACGATGGTCATCCACTCCTTCCCGTGCTGATCCATACCGGGGACGCGCACCCGGTGCCCAATGGGATCCGTATCCGGCCAGTACGCGGCGACCGCCGCCCTGTTGACCACCGTGACATGCTCGGCGCCGCTCCGGTCGGAGGCGCCGAACCCGCGGCCTTGCACCAGCGATACGCCGAAGGTCCGGAAGTAGCTGCTGTCCACGACGCGATAGCCGAGGTCTCCGACCTGGTCTTCGCCGCCATCGACCATGAACCGTGATCCGAAGGAGACTCCACCGAGCGGGATCTGGTTCACCATCCCCACACTCTCGACGCGGGGCACGGTGCGAAGATCCGCCAGCAGCCGGTCGTAGAAGCGCGCGATCGTCGTCGTATCTTCGTACCCGATCCCTGGAAGCGCGATGTCGGCAGTGATGACGCGCTCGACACGGAACCCGGGGTCCTGGCCGAGCACCGTTGCAAGGCTGCGGATGAGCAGGCCCGCGCCGGCGAGGAGCGCGAAGGCGAGGGCAACCTCCGCGCTGATGAGCACACCGCGCGTGCGCATGTGCGCCCTGCTCGACCCGCTTCGGCTTCCCGAGCCGATGGCATCGCGCAGGCGGCCGGTCACCTGGAGCGCGGGTCCAAGCCCGATCAGCAGGCCGGTGAGCAGCGAGATGGCGAACCCGAACGCGAGCACCCGTCCGTCGACGTCCACCGTCGCAAAGCCCGGGATCGTTCCGGGACCAAGAGCGACGAGGGTGCGCGTCAGCACCACTGAGAGGGCAACACCGAGCGCTCCACCGACGAGCGCCAGCGCGAGGGTCTCCGTCAGGATCTGTCGCACCAGCCGCCAGCGCCCTGCGCCGAGGGCGGTCTGCACCGCAAGCTCGCGCTGCCGCGTCTCGGCCCGCGCGAGATTGCCGCTCGCGAGGTTCACGCACACGACGAGCAGCACGAGCCCCACTGCCCCGAGCAGGATCAGCATTGTCGTGCGCGACGTTCGGGTGAGCGTCTCGTGCAGCGTCGAGACGTCCACGCCCTCCGCATCCATCTCCGCGCCGTGGGTTGCCTTCAGCGCGCCGAGGATCCCGTCGATCTCCGTGCGTGCACTCGCGACAGTGGCACCCGGCCCCAGCCGGCCAATGACGAGCCAGTTGTGCGCGGTGCGATAGGGGTTGTCGTCGGCGGCCGTGACCCAGATGTCCGCGCCAGTCGGGTAGTTGAACCCGGGCGGCATCACGCCGACGACAGGGACGATGCCATCCTCGATGCGCAGCGAGACGCGGCTGAAGCTCGAGTCGCCGGAGAGGGCGGCCTTCCAGAAGGCGTGACTCACCAGTGCGACGTGCGGACCGCCGACGGCGCCCTCGCCGGGTGCAATCGCCCGGCCGAGGAGGGGCGCGACGCCCATGACGTCGAAGAACTCCTTCGTCACGGAGGCGACTCGCGGGCGCATCGCTTCGCCGATCCCGAGCACGGTCGTCGGTGACGCGCTGTAGAACGCGGCGAGCTGGGGGACCGTGCGAGTGCGGGCCTGGACATCGCGAAAGTTCGCGCCGGCGAAGCTCATGCGCTCGTACTTCTCGCTGCGCTCGCTGAGGCGCACGAGCCGTTCGGCCTCGGGATAGGGCAGTGGCCGAAGCAGTACCCCGTCCACGACGGAGAAAACCGCCGTCGTGACGCCGATCCCGACGGCGATCGTGAGGATGGCGACGGCCGCGTACACAGGCGTGCGCCGCAGCGATCGCCATGCGAAACGCAGGTCGCGGAGCGTGTCGTCGATGACCCCGACACCGCGGGTCTGCCGCGATTCTTCCTTGATGCGCATCACGCCTCCGAATTCGCGCAGCGCGAGTCTGCGTGCCTCGGCGGGCCCGAGGCCGCGCCGGATGTGATAGTCCACTTCCATCGCGAGGTGGAACGCCAGCTCCTCGTCGAGCTCGAGCTCCATCGAGCGCGAGTCGAAGAGCGATCGCAGGCGCCGACGAAAGCGCCGGCCGACCGTCTCGAGGGAGGTCATGGGGCGCCGATGCGCCTCAGGCGGGTGCGATCTGCATAACGCGGTTCACGGCGCGGATGAACTCGAGCCAGCTCTCCGTTTCCGTCGCGAGCTGGGCACGCCCATCGCGTGTCAGCCGGTAGAAGCGCGCCCGGCGATTATTGTCGGAGATCCCCCAGTCGGCGATAACCCAGCCTCGGTCCTCGAGGCGATGCAGCGCAGGATACAGCGCGCCCTGGTTCACCTGGAGCGAGTCGCCGGACCGGTCACGGATCTGGTGCGAGATCGCCCAGCCATGCTGCGCTCCCGCGACGAGGGTCTGGAGGATGAGCATGTCCAGCGTGCCCTGCACGCGGTCGAGCGGAAGCGTCACCGGGTCTCCTGTCAGCGCCTGACAGGAGCATGCAATGTCGGCCGCGAGCTGTCAATAGCGTGGGGTGCGATCAGCGGCCGAGGTCCGCGATCGCTCGTAGTGCGTCCGGCCGCGTAAGCTCGTACCGCCGCGGACCGATCCGACGAATCACCCCGTCTCGCTGCAGAGTGCGAAGCTCCCGCACGACGACCTCGCGCACGGTGCCAAGCTCTTCGGCCAGCTCGGCCTGAGTGCCGTCAACCATCGCGACGTGTGTCTCCGCACCGGGCGCCGTTCGCGCGAGCAGGTGCGCCGCCAGCCGCGCCGCGACATTCCGGGTCGCCAGCGCGTCAACCCGATCGACGAGGCCACGCACTCGCCTCGCGAGCGTCTCGAGCAGCCTCCACGAGAGACGCGGATCGTCGACCATCATCGCGGCGAGCGTCTCCTTCGTGACGACCGCGCACCGCGTATCCGTCGCGGCGACTGCCGTCGCCGGATATGCCCCGCCATCGTACAGCGGAACTTCGCCGAGTGTCCCCCACGGCCCTTCGAGATGGATGACGTGCTGCCGTCCATCGCGTGCGCGAAGTACCCGCACGCTCCCGTCGAGGACGATGAACAGCCCCCGCGCAGGCGCACCGGCGCTGAACAGCACTTCGTTCGCTGTAAATCGTCGCTCGACGGCGCGCCCACGGAGCGTCCGAAGCGCAGCGGCATTGAGCCCGCCGAACAGCGGCGAGTCCTCGACCGTCGCCGCATGTGGCGCGACGGCGGCCTGTCGTGTGACTTTGGTTCCTTCGCGGGATCCGCGCGCGGCATAGCGTCCATGAGGCATCGACGCCAAGATCATCCTCCAACCGCATTCATGCAAAGGACGCAATGACCTCGACGCACCGCCGGTTCATTCTCGTCACCGCCATGTCGCTCGGGTGTGCCTCCGCGCCGGAGAAGCCCTCGGACTCGGTCGTCGATTCGGCGGGAGGGGCGCACGACCCTTCCCTGCATGCGCAGCACATGGGAGGTGCAATTCCCCCCGCGGCCACCGATTCCGGCTTCGCGGCGATGCAGGCGCGCGGCGCCGCTGGAATGGGGGTGGATCAGTACACGTCCACGCACACCTTCGAGTCACGGCCCGACGGAGGCCGCATTACGCTGCGCCGCGATGTGGACGACTCCGCCGGCGTCGCGCAGATCCGCAGCCATCTCGCGGGTATCGCTGCGTCGTTCAGCGCTGGGGACTTCACCACTCCCGCATTCGTGCACTCGGGCGCCGTGCCAGGCTCCGATGTCATGGCAGCAAAGAGCGCGATGATCCGCTACTCGACAGCTCCGATCCCGCGCGGTGGAGCGCTGATCATTGAGACATCCGATCGAGCGGCCCTCGACGCCATCCACCGTTTCCTCGCCTTCCAGCGACAGGAACACAAGGCCGGCGGCGCCGCCCCGCCTCCCCCGCGCTGATCAGCCCGGAAAGCGGAGCTCCTGACGAACCTGGCGCGCCTGCCAGAGATGCCGGCGCTCGTGCGCAACGAGGAAGGCGAGCCAGGTGCCGAGTGGCAGGCGGATGAGCGGAACGAGTGGCGACCGCAACTTCACGCGCGACAGGTCGAGGCCCGTCGCGCGCCGCACCCGGTCGATCAGCCCGCGGTGCATCGTGTCGAAGCCCGCGGCTAGTTCCTTTCCGCTCTCGACGGTGTGGGGAACGATTCTCTTCATCGCGGGGAACTTTCGCTTCGGGGGCGGCTCCATCTGCGCGATGAGCCAGCGCCCGATCCCGTTCGGCTGGAACTCGCGGCCGCCGAACATCGCGCGCGCCTGACCGCGCTCGATCGCCCGGTCGAGCGGGTCGAAGTACACGTTGCCGGTCGCCGTGAGGTGTGCGATGCACTCGGCAATCGACCAGCGCCCGTCGCTCGGGCGCCAGTTCAGCTGTGCATCGGTGAGCCCGCGCATCAGCGCCGTCACATCGCGGCCGACGGCCTCAAAGCCGCGCACGTACTCGTCGAGCGCCGGGTCGGCCTCGATCCCGACGACCGGCGCGACGATCGTCGTCTCGAGACTCGGATGACCGAGCGGATCGCCCTGGCTATCCATCGCCCTCTCCCGCGACGACGGCATCCGCCTCGATCTCCACGAGCATGTCGGGATCGATGAGCGCGCTCACCTGGACCATGCTCGTCGCCGGCCGCGTCACGGCGAACACCTCGCCATGGGCGCGGCCAACGGCCTGCCAGCGGGTGATGTCGGTGACGTACATGCGCGTTCTGACGACATCGCTCATCGCTCCGCCCGCACTGCGGAGCGCCGCCTCGATGTTCCGGAGGCACTGCACGGCCTGCGCATACGGGTCGCCGATGCCGACAAGGTCGCCACTCGCGTTCGTCGCCGTCGTGCCCGACACATGGATGTGTGCACCAACGCGGATCGCTCGCGAGTAGCCCACAATCGGCTCCCAGGTCGTCCCGGTGGAGACCCGAAGCCGGGCGTCACTCGCCGCAGAACGGGCGGGAGGCTGCGGCGGCTGTCCGTCCTCGAGCGTCGCGCTCACCAGTCGCCCCGAGCTTCGCCGCGCCGATACAGTGCGAGAATGCTGAAGATGATGCCGGCATTTCCTACCCCGATCCCTGCCCAGAACGCCGCGCGTGCGAATCCGTAGTCGGTGGCATGCATGCTCCACGCAATGAGCGCGAGGCCGGCGATGCACCACCCCCAGCATTGAAGCGCCGTCCGGACGTAGTCCCAGCGCTTGTCGCGCTCGGCGTCGCGGTGCTCCGCGAAGCGCCGGCGCTGCAGTTCCTCGCTGATCTCGCGTGGGATTGGCATGGGTGAGGGTCCTCTTAGTGATCTTAGGTCCCGGCCGCGGTGCGCGGAAGGTCGGACCCCGCGCAAGGCGGAGCCCTCCCCGACCGTGCGGCACCAGCCCTGCACTCCTCGTGGGCCCTGCCTCACTCACCGTTTCGATGAGGAGTCGCCTGTGCCCTACCTCCGTATGGCCACTCTGGTCGGATTGCTCCTCGGCTGCGCCGATTCCGACTCGACGACGCCGCCGCTGCCCGCGGCACTGACCGTCGTCCAGATAGTCACCGGCCTGTCGTCGCCCGTCTTCCTGACCGCCCCGGCGAACGACCCTCGGCTGTTCATCGTCGAGCAGCCCGGCCGCATCCGCATCGTCCAGAACGGCGCGCTCCTCCCGACGGCGTTCCTCGACGTCTCCAGCCAGATCTCGAGCGGCGGTGAGCGCGGCCTCCTCGGACTGGCGTTTCACCCGCGATACGCGAGCAACGGCTTTTTCTACGTGAACTTCACGGGAACCGACGGCCATACGCGGGTGATGCGCTACACCGTCTCGTCGAATCCGAACATCGCGACCGCGAGCTCCGCCAAGCTCATCATCCGCGTCGATCAACCCTACGCGAATCACAACGGCGGGATGATCACCTTCGGCCCCGATGGGATGCTGTACATCGGCATGGGTGACGGTGGATCCGGTGGCGACCCGCAGAATCACGCCCAGAACCGGGGCGACCTCCTCGGCGACATGCTGCGGCTGAACGTCGACGTCGGCGACCCGTACACGCCCGCGGCCGGCAACCCGTATCTGTCCACCCCGGGCGCTCTTCCGGAGATCTGGGCGTACGGCCTGCGCAATCCGTGGCGCTTCAGCTTCGATCGGGGCGCGCCCAACCTGTACATCGGTGATGTCGGCCAGAATGCGCGGGAAGAGGTCAACGTCGTCGCGGCTACCGCCGCCGGCATCAACTACGGCTGGCGGATCATGGAAGGCACCCAGTGCTATTCACCGGCGTCATGCACCCAGACCGGCCTCACTCTTCCCGTGCTGGACTACACCCATGCGTCCGGTGGATGTTCGATCACCGGCGGATACGTCTACCGCGGCAGCGCGATTCCCGAGATCGCCGGCCACTATTTCTACTCCGACTACTGCGCCGGATTCCTTCGCAGCTTTCGATACGCCAATGGCAGCGCGACCGAGATGCGGGACTGGGATCTCACCCTCGGAAGCGTATTGTCGTTCGGCGAGGATGCTGCCGGCGAGCTCTACGTCCTCACGGGCGACGGGCGGGTGAGTCGGATCACGAAGGGGCCCTGACGATGCCGATCGCGACGATCAGTCCCATGACTGGCGAAACCCTTCGCACGTTCAAGGAGCTCACCGACGCCGAAGTCGAGACGAAGGTCGCGGCGGCCGCCAACGCGTTTCGCAGCTGGCGGCGTGCGCCCCTTCATGACCGGATGGCGGTGCTCCGACGCGCCGCCCAATTGCTCGAGGCGGAGCGCGACGACCTCGGCGAGATCATGACGGTCGAGATGGGGAAAACCCATCGCTCGGCCGTCGAAGAGGCGGTGAAGTGCGCCGCTGGTTGCCGCTACTACGTGGACGCAGCCGAATCGCTCCTCGCTCCCGAGATCGTGCGCGATGAAGGGCGTGAGGTCGGGCGCGTCATCTTCCAGCCGATTGGCGTCGTGCTCGCGATCATGCCCTGGAACTTTCCCTTCTGGCAGGTCGTCCGCTTTCTCGCTCCCGCACTCGTTGCGGGCAACACCGCGCTGCTCAAGCATTCGTCGAACGTCCCCCAGTGCGCGTTCGCGCTCGAGGACCTCTTCCGGCGCGCCGGGTGTCCCCCCGGGGTCTTCCAGGCGCTGCTCATCGGCTCCAACCGCGTGTCCGCCCTCATCGACGACCCGCGTATCGCCGCGGTGTCGCTCACCGGCAGCGAACCGGCCGGGATGGAGGTCGCGTCTCGCGCGGGCCGAAACATCAAGCGAAGCGTGATGGAGCTCGGTGGCAGCGATCCATTCATCGTGCTCGCGAGCGCCGATGTGGATCGTGCGGCCACTGTTGCGGTCACGGCACGGACGATCAACAACGGCCAGTCGTGCATCGCGGCCAAGCGGTTCATCGTCGTCGACGCAATCGCCGACCGATTCGAGGAGAAGTTCATCGCCGGGATGCGCGCGCTTCGCGTCGGCGATCCGATGGATCCGGCGACGAACGTGGGACCGCTCGCCACGGCATCGATTGCCGATGACCTCGAGAAGCAGGTTGCCGCGAGCGTCGCGAAGGGGGCCCGCATCCTCACCGGCGGACGGCGCCTTCCACCTCCCGGCAATTATTTCGAGCCAACGATCCTCACCGACATCCCGCGCGATGCTCCGGCATACAGCGAAGAGCTCTTCGGCCCGGTGGCGTGCCTCTTTCGCGTGAAGGACGCGAACGAAGCGATCTCGGTCGCGAACGCCACGACGTTCGGGCTCGGCGCGAGCGTCTGGACGAAGGATCGCGCCGAGGCCGACAGGTTCGTGGATGAGATCGAGTCGGGGCAGGTGTTCATCAACAGCATGGTCGCGTCCGACCCGCGCTTCCCGTTCGGCGGCGTCAAACGGTCAGGGTATGGCCGTGAGCTCAGCAGCTACGGGCTCCGCGAGTTCGTCAACGTGAAGACGGTGCGCAGCGAGCCGCGCACCGGCGCTCAATCGGAGACCGAATGATCGGCGGCCGTGACGAGGTCGATCTGCACACGCGTACCCTTTCCACGCTCGCTCGTCACCGAGATGCTGCCTCCCCACCCCTCGATGAGGCGCCGGCTGATCGCCAGGCCTAGTCCGCTGCCGCTCGTTCGCGTCGAGAAGTGAGGCTCGAAGATGCGGGACAATGCTTCGGGCGGGATCCCCTCGCCATCGTCGGCGACGATGATCGATAGGTGCTCGCCATCGCGGCGCACGACGATGTCCACGCGGCGCGCATTCGCGAGCCGCGCGTTCTCGAGGATGTTCAGCAGCGCCTCGCGTAGCTCGTCCTCCGACGCCAGCGCTGCGGCCGGTCGGTGGGCGTCGTGGGTGCGCCACTGCACGGCGCTTTCACCGAGCGTCTCGAGGGTCACCACATCCCGGACGATGTGCGCGACATCCAGCGGAGCCGCCGGCGCCTGCTGTGCCGGCGCCGTGCCGTACCGGCTGAACGCGCGCGCGATCTCGTCGAGACGATCGATCTCCGCGAGGATCCGCGTCACGTTGAGGTCGAGGATCTCGTCGAAGTCGCCACGACCCGCGGCGCGCGCGCGCCTCAGGTGCTGCACGCCGAGCCGGATGGGCGTCAGCGGGTTCTTGATCTCGTGGGCCACCTGACGCGCCATCTCGCCCCATGCCAGCACGCGCTGCGCGCGCGCCAGCTCGGAGACATCGTCGAGGGTCAGGACGACGACGGCCCCGCCTCTCGTCAGCCGCGCGTGCAGCTGCCGCTCCGCGATCTCGACATCGAACTCTTCCTCCCATTCATCGGTTGCGACGGTAAAGGCGGCCACCTTTTCCGCGAGCGCCGGTGAGCCTGCCTGGGCCAACGGCATGCCCGGGAGCAGCGTCCGCCCCAGCAGCGCATCGGCTCGAGGGTTGGCAAGGGTGATCGCTCCCGTCGCGTCGATCGCGACGACACCGCTCGCGACGTTCCGAAGGATCGCGGCAGTACGACGCTGTGCCTCCTCGAGGGCGCGACGACTCTCGCTGAGATCGGATGTCATGCGCCGGAAGGCGGTGAACACCGGCACGAACTCCGCCGGGGGCGCGCCGCTGAGCGCGGGCTCCCGCTCCCCGCGTGCGATCGCCAGCGCGGCCTCGCGCAGCACACGGATGGGCTGCGCGAACTGCCGCGCCGCGACACCGCTCAGCCAGAGCGCGGCGAGCGCACCGATGGCGGTCGTGAACAGCACGAGCACGCCGAGATCGCGGCGACGACGGTCGAGCGCCAGCTCGTCGGCGCGCGCAGGGGCGCCGAGGATGACCCGGTCCCCCGTGATGCCGACGGCGGCGCGGTAGCCGATGAGCGTCAGCACCGAGCCGACGCGCGCGTAGCGCGCCGCCGTCACTTCGTCCCCGAGCACGAGATCGGTGTGCACCTCCGGATCGAGAAATCGCCCCAGCGGTGCCAGCGCCTGGAACAGTGGATCGCTCGTGCGCCGAAGTTCTCCCGGTGCGTACAGCAGCAACGGCGTGTCGAAGCGCGCGCTCGCCACGGCAAGGTCATCCATCGCCTCGGCCGCGACGGCGCGCAGCGTCTCGCGCACGAGGAGCTCCCGCGCCTGCTGGTCGCCGCTCACGAGACGCTGCGATGACCAGAGCGCGAAGACGAGTGCCGGGACGACGAAGAAGCCGAACAGCACGATCGTCAGCCGGGCGCGATAGCTCCGCGCCCACACCCGCCGGCGTGCCGAGATCCAGCGTCGAAGTCCGCCGTCCGCTGCTGCCGTCAGCGTCCACAGGGTGCCGACGATCAGCAGGTCGAGCAGCAGCACCAGCGCACCGCGCGGAAGCATCGAATCCACCGAGCGCAGGTCCACCTCGACGTGGGCGCGCATCGGCCGCGGCGCCGACGTCAGCGTCCAGTCGCCATGGAGCTCGTTGCCGCGCCGCTCCCAGCGTGGCGTCGTCGCTGCCGCCGGGGGAGCGCCCTCCACGACGTCAGTCACGGTCAGCGTGTATGGAGGCTCGCGCGCGCTCTCGGGGCCGATGCCGAGCAGGGCGAGGAACGGATCGTCGATCGCCGTCGGCGTCCTCGGCACGACGACGACCGTCGTCGCCCCACCGCCCGGATGCGGCGCCGCGATGAGGAGCTGGAGCCCGCGATTCCCGCGGATCTCCCGCAGCACCGGCTCTCCGAGCCGGCGCGCCTCGGCGACGGCGAGGGCGAGCGTCGTCGAGTCACCGTCGAAGGCGACCATGGACAGCGCCTCGGTCGGCGTTCCCTCGGCGGACCAGGACGTGATCGCCACCGGAAAGCTCGCTGCGGCGAGGTCCGACCCGACGTAGCGCTTCAGCATCGCCGCGCGCGTCGTGGGAGCGTCACCGGTACGAAGGTCCGCACCGAAACGGCTGAGCAGCAGCGTTGCGGTGGGATCGACGACGTTGAGCGCCGCGACTTCGCGCTCCGCCAGCTCGACGCGCTTCCTCGCGACGTTGCCCCACACGAGGGTCGCCGCGCCGAGGCCCGCGACGGTCGATGCCGCGAGCATGAAGCGGCGCGATCGCCGGGTCAGCGCGAGTGCACCGATCGCCGCGATCCAGAGCACGGGATACCATCCCGGCCACCGGCCCGGGGCATCCCACACCAGTGGACCGACGAGTCCCGCGGTCATCGCGAGCGCCGGCGCCAGCATTGGCGGCAACCCGCGCCAGTCGCGAAGCGCCGCACGGCCCGCCGTCGCACCGGCAAGGACCACGGAGACGCCCGCGAGGAACAGCGCGACCTCCCACGCGAGCCACAGCCCCGTCGAAATTCCCCATGCAGGCGGGGCGACTCCCCGAGCGAGGTCGCGCATGAGGAACGGGCCGCCTGCCGCGATGGCGAGCACGAGCACCATCGCGGCGGCGCGCGAGCGGATCCTCGCCGGCGACCGCAGCAGCGCGATGAGCCCAAGCAGCACGAGTGCCGCCGTCATGGCGAACGCGCCGACGCTCGCGGTGAAGGGACCGCCGAGCTCCGCGTAATAGATGGCCGGGTCGAAGATGCGCGATGCGTTCGAGAGCTCGTTCAGCGGTGCGATCGCAATGCATGCGAGCGCGACGGCCAGCGTCGCGAGCCTCGCTCCGATCGACCGCGTGCGCCGCCACACGACGGCGATGAAACACACGATTGCCACCGCGAGCACGATCGCCCCGCGAAGACGCGCTCCCTCGAGCACGGCGAGCCCTGCGCGCTCCGGGGCGAGCGGAACCGGCGACGCGCCGACCAGCGGTGCCCCGCCAATGTCGAGCCGAAAGAAACCGCGCGCCGTGGAGTCTGCGTTCACCCCGAGATCGAATCCCGCGATCCCCATCGTCTTCGCGACGACGCTCGCGAGCGGCTGGGAGAGACGGTCCGCCGGAGGGAGTGCTTCGATGAGCAGCGATGCGACCGCGCGGTCGTTCCCACGCTCGGCGACGGCGACGAGCGTGCTGTAGAACTCCGATGTGATGACGCTCACGGGGCGCCGCACCGTGTCGGTGTTCACGCGGAGGCGCCCGCTCCATGCCGTGGTGACACCGCCGCGATGCAGCACCACTCCATGCTCTCCCGGTCCGTCGGAGAGCGGGGCGAGGTGCGCGAACGACTCGGCGATGCCGGTCGGCGCATCGAGTGCCCGCGTGGCTCGGTCGGCGAGGTCGGCCGCGGCGCGCGTCAGCTCGCCCTGCAGCGCCGTCGATGCGCGCGACACGGCCCCCCTGCTGTACGCGTCCCAGTCGTTCGCGATCCGCCAGGAGGTGCGTCCGGCGGCGAGCGCCATCGTGATGAAGACGGCGAGCGCCGCCGTCGTCGCGAGGGGCCAGCGGCGCGACGTCCACGCGCCGCGGATCGCGAGCGCGGCCACCGCGACCGTGGCGGCGAATGCGACCGCGAGATAGCCTATACCCGGTGTCGCGAGCCACGCCGCGCTCGCGATGAGAGCGATGGCGGCGAGGGTCGCCCACGCACCCTCGGTGCGCAGCGCCCCGCGCCCCGCCCGCCCGTCAGCTGATCCCGAAATGACCCAGCCTCCCCCCGCGGCGACGCCGCGTCGTCTCAAGGAGCTCATCCCCGTCGAGATCGCGGCGATCCTGCGCGAGGATCCGCGGCTCATCGTACCCGTCGGGACGTGCGAGCAGCATGGCCCTCACCTTCCACTGGGCTGCGACACGATCATCGTCGAGCGGCTCGCCGATGATCTCTCCGCGGAATTCGGGATTCTGCGCGCGCCCACCATCGAGTACGGGGTCAACGTCGAGTCGGAACAGGGGTTCATCGGGAATGGGTCGATTCGCAAGAAGACGCTGCACCGCATGCTCAACGACTTGCTGGCCTCGTGGGAGACGACCGGCTTTCGGGAGTTCGTTCTGCTGACGGCGCATGGTCACGATCCGCATCAGGAGGCCCTCGCGACAGTGATCACGTCCCAGGCGCGGGTCCGCGTCGTGGATGTCTTCGCCGTGGACGTGTCGGACATTCTCGAGGGCCAGCGCGAGCCAATGCACGGCGATGAAGTGGACACCTCACTGATGCTGTACCTCGCTCCCTCGCTCGTACACCTCGAACTTGCACAGGATTACATGATGTCGCGAGAGGAGTTACGGCGTTACCGGCGCGGTTGGCTGAAAGTCCCCAAAGGGAGCCCCGGGTCGATCGGACGGCCGACGCTGGCAACCGCCGCCAAGGGCGAAGCGCTCTACGAGCGCATCCGAAAGCGCATCAGCGACCGGGTCTTCCTGGCCCCCACTGACGACGAATGAACTCCGCGCCCCCAGAGGGGTATTCTATCACACCCATGTCTCGTTATCTCGCTGTTCTCGCGTTCTCCGCCGGTGCAGCGCTTCCGGCATTCGCGCAGGTCACAACCCTCGATGAGGGGGTTTTTGCGATCTCCCGGAACGGCACCCCGGTGGGTCGCGAGAGCTTCAGCATCAAGAGCTCGCCGGGCGGCATGGGTGGCCCGGTGGTCCAGGCGCGCGCGACGGTGTCGTACGACGACCGCCGACTGACCCCGGTGCTCAAGGCCGACTCCATCGGGTCGCCGACCGAGTATCAGCTCGAGGTTCGCGCCGGCGCCAACGCCTCCGAGATCCTCAAGGGCGTCATCCGCCGCGGACGGTTCAGCGCGACGATGCAGACCCCGCGCGGTGAGAACCTGAAGGAGTACGTGGTCTCCGAGGGCGCACTCGTCCTCGACGAGGACGTCTTCCACCAGTACTACTTCCTGGCCCGCGGCAACCGCACCGGCGATGTGCCGGTCGTCGTTCCCCACCGCAACGTCCAGGTGGTGATGCGCATCGAGAACCGTGGCGCGTCGAGCGTCACCATCGGCGGTCAGGCGATCGCGGCGCGAGCCTTCGCGCTGATCGACCCGTCCGGCGCGACCCGGGAGATCTGGGTCGATTCCCAGGGCCGCGTCCTGAAGGTGTCGATTCCCTCACGAGGGATCCTGGCGCTGCGCGACGAGCCGCCGCGCTGAGCATTCGCCCGGTCCGGGCACAGATCTTCGACTGAGCGCCCTGCCACGGTGGGGCGCTCGGTCGTTTCCGGGAGCCACTCGCTGAAACCATACCCCGGGGGGCTGCGTAGTCGGGCTCGCGGAAGCCCGCGTCCGGACCGATATTCTGGCAGGTCACCATTCCCCCGAAGCAGGCCTTCTGCCCCGTGCCCGGGCGCCGAACGCCCCGGGAGGGCCGCCAGGGGGCCGCGGCCACGTGCGCTGTAACGACCTGCACGACTCGCCCGTATGTCGAGTGGCGACCAAAGCACGGCTCAACCGATCCGGACGATGATCTGGCGGGCCGGACGTCCCTCGTCCGGCCGGCAGCCCCTTACGTGAAACGAGGCAGTGATGAGCAAACGAGCGAAGCTTTCGATCTTCGGTATTGTCTTTCTGGTCCTCGTCGGTACGATCGGCGCGGTCGCTGCCACGCGCGGTGACAAGCCGGTGGACGTCCGGATGGAGGCCGTCGAGACGCGCGATCTCGTCGCCTCGGTGACGGCGAGCGGCAAGGTGCAACCGCGAACGATGGTGGACCTCAGCGCCGACATCACGGGCCGGATCGTGAATCTCAACGTTCGGGAGGGAGATCTCGTCCAGAAGGGACAGCTCCTCTTGCGCATCGATCCCGCCCAGTACGAGGCCGCAGTCCAGCGCGCCGAGGCGTCCCTCGCGTCGGTGAAGGCGCAGGCGACCCAGACCCAGGCCAACCTCGTGCAGGCCAAGCGCGACTTGCAGCGCGCCGAGGAGATCCTCAAGGCGAACCCGTCGTCGATCACGGGGGAGCAGATGGAAAAGCTCCGGACCCAGGCCGAGATCAACGAGGCGCAGGCCGAGGCGTCCCGCCACAGCGTGGATCAGGCGATCGCGGGCCTCCGTGATGCACGGAACAACCTGACGAAGACGACCATCTTCGCGCCGATGAGCGGCCGCGTCACGCGACTCAACGTCGAGGAAGGCGAGACCGCGATCATGGGGACGATGAACAGGGACGCCGCAACGCTGCTGACGATCAGCGACATGAGCGTGCTCGAGACGAAGGTGCGCGTCGATGAAACGGACGTGGCTCGGGTCCAGATCGGCGACTCGACGATCATCCAGATCGATGCGTTCCCCGATACGAGCTTCCTCGGACGCGTCGTGCAGATCTCGAACAGCTCCGTCCGCGGCGCCACCGGCGCCACGGCCGACCAGGCGGTGGACTACGAGGTGACGGTCCAGCTGGTCGATGCGCCCCCGGCAACCCGACCCGACTTCTCCGCCAGCGCGAAGATCATCACCGATTCGCGCGCGGGGGTGCTGTCGATCCCGATCATCGCGCTGACCGTGCGCGAGCACGAGAAGATCGCGGAAACCGATGGACCGCCCCCACAGCCGGGCGACCGCGCTGCCGCGGAGTTCGCGAAGAAGGACGCCGAGGGCGTGTTCGTCGTCGGTACCGACAACAAAGTGACCTTCCGCCCCGTAAAGGTAGGTATCGCGGGAGAGAAGTTCTTCGAGGTGCTCGAGGGGCTCAAGCCGGGCGAGAAGATCGTCGCTGGAACCTACCAGGCGATCCGCGAGCTCAAGGACGGGGCGCTCGTGCGCCAGTTGCAGGAACCCGCCTCGCCAACCGCGACGACGGCGACCAAGAAGACGTGATGACCAACTCGATGGAAGAAGTCCCGATCAGCACGACCGCGGAGCGAAAGGCGGTCGTCGATGCGCCGGGCAAGGCTCCCGACAAGGACTGGGTCATCGTCACGCGCGGACTCAAGCGCGAATACGACATGGGCGGCGAAGTCATTCGCGCGCTGCGCGGCGTGGACATCGCGATACGGCGCAACGAGTACGTCGCCATCATGGGTCCCTCCGGGTCCGGGAAGTCCACGCTGATGAACATGATCGGGTGCCTCGACACGCCCAACGCCGGTGAGTACTGGCTCAATGGTCTTCTCGTCTCGACGATGGCGGACGACGAGCTGGCGCGCGTGCGGAACAAGGAGATCGGATTCGTCTTCCAGACGTTCAACCTCCTTCCTCGCGCCACCGCCCTGCACAACGTCGAGCTGCCGCTGGTCTATGCGGGCGTCCCCTCCGACGAGCGCAAGCGCCGCGCGCGCGAAGCGCTCGAGCGCGTGCAGCTCGGTGAGCGCGTCGACCACCGCCCGAACGAGCTGTCCGGCGGACAGCGGCAGCGTGTCGCCATCGCCCGGGCGCTCGTAAACAACCCGTCGATCCTCCTCGCCGACGAGCCCACGGGAAACCTCGACTCCACGACCTCCCAGGAGATCATGAAGGTGTTCGAGGAGCTGGCCTCCAGCGGTCAGACGGTCATCATGGTCACCCACGAGCCCGACATCGCGGCGCATGCGCGTCGCGTCGTCATCCTGCGTGACGGGGTCGTCGAGAGCGACGAGCGGAAAGAAAGCTTCACCGCGAAGCACGGGCTCTAGCCCATGCCCTTCTTCGAGGCGGTTCGCCTCGCCCTCATCCAGATCCGTGTCCAGAAGCTGAAGAGCTTCTTCACGCTGCTCGGCGTCACCGTCGGCGTCATGTTCCTCATCGCCGTCGTGTCCATTGTCGAGGGCATGGGGAAGTACATGAAGGAGGACTTCGCCGGAAAGCTCCTCGGCGTCAACACCTTCACGCTCCGCTCCCGCGCCGAATTCAGCGATGAGCAGCAGGACGAGCGGGCGATCCGCGCCGCGGTCCGCAGGCAGCCCCTGCGCCTCGCCGACGTGGACCCGATCGTGGAAGTCCTCCCGACGAGCTCGAAGTGGGCGGTGCAGAGCCGCGACTTCAACGCGAAGATGGCGGGCTCGGCCTACGCCCGGGAAAAGCAGGTGATGGCGATGGGCGTCGAGGGGGATTACTTCGCGATCAAGCGCTACGACCTGACCTCGGGCCGCGCCTTCCTGCCCCTCGAGGCCAAGCTCGGTGCGTCGGTGGTGGTCATCGGCTCCGAGGTCGCGAAGCACTTCTTCCCGAACCTCGACGCGGTCGGCCGACAGTTGAAGATCGACAACTCCCAGTTCGAGGTCATTGGGGTCATCGAGCCGCAGGGCAACCTCTTCGGGATGTCGATGGACCGGATGGCGATTGCGCCCTTCCGGTCGCCGATGGGCCGCATCGTGAGCCCGCGCGGCTATATCAACGGCATTGTCGTGCAGGGCGCGACTCCCATCGCGGTCGATGACGCCATGGAGGCAGTGCGCGAGGTGATGCGCAGCCGACGGAAGCTGCGTCCCGCCCAGCCCGACAACTTCGTCATGGAGACGTCGGCAAGCGCGCTCGCCGAGATCAACAAGGTCCTCAACATTGTGAAGGTCGCCGGCACGGCGCTGCCCGCGATCGGGCTGATCGTCGGCGGGATGGTCATCATGAACATCATGCTCGTCGCGGTCGCCGAGCGGACGCACGAGATCGGCATCCGGAAATCGCTCGGCGCCCGGCGGAAGGACATCCTGCGGCAGTTCCTCGTCGAGTCGGCGACGCTGAGCACGATGGGCGCGATCATCGGCATCGTCCTCGGCATCATCGGCGCCCAGATCATCGCCTGGAAAACGCCGCTGCCGACCACGGTTGCGCCCTGGTCCATCGTCGTTGCCACCCTGCTCGGTACCGTGGTCGGAATCGTCGCCGGCGTGTATCCGGCCAGCCGCGCATCGCGGCTCGATCCGATCGACGCGCTGCGTCAGGAATAGCCATGGTCTTCCCCCGCTGGACAGCCGCGCTCGAGGGAGTCGGGATTGCCTTCGACGCCATTCGCGCGAACAAGGTCCGCGCCGGCCTCACCATTCTCGGTGTTGCCATCGGCGTGTTCGTCGTCGTCGCGATGTCATCGGTCGTCACGGGAATCAACGAGAGCTTCGCCAAGGATCTCGAGGCCGCGGGGCCGACATCGTTCTATGTCTACCGACGACCGTTGAACACGATGCAGTCGTGCGACGGCACCGACGAGACCTGCCCGGACCGCAGGAACCCCGGGATCACCATCGCCGAAGCCGAGGCGATCGAGCAGCTGCCGACCATCCAGGCAGTGACTGCACACGTCGGGACTGGCGGGCAGTTCAAGTACAAGGATCGTTCGCTCGGTGCGGGGATCGAGGTCTATACGCCCAGCTGGACGGGCGTTGACGGAGGCGACATCTACCCGGGACGGAGCTTCACGGCCCCGGAGAACGAGTCGGGCGCCCGGGTCATCATCCTCAACGAGAAGCTCGCGAAGAACCTGTTCGGTGAATCCGATCCGATGGACAAGATCGTCACCGTGGACAACGTCCAGATGCAGGTCATCGGGATCTACCACTACACGGCGAGCCCGATGGGGACGCCAACGTCGGCGGGCGGTGGGGACTCGCCGAAGGCGATCGTCCCGTACGAGACGGCGCGCCGACACATGAACCTGTGGACACGCGGGACGGATCTCATCATCAAGCCGCGGCCCGGGGTCACGGTCGAGGAAGCCACCGACGACGTCACGGCCGTGCTGCGCGCACGACGTGGGCTGAAGCCGGCACGTGACAACAACTTCGCGATCATCACCCAGGATCGCCTGATGACCGTCTACGATGAGCTCTTCGGCACGTTCTTCGTCGTGATGCTCGCCCTGTCGGCGGTCGGCCTCCTCGTGGGCGGTATCGGTGTCATTGCGATCATGATGATCAGCGTCACCGAGCGCACGCGCGAGATCGGCGTGCGAAAGGCGCTGGGCGCGACACGCGCGACCATCCTCTGGCAGTTCCTCGTCGAGGCCGTGACGCTCACCGGCATCGGGGCGATCCTCGGCCTTCTCGCGGGGATCCTCGTCGCGTTCATCGTCCGCACGCTGACACCGGTGCCAGCGTCCACGCCGCTCACGTGGGTCGCGATGGCGCTCGGCATGACTGTGTTCACCGGCATCCTCTTCGGAATGTTGCCGGCCATCCGCGCATCACGCCTCGACCCGGTGGCTGCACTCCGCCACGAGTAGCTTGGGCGGGCTCTCCGAGCCTTCACCCGGCCAGTATATTCGGGCATGCAACCGGTCGACATCCTGGCCATCGCGGCGCACCGCGACGACATCGAGCTCACCTGCGGCGGGACGCTGATCAAGGCGGCCCGCCAGGGCTATCGGACCGCGATCGTCGACCTCACCCAGGGTGAGACCGGAACGCGCGGATCGGCGACGGAGCGCGCCGAGGAGGCGAGCCGCGCCGCGCAGGTACTCGGTGTGAGCGCCCGTGAGAATCTGGGCTACCCCGACGCGAAGCTGGTCAACAATCCGGAGTCGCGGGCGGACCTCATCCGCGCCATCCGGCGCTTCGCGCCCCGCATCGTCATCGCTCCATCACCACGCGGCAATCACCCCGACCACCGCGTTACCGCCGAGCTGGTTCGCGATGCGTGCTTCCTCGCCGGCATTGGAAAGCTCGAGCCGAGCGTTCCGCCCCATCGTCCGCGGAAGGTCCTCCATTGCATGACGTACCGCGAGGATAACGAGAAGCCGACCTTCGTCGTGGATATCTCCGCGGAGTTCGAGCAGAAGCTCGAGGCGATCGCCTGCTACACATCGCAGTTCGAGGGTGTGATCCGCGCGGGAGAAGTGCAGCCGAACGGCGAGCCGCTGCTCGACATCGTGCGACATCATGCGGCGCACTATGGATCACTCATCCGCACGCGATACGGCGAGCCGTACTTCACCACCGAGACGATGCGCGTCGACGATATCGCTGCGCTGGAGGTCGCGACCTTTTGACGACACCCCCGACGCCACAGCACGATGAGGAAGTGGACTACGGCTCCTACCTCGCCCTCGACGAGCTCCTCGATCTCCAGCGACTCCGCTCCCGTCCGGAACATCCCGACGAGCTGTTGTTCATCGTCGTGCACCAGGCCAGTGAGCTCTGGTTCAAGGTCATTCTCCACGAGCTGGATGGACTTATCGCGTCGATGCGGGTCAACGATGCGTTGACCGCCGCGTCGTCGGTGAAGCGGGTGAATGCGCTCGTCCGTATTGTCTCGGGACAGCTCTCCGCCCTCGAGACCCTTCCGCCCCAGCGCTTTGCCCAGTTCCGCGGCTACCTGGGGTCGTCGAGCGGATCGCAGAGCGCGCAGTTCCGGGCGATCGAAGCGGTGTCCGGACTTCGCGACCCGCACTTCCTGCAGGCATTGTCGGAGCATGGCGAGCCGCCCGACATCGTCCGCCGGGCGCTCGAGCGTCCGACGCTGCAGCAGCTCTTCGACGACATGCTCGCATCGCACGGAGCCACCGTGCAGCAGGTGTACACCGACCCCGCGCACACATCGCTGTTCCTCCTCGCTGAAGGCCTGCTCGAATACGAGCAGGGCTTCGCGCTCTGGCGCTTCCTGCACGTCCAGCTCGTCGAGCGGATCATCGGGCCGGGGACGGGCGGGACGGGAGGCACGTTGGGCGCACGCTACCTGCAGCGAACCATCTCGCAGCGCTTCTTCCCGAATCTCTGGGCAGTGCGCCACGAGTTCTTCGGCCGCGATCCCGCGACATAAGTGCTGCGCGACATCAGTGTCACGGTGCGCGACGGCGCACCTGTCTGGCCTGGCGACACGCCGACGACGTGCCGGTGGATGTCCACCATCAGCCAGGGCGCCGCGGTCAACGTGTCGGCGATGACGTCGAGCCCGCACGCCGGCACCCATGCGGATTCACCCCTGCACGTCCGCGATGGCTGGCCCGGCTCTCACGAGCTTCCGCTCGAGATCTTCTGCGGCGAGGCAGTGGTCATCTCCCTTCCCGACACGGATGAGGAGATCGGCGTAGATGAGCTGGAAGCCCTGCTTCCTCGCGGCGACATCGAGCGCGTGCTGCTCCGGACAGGACGCACCGTCGCCCTCGGCAGCTTCCCCACCGCGTGGCCAAGCCTGTCCGAAGGGGCCGCCCGCCTGCTCCTCGGCCGCGGCGTGCGGCTGCTCGGCGTCGACGCGCCCTCCGTGGACCAGCGCGAGAGCAAGACGCTTCCCGTGCATCATATGATCTTCTCCGGCGGGGCCTTCGTGCTGGAGAACCTCGACCTCCGGCGGGTCGCCGATGGGCGGTACGAGCTTCTCGCGCTCCCCTTGAAGGTGATGGCGCTCGACGCCGCTCCCGTTCGCGCGGTTCTCCGCGACCTCGACGGGAATCGCTATACTTAGGGCCATGCCCGCTCCCATTTATCTCGATCACGCCGCCACGACTCCCGTGAGGCCCGAGGTTTTCGAGGCGATGCAGCCGTATTTCGGCGCACGCTTCGGGAACCCGTCGAGCACCCACCGGTGGGGCCGGGAGGCGCGGGCAGCGCTCGATGAGGCGCGGGAGCGCGTGGCCCAATGTCTCGGGGCGCACCCCGACGAGCTGTGCTTCACCTCCGGCGGCACCGAGGGCGACAACCTCGCCGTGCTCGGGCCATGGCGTGCGCGCCGCGATCCAGCCCGCAATGCGATCCTCACGTCCCCGATCGAGCACAAGGCCATCCTCGCCGCCGTGCACGCGGCGGGACGCGAAGGGGCCGAGGAGCGGTTCGTGGATGTCACCGCGGCCGGCACGGTGTCGGTCGAGTCGTTCACGTCGAAGGTCGACGAGGCAACGGCGCTTTGCACGGTGATGTGGGTCAACAACGAGATCGGCACGATCCAGCCGATCGCCGAGCTCGTCGAGCGCGCAAAGGCGCGCGGCGCGATCTTCCACACCGATGCGGTCCAGGCCTTTGGCAAGGTCACGATCGACGCGCGGGCGATCCCCTTCGACCTGCTGACGATCTCCGGTCACAAGTTCGGCGCACCAAAGGGCATCGGCGCGATCTTCATCCGCCGCGGGACCGCGCTCGAGCCGCTGATGCACGGCGGCGCGCAGGACCGCGGCCGCCGCCCCGGGACGGAGAACGTGGCGGCCGTGGTCGGCCTGGCGCGGGCCGCCGAGCTCGCGCTCGAGGAGCGTGATGCGGAGTGTGGCCGAGTGTCGGCGCTGCGCGACTCGCTGGAGCGCGCACTGGTCAGCCGCATTCCGGATGCCGTCGTCCATGGACGAAGCGCTCCGAGGGCGCCGCACATGCTGAACATCTCGGTTCCCGGGACGGACAGCGAGTCGCTGCTCATGGCCCTCGACCTCGCCGGTGTTGCGGCGTCATCCGGGTCGGCGTGCCAGAGCGGGTCGATCTCCCCGTCTCACGTCCTCTCGGCAATCGGCATCGCGCCTGACCTCGCGTCGGCGGCCATTCGCCTCAGCCTCGGTGCGATGACGACGGAAGCGTGCATCGAGCGTGTCGCCCAGCTCTTCCCCGCCCTCATCGAGAAGGCGCGCCGCCTCTCGGGCACCGCGAGCTGACGATGGGTGAGCGCGTCCTCGTCGCGATGTCGGGCGGCGTCGACTCATCGGTCGCGGCGGCGCTGCTCGTCGAGCAGGGCTTCGACGTCATCGGCGCGACGATGAAGCTGTTCTGCCACGGCGACGACATCCCCGACCGGCCGTGCTGCTCACTCGACTCGATCAACGATGCGCGGCGCGTCTGCGAGTCGCTCGGCGTTCCGCACTATGTGCTCAACCTCGAGCGTCCGTTCGGCGAGGATGTCGTTGACAACTTCGTCGCCGAGTACGCGCGCGGCCGGACGCCGATTCCCTGCGTGCGCTGCAACACCTTCACGAAGTTCCGCGACCTGCTGCACAAGGCCGATGCGATCGATGCCCGCTGGATCGCGACCGGGCACTACGCGCGCATATTCGAGGGCGCCTTGTACCGTGCAGGAGACGATGCCAAGGACCAGACGTACTTCCTCTGGGGGATCGACCGCTCGGTGCTGGGGCGCCTGTTGCTCCCTGTCGGCGAGCTGACGAAGACCGCGACGCGGGCTCGCGCGCATGCAATGGGACTCGACGTCGTCGCGGACAAGCCCGACAGCCAGGAGATCTGCTTCGTTCCGCACGGCGACTACACCGCCGTCCTCGAGCAGCGGCTCGGAACCGATGCACCGTCACTGACGCCAGGCCCGCTGATGCTGTCGAGTGGCCGCGTCATCGGCGAGCACAGAGGATTCGCGCGGTACACCATCGGCCAGCGACGCGGGCTGCCCGGCGGATTCCGTGAGCCGATGTTCGTCGTCGCGATCGATCCCGCGGCGCGCGCGGTGATCATTGGGCCGCGCGAAGAGCTCCTCGGCAACGGTGTGGTCGCGCGCGAAGTGAATTGGCTCGCCGAGCCACCGACGGTCGGCGCCGCTGTCTCCGTGCGTGTGCGACATCGCTCGGCGCCAGCACCCGCGGAGATCGTGCGCCTCGACGCGGACGAGATCGAGCTCGCGCTGGACGCACCCGTCGCGGCGATCAGTCCCGGACAGTCGCTCGTGATCTACGACGGCGACCACGTGCTCGGCGGTGGCATCATCGAGCGCGCCGGCCAGGGCACGCGGGTCCCGCTCCCCGTCATCGCCGCCTGAACGACGAAGCGGCACGCCATCGCGTGCCGCTCTGTGTCCCTGGCGTCCGCCGCGGCTACCGCTTGAGCCGCACCGAGTTGATCTGGAGATCCCAGGTCAGCCCCGCCCCGCGCGGAACGGTGATCGACTCTGACGTCTTCGTCACACCAGCCGCATTGAGCGCGATGAGCTTCACGTTGCGGTTGGCATTCGCGGCGTTGAAGCTGAACGTTCTCGTCTGCCCGGGGTCGAGGATCCCGAGCGCGGTGCGAACGCCGGCGGCAGGCTCGATGTACACGGTCGTGGTGCCGGCGTTGAGGTCATTCTGGCGAACTTCCACGCGGATCGTGTTCTCGGCGGCCGCATCGGACACGGGCGGCGTGCCGCCAGCAGCACCACCGCCGGAATTGGTCGCCGCCGGCGACGTTGCGCAACCGGCCGCGAGGGACGCCAGGAGCACGGCGAACGCAGCGCGGGAGAAGCGTTGGATCGACATCGACATATTTCATCTTCCTTGAATTTGGGTTGCAGGGGCGGCGCTCATCGCGTGAGCGCGCGTCGGGGTCGGAGCGTCTAGAACGGAAATGCGTCGCCGGTGGAGCAGCCCTCAGTACTTCATTCCCCCGGACTCGGCGAACTCCCGCATCATGCGCTCCTGCTCCTCGGAGAGCTTCTCCGGCACGGTGACGGTGACCTCGACAATGAGATCGCCCCGCGCGTCGCCCTTCGCAATGCCCTGCCCCCGTACCCGGAACCGTTTTCCCGACGCTGTCCCCGGCGGGATCCGGATCGTCACCTTCCGGTCGTCGAGCGTCTTGACGCTGATCTTCGACCCCAGTGTGGCCTGGGCGATGTTCAGGGGAACGGTGGCGATGACGTCGAGCCCCTCGCGCCGGAAGAAGCGATCGGGCTGCACCTGGAACGTGATGAGCAGGTCGCCGGGCGGTCCGCCCTTCGCGCCCTTCCCGCCCTGGTCCTTCAACCGGATCTTCGTGCCTGTGTCCACGCCAGGCTGAGCGTTGATGACGATCTTGCGCCGCGCGGCGATCTCACCCGCGCCGTTGCAGGTCGGGCATGGCACCGAAGGCAGCTGGCCGCGCCCGAGGCACACCGGGCAGGGACGCGTCACGGCGAAGCCGCCCTGGCCGAAAGAGATGGTGCCGCGCCCGGTGCACTCGGAGCACGGCTTGAACGTGGCGCCCGGCGCTCCGCCCGAACCGCGACAGGGGGCGCACTCCTCCCGCACCTCGATCTCGACGGGGACCTTGCCCCCGAGCGCGGCGACGCGGAAGGGGATCTCGAGCGTCGCCTCGACGGTCTGGCCGCGCTCGGGACCGCGTGGCTTCGCGCCGGCGCGGGCGGAGCGATCGCCGAACATCGAGCCGAACAGGTCGCCAAGTCCGCCGATGCCACCGACGTCGAAGTCCTCGAAGCGGAATGAACCCCCGGCCGCGCTTCCGGGGGGGCCGCCGGGCGGAGGAGCACCGCCGCTGCGGCGTGGCCCGCTCGAGCCGCCGAAGCCGCCGAATGCGCCGAGTCGGCGCATGTCGTCGTACTGCTTCCGCTTTGTCGCGTCGCCGAGGACGTTGTACGCCTCGGAGATTTCCTTGAAGCGCTCTGCGGCCTTCGGGTCGCTCTGGTTCGCGTCGGGGTGATTCTTCTTCGCGAGCTTGCGGTAGTGCTTCTTGATCTCGTCCTGCGAGGCCGACGGGGAGACCCCCAGTACGGCGTAGTAGTCCTTGGTCGCCATGGAGGGGATCAGCCGGCGTTCAGCCGTTCCACTGCTTCACCACCACGCGTGCCGGCCGAAGGAGCTGACCATTGAAGCGGTATCCGGGCTGATAGACCCTTGCCACCATGTTGTCATCTTCCGATGACAGCGCAGGCTCGGTGGCGACGGCTTCGTGCACGGTGGGATCGAAGGGCTGATCGAGTGCCTCCACCATTTCGAGACCGCTCGCGGCGAGTGATTTCCGAAGCTTCTTCTCGACCAGGTCCACGCCCGTCACGAGCGCCGCCGGGTCGGTGGCCGCGGGATCGAGCGCGGAGAAGCGCGAGAGATCGTCGAGCGAGTCGATGAGCTGCTTGACGAGATCCGCCTGTGCGCGTGAGCCACTTTCCGCTCGCTCCTTCTGCGTGCGCTTGCGGAAGTTGTCGTATTCGGCCGCGAGTCGGAGATACTTGTCCCGCTGCTCGTCGAGCGCGCGCTGCGTGTCGCTCGCCGGCCCGCGGGCGCCGCCGGGCGCCTCGGGTGTGTCCGTGTCGTCCGCGGGTGCACCCCGCGCATACGAGTCCTCAGAGGTCACGCCTTCCTCGAGCGGCGCAGTCTCGTCGAATGGGTTTTCGGCAGGATAAGTCATTGTATGTGGCAGTTCGCAGTCATGAACGATTCTAGGGACTGTGCGGCCCAACCGCTATGCCGGATGGGATCGTGCGCTCGTGCCGAGCATGTTGCGCACCATGTCCAGCGCCGCCTGTGCCGCCCGGTGACGAATCTCCTCGCGGTCTCCAGGGTAGCCGCGAACGCTCGCCTTCGTCGTGCCCTGCACATCCACGGCGACCCACACGGTGCCGACAGGCTTCGCGGCCG
Organism: Gemmatimonadaceae bacterium; assembly: GCA_031426115.1. Classification (GTDB taxonomy): domain Bacteria; phylum Gemmatimonadota; class Gemmatimonadetes; order Gemmatimonadales; family Gemmatimonadaceae; genus JANPKQ01. The sequence goes on along the minus strand of JANPKQ010000098.1, from coordinate 2,912 downwards.
TCCCTCCGCCCGGGCCCGCGATGCCGCTGACACCGATCCCGATCTCGGTGCCAAAGCGCTCGCGCGCACCGCTCGCAAGTTGGCGGACGATCGACTCACTCACCGCGCCGTTCTGCGCGAGGGTGTCGCGGTCTACTCCGAGCAGGTCGACCTTCACCCGGTCATCGTAGGCAACGACACCACCGACGAAGACGGCGCTGGAGCCCGGCACCGCCGTGAGCCGTGCGCCGACGAGGCCGCCGGTGCAGCTCTCACCCACCGCAATGTGAACGCCGCGCTCGCGACACATGTCCACGACCACTTTCGCCAGGTCGTCCGCCCCCTCGCCGTAGATACGGTCGCCGATCCGCTCGCGGAGCCGGTCCCCGCCACTCCTGAGCAATGCCTCCGTCTCGACCGCGCTCGCGTCGCGACCTGTCAGCCGCAGGTCCACGCCATCCGCTCCAGGGAGGTAGGCGAGCGACAGCGGTGCGATGTCGCGTGCGATGTCCGCCACGCGCTCGGCCAGCGCCGACTCGGCGATCCCCGTCGTGCGTAGCGTTCGCGAGCGAACGACAGTGCTCACCGCTCCCGCACGATCCACGATGAGCGGCAGCAGGGTATCGGCGAGCATGCCCTTCATCTCGCGCGGGACGCCGGGAAGCATCGCCACCCAGCGTCCGGCATCATCTTCGAGCCAGATGCCTGGGGCACTGCCGTGCCGATTGCGGAGGATGCGTGCGCCCTCGGGGATCATCGCCTGCACGCGATTCGTGGCGGGGATCGGGCCGGGGTAGCCGCGCGAGCGAAACAGTTCCTCAATGCCCCGCATGACGCCTTCGTCGTGGTACATCCGGCGCCCGAAGATCTCCGCGATCGCAGGCTTCGTCATGTCATCGCTCGTCGGCCCGAGCCCCCCCGTGGTGATTACTGCGCCCGTTCGCATCAGCGCCGTCCGGACGCCATCGGCGATTTCCGACGAGGTGTCGCCCACCGTAGAGCGACGGGCGATGCGCACGCCGATTGCCGCGAGCTCGCGCGCGAGGTGGGCGGCATTCGTGTCGATCGTGAAGCCGAGCAGGAGCTCGTCGCCGATCGTGACGATCTCGATGTCCATCAGGTGCGTTCGCCGGTGGGCTGTGCCCGGCCCCGGGGTTTGCGTGGGGTCGGGACAAGAGGCGGAACTGCGCTCTCAGGGCATCTATGACGAAGGGTGTTGGGATTCAACAGATCCAACGGATGAAAGGGCTCGAGTTTCCTCTGCGGACAGACCGCGTCGCGCCAAATTGGTGATTGTATCCGGGTCGAGACTGCGCCGCGTCATGAAAATCACGGCCACTACCTCATCGACAAAGGGGCAGTGGCCGTTGCAGTTTGAAACTAATGGGCTGAGGCTTCGAGGTGCCGGGTCGGAGTGCGCGGAGCGGCTTCAGATCGTTGAATCAAAGCCCTTTCATCCGTTGCATCCGTTGAATCCCAACAACCTTCGTCATAGATGCCGGCCGAGCGTCATAGATGCCGGCCGGCGCGGCCTCGCAAGACAACGAGCCTACCGCGAGCCCCCACGCGGAGCCGCGGCGGCGGGCTGACGCGACCACATGATGTAGCCGTAGCGGCGGAAGTAGAGCCACAGCGACACCAGGGTGAGGACGAACGCGGCGATCATCGTGATCGTGCCGACGAGGCCGTTGAAGTACGCGAACAGCGACCAGGGGGTGCTGGTCCAGCCATAGGCATCGGCGGCCGTCTTCGCGGAGAACCAGAAGTACGCGGCGCCGATCCACGTGCACTGGAAGCCCATCTTCCACTTGGCGGGACCGATCGAGGCGATGATCAGTCCGCGGCGCGCGGCGAGCGAGCGGAAGATCGTCATCACCACTTCGCGTCCCAGCACCACCGCGACGATCCACCAGGGGAGCGGGACGTTGCCGAACGGCGTCGCGAAGGGGAACTGCGAGGCGCCCGGCACGCTGCCGAGGAACGGAACGAGCGGGTGGTAGTCCGGCGACATCAGCACGTACATCGGCAGCATGGTGCCGAGCAGGAGCAGCTTGTCCGCGAGCGGGTCGAGGAGCCGGCCAAGGTCCGTGATGGCGTTGCGCGTCCGCGCGAGCTTGCCGTCGTAATAGTCGGTGACGGCCGCAATGATGAACAGCCAGAACCCGACCATCCGCCAGCCCGCGGAGGGTACGAACGGGAGATACGCGATCAGGGGCATGATCGCGATCCGTCCGGCGGTGATGCTGTTTGGAAGGTTCACTCGGTTCTCTCGCGCTACGCGAGTGTCTTCAGAACCAGCTTGCTGACCGCCTTGAGGGTTTCGAAGACACCATCGCCCGTGACCGCTACTCCCTCGAAATATGTAGCGCGTTCCACCCATTCGCCCGTCGGGGCCTGCTCGACGAGGTTTTCCCCGGCATGGTACGGGTCGGGGGCGACGCGCTGCCGCGACGGCTCGACGATCTCCCACCCCGGGTTCAGGGCAGCCTGGAGCTCGCGGACGGGCGCGGCATTCGGAAGGTCGCGCTTGTTGTACTGGATGATGAACGGCATCCGCGTCAGGTCATAGCCGTATTCGGCCATGTTGTCGTAAAGATTCTGCATCGCTTCCTGGTTCGCCTCCATGCGCTCGATCTGCGAGTCGGCGACGAAGACGATGCCATCGACGCCCTTGAGGATGAGCTTCCGGCTGGCGTTGTAGTAGACCTGGCCGGGCACTGTGTAGAGATGGAAGCGGGTCTTGAAGCCGCGGACGGTCCCGAGATCGAGCGGGAGAAAATCGAAAAAGAGTGTGCGGTCCGTCTCGGTGGCCAGGGAGATGAGCTTGCCCTTGGCCTGCGGATTGGTCTTGTCGTAGATCCACTGCAGATTCGTGGTCTTTCCGCACAGACCCGGACCGTAGTACACGATCTTGCAGTTGATCTCACGCGCCG
>JANPKQ010000097.1:0-3853 GCA_031426115.1 Gemmatimonadaceae bacterium | reverse complement strand
CGAAAGCACCGTCGACGGAACGGGCCAGCGCCACGACGTCGCGCGTGTGCCAGGACCGGCCGAGACGGCGATCAGCATTGCGCGCGACAGCGTCTTCGCCTTCGAGACCTATGACCGGAAGATCAACCCCGCACGCACAATGGTGTACTCGGCGGCGGGTCTCGCCGCTACGGCAGCGATGGTCGCTGTGGCTTCCGTCGCGATCTTCGGATCGTGCCCGACGATCTACGCCGACAGCGCGGGTGTGCGGGTTCTTCAGGCGGAAGCGTTCTCGAACAGCATCGCGCCCCTGCTCGCCGGTCGCGACCTCGACCGCATGACCGTGGCACCCGATGCCGCCGGCAGGATCCGGCTCGACGTGCAGAACGAGGCGCTGGAGACCCACTACATCGACCATCTCGAGCTCGTCGAGTTCCGCCACCGCGCGGATGAGCTGGCACTGCTCGCATCGTCCGGCGGCGTCATCGCGGTGAGGGAGATCGGGGCTCCTGCCTCGGTGCGCGATGCGGCAGGGCGCGACGTGCGCCAGACGATCAGGGCCGATGATGACCTCGCCTTCTCCTCCGCCGACAGCCTGCTGGCGCGCGCGATCGCCGGGGGCCCGGTGGACGACCATCTCGACGTTACGCTCCCCCGCTCGAGTGACGGCGACACGCTGGTGCTCGTGCTGCGGCTGCGCTCGAGCCTTCTCGCATCGTCGATCCTGTACGACTACATGCTTGGGCGCCCCGGTGTACGCGCGCTCGACTGGCTGGGCCAGGATCTCGCGCGCATCACGACGGTCGCGGCGCTCGGGAACTGGTACGCGGGGAGCTTCGGGTTGCGGGTTGCCGTGCGTGATGGCGATGACTGGAAGCCGGTCGCACGAATGACCAGCTTCGGGCCGACTGCATGGAGCACGGTCGGCGTCGTTGTCCCGCCGGTGCAGACCGACAGCGTCCGCGTGCGCTTCACCTTCCTCGCCGATGCATTCCGCATCGACCGCATCGGCGTCGCCCGGTACATCGGCGCCCTCGATGCGCGCATGATCCCCATCGCGCGCGTCACCGATGGCAAGGGCGGGCAGCGCGACGATGTCGCCGTGGCGCTGCGACGAGCCGATGGCACCGACCTCGAGACACGCCCCGGCGACCGGTTTCATGCCGAGTTCGATGTCGGACACGCGCCCGACGTCTCGCGGACCTTCATGCTCGGTGCACATGGCTATTACACCGAGTGGGTGCGCGAACGCTGGGTGCGCAGCGCAACCGACTCGGTCGCTTTCTCGCCGTCGAAGGCATCCATGCGTGACATGCTGAAGAGCTGGCGAGCGAGCAAGGATTCGCTGGAGCGAACCTTCTTCATCCGCCGGGTACCGATCACATGAGTGCGTCGGTCATGAGACGCGCGGCGATGCTGGGTGCCCTCGCCTCCGCGGGAGTGCTCTCCGGATGCACGACGTCGCCGACGCCGCTTCGAGTGCCCCAGGCAACCAACCCTCGCGGCGGATTCGTCACGTTGGTGCTCTCAACGCGCCGTAACGTGACCGGCGAGCTGCTTGCCGTGACCGACACGGCGTGGTACCTGCTCGTCGATGGTCGTGTCGGCATGACCCGCCCCAGCGTGATCACCTCCCTGAGCGTCATCGCCGCAGGTCGCGGACACCGATTCGGCGGGATTCCGGTGCGCAGCCCGGGGCGGCCCATCCCGTTCCGGAATGGTCTGGGACCCGACGCAACGTGGACGGATGCCGCGCGAGAGGTGTCGCGCTTCCCGTACGGCATTTCTGCGCCGATCCTCGCCGCCCTCTTGGAGCGATCCTCCCAGTCAACCCCGGACGACCTGAGCGGTGCTCCGCCCACGGACACCGATGCCTTCCTGGCCCGCGCCCGCGCCGGAACGAGTCGCTACCGCGATCAGCATTCTGCGAGGATCGACGGCTACAAGCCGGTCGGAGTCGAATTCCCGGCGATGGGCACACACTGGGTTCACTTCGGGCGCATGCTCGACGATTCGCTCGTTGCCGAGCGCCCACCGGTGCTCATCTACGTGAACGTCGGGGGACATCCGCAGCTCGCGGGTGTCGGATACACCGACCTCCTCTCGCGAGACGAGCCGCCGCCCTCGGCGCTCGCGCCGGGCGCATGGCATGAGCACAACGGAACGGTCGCCGACGAGAGCTTTTCGCTGTCGCACGCGTCCGCTCACCCGACCGGCACGCCCGACGGCTCGGAGATGCGCCTCGCGGTGCTTCATGCGTGGCTGTGGATTCCCAATCCTGCCGGCGTCTTCGTCACCGACAACTGGGCACTGCCGTCGCTTCGGCTCGGGATCGCGGCGCCGCCCGACACGCCGCGCGACGCACTGCACGCGCTCGCGCTCGCGGCGGACGAGGACCGCTATCTCGTGCTCGCGCTGCGCACGGGACTCGACCTGAGCCCTGCCGAGGAAGCAGCAGCCGTCGTCGCGTTCACCGAGCAGCGGGCCCACGCGATGCGGGAGATCGACGAGTTGCGGCGCGGAAGCGGTCTGACTCCCGACGCGACGGCACGGCTCGCAGCGCGCTGGTCGGAGACCTGGGCCGCGCTCGAGCGTTCGCTGCCTCGGCGCGCCGGCGAGCTTCGCTCCCTGCGCAAGCGGCTCGCGTAATACACCTGCGTGCCGCTACACTTCGGTGATGAGTCATCACCGGACCACATGATCGCACCACGCCCCCAGCGACTCGGGGAAGAGATCGCCAACAGCATCACCCACGGCGCCGGGCTGCTCGCGAGCATCGCGGCGTTGCCCATCCTCGTGCTGACGGCGGTGGGGCAGCGCGACCCGTGGCAGCTCGTCGGGGGCGCGATCTTCGGCACGACGCTCGTCCTCCTCTACTTTACGTCGACGCTGTATCACGCGCTGCCGGACTGCAACGCCAAGCGCGTCATGCGGGTGCTCGATCACTCGGCGATCTACCTGCTCATCGCCGGCACCTACACGCCGTTCACGCTCGGCGTCCTGCGCGGTCCGTGGGGCTGGTCGCTCCTCGGGACGATCTGGGCGCTCGCGCTCTCCGGCGTCCTCGCGAAATGGCTGCTGCGCTTCCGCTTTCCGCGGTTGTCCACGGCCTTGTACATCGCGATGGGCTGGCTCGTGGTCATCGCCATCCGGCCGCTCGTCACCAGCATCTCGCCGGCCGGTCTCGCGTGGCTCGTCGCCGGCGGACTGTGCTATACCGGGGGCGTGGCCTTCTACGCGACCGACACACGCCTCCGATATGGGCACGCCCTGTGGCACCTCTTCGTCATCGCGGGCAGCGTGTGCCACTTCGTGGCCGTCCTGCGGTACGCTGCCCGCGGCTGAGTCGTTCGTCGCTACGGCCGTCGCTTCGCCTTTCGTGTCAATACGTGTGTATTGACATTGTGGACCGGTGACGTAGCTTCGAGAATGCCACGCAAGACCGCTCAACTCCAGATCCGCGTCAGTCCCGAGCAGAAGCGCACGCTCCGGCGCCTCGCCGCCGAGGCGTCCATGGACATGTCATCGTGGATCCTGGATCGCCTTCTCCCGCAGGTGCAGGAGCGCTTTCAGGAGCTGGTCGCCGCGCTTGCCGATCCCGACGGCCGCTCGTTCGCGCTCGCCGCGGTGGCTGACTTCCTTCGTGGATTGCACAAAGTCGAGTTCAGCAATGCGGTGGCGCTTCCCCCACGCGCCCGGCTCGATCCGGCTGTGCTCAACCTCCTCGCCGGAGCCATTGAGCTCGCGTGTGAACGTAGGAAGCTGAAAGCGCCGCAATGGGCCGACCGCGTTCCCACACCGGACCTCCCGGCGTTCGGATCGCAGCTCGACAGCCTGCGATTGCATCTCCTGACGACTGCGCCGGTCGCGTTCC
>JANPKQ010000096.1:0-4047 GCA_031426115.1 Gemmatimonadaceae bacterium | reverse complement strand
GACTTGCTCGCGAGCAGACGGTAGCCATCGAGCTTGAGCTCGAACACCCAGCCGTCGCGGGTGAACGCGTCGGCGGCGGTGTCGGCGAGCATGAGGCCGACCGACGTCGCGTCCACGCGGGCTCGCTTTGCGTCGGTGGCTCCGAGCGCGGTGCGCAGCCGCGTCGCCGGCGTTGCTCCCGCCTTCATCTCCTCGACGGTGAGCCCCGAGAGGACCGACGCCTCCGGGAACGTGTCCCCGGGCGACTTCACCCACGCATCGCGCTCCTTGATGAGGAGCCACTCCTTGTCCGACTTCTTGATCTTCACGAGCGTCCACTTCCCGTGAAGCTTGTAGCCCTTGAGCTCGAAGAGGAGCTTCCCCTTCTCGAGCCCCGTCCGCCAATCCTCGAGCGGCACCCATTCGCCGCGGTCCCAAACGATGATCCCGCCGGCGCCGTAGTTCCCGGCCGGGATCACCCCCTCGAAGTCGCCGTACTCCAGCGGGTGGTCCTCGACCTTCACGGCAAGGCGCTTGTCGGCCATGTCGTACGACGGGCCCTTCGGGACGGCCCACGACCGGAGCACGCCATCCATCTCGAGGCGCAGGTCGAAGTGGAGATTCCGCGCCGCGTGCTTGTGGACGACGAACAAATTGCCGGGCACCGGGGACACGGTTCCGACCGGTTCGGGCGATCGATCAGCGGATCGTTTCGCCCGGTAGGTGCTCAGGCTGTCGCCGGGAGCCCCCTCGGGGGCGTCACCACTTTCGGGCATGCTCGTCTGGAACAGGTCTGGAGGTATCGCGGAAACGGCGCCGACGTATTATTGTCACAAATATGCGGTGTCGTTCCCCAATGTGCATAAGTCCCCTACCCCGCGTCGCATGCCAGCTCGCTCAATCGGAACCGCCACGATCTCGTTCGGTCTCGTTTCCGTCCCGGTCAACATCTATTCGTCGTCCGAGTCGAAGTCGAGCGTCTCGTTCAACATGCTTCACAAGAAGTGTGGTGGGCGGCTGAAGCAGCAGTACATCTGTGCCAAGGACGACAACGAAGTGGTCGGCCGCGACGAGACCGTCAAGGGCTACGAGTTCGCGAAGGACCAGTACGTCATCCTCTCGGTCGAGGAGCTCAAGGCACTCGAGGAGAAGGCGACGCAGATCATCGACATCGTCGAGTTCGTGCCGCTCGCCCGCGTGGATCGGGAGTACCTCGAGAAGGTCTACTACCTCGGCCCCGACAAGGGCGGCGACCGCGCCTATCGGCTCCTCGCCGAGGCGCTGAAGGAGACGGGCCGCGCCGCGCTGGGCCAGTACGCCGCTCGCGGCCAGCAGCACCTGATTCTCCTCCGCCCACTCAACGGCGTCATCGTCATGGAGCAGCTCCACTACCCTGACGAAGTTCGCCCGACGACCGAAGTCCCCGTCCCCGCCGGCGAGGTGAAGCCGACCGAGCTCGCGCTCGCGAAGCAGCTCATCGACCAGACGACGAACGAGACGTTCGAGCCGGCGAAGTACAAGGACACCGTCCGCGAGCGCGTTCTCGAGGCGATCCAGCGCAAGGTCGAAGGCCAGGACATCACCGCCGACGTCGCGCCCGCGGGCGACGGCAAGATGGTGGACCTCATGGAAGCCCTGAAGGCCAGTTTGACGCGGCCGAAGCCCGATGCGGCGATCAAGCGGGAGCGGAAGGTCTCGTAACGGCCAACGGCCTCCGGGCTGGCATCTATGACATCGGTTGTTGGGATGCAGCGGATGCAGCGGAGGTCAAAGGCCTCCGGGCTGGCATCTATGACGAAGGTTATTGAGATGCAGCGGATGCAACGGATGAAAGTGCAACGGCTCCGACCAGAGCCCGACGATCGGTTCGCCGGATCAATCTGAAATGATTATCGGGACTGTACGTATCTCAGCCCCCTCCGGCAGCACATCACTACATGCTGTTGCCCTTTCATCCGTTGCATCCGTTTGATCCCAACACTCTTCGTCATAGATGCCGGATTCAACGGATAGGACAACACCCGTGAACATCCGCGCCGGCACCAGCGGCTACTCCTTCAAGGAGTGGAAGGGCAACTTCTATCCGTCCGACCTCAAGGCGAATGCGATGCTCGGCTTCTACGCGGGGAAGTTTCCCGCGGTCGAGATCAACAACACCTTCTATCGCCTGCCGAAGTCGCACGTGATGGAGGAGTGGGCCGCGCAGACGCCGGAGGCATTCACCTTCACGCTCAAGGCGAGCCAGCGCATCACCCACTTCGCGCGGCTCAGGCCCGAGTGCGCCGACGCCGTGGCGTTCCTGCTGAAGACGACCTCGGTGCTCCGCGACCGACTCGGCGCGATCCTCTTCCAGCTGCCGCCGAACCTGAAGAAGGATCTCACGCTGCTGCACAACTTCCTCGAGCTTCTCCCCACCGGCCGACGGTACGCCTTCGAGTTCCGCCACGAGAGCTGGTTCGACGAAGGGACCTTCCGCCTCCTCCGCGACCGCGACATCGCGATGTGCGTTGCCGAGGGCGATGAGTTCAAGTGCCCGGTCGTCTGCACCGCGTCCTGGGGCTACCTGCGCCTCCACCGCCTCGACTACACCGACTCGGCCCTCACCGAATGGGCGAAGTGCGTCAGTGACCAGAAGTGGTCCGACGCGTACGTCTTCTTCAAGCACGATGAAGGCGTCGGGTCCGGGCCGCCCGCCGTCGACGCTTTCGTCCGGGCGTCCAGCCGGTAAGGCTGGCATCTATGACGAAGGTTGTTGGGGGATGCAGCGGATGCAACGGATGAAAGAGCGTTCTACTCTCTGTTGGGCGAGATCAGGCGGTAGAACGACGGGTCGGGTCCGAAATGCAGCAGGAGTCCTACCTCGAGCCGCGTTGCCTTGAGGTAGTTGAGGACCTGGCGGGGCGCTGACTTGTGGAGCTTGTAGGTCGACTTGTTTTCGACGATGAGCACTTCGTCCACGATCATGTCGAGACGCTGTTCCCCCAGTTCCTCACCCTTGTAATACACCCGCACGCAAACCTCGCGTGCAACCCGGTGACCGCGAGCGCGTAGCTCACGCTCCAGCGCCATGGTGTAGAAGTGCTCGAGGAAGCCGAAGCCGAGGGTGTTGTACACCTCGTAGAACGCCCCGATGACGGAGTGAGTCCGCTCCTCCTGCAATAGATCGATTCGAGCCATTCGAACACGATCGGCGCACCTGCATTTCAGCCGTCATCCCGACCGTGCGCGCGGCAGCAAACCATTGCAGTGTTGTTGCCCTTTCATCCGTTGCATCCGCTGCATCCCAACAACCTTCGTCATAGATGCCAGCCCGGGGGCCGTTGCCCACACCACTACGGCGCAGACGGAACCAGCCCCATCTCGTCGAGAAACTGATGCCCCCCAGTGGGCTTCCCTCCACGCGCCGTGACATACGTGAGCACCAGCCGGTCCTCGGTCCGCGTCATGCCGACGTACAGCAGCCGACGTGCCTCCTCGATCTCCTCCAGGGTCGGACCTTTCGACGGTGAGCCGCCGGGGAGCTGCGAGTCCTCTGCGCCAACGACGTACACGCGCGAGAACTCGAGCCCCTTCGTCGAGTGAAGCGTCAACAGGTTTACGCGGCCGCGACCCGGCTCGTCGCCGTCGAACTTCGAGAGTACTGCGCGTTCCAGGAACGCACACAACTGCGCGTCGAGAGGACCATCCGGAATCTCGGCGATTAAACGCCGCAAACGAAGCATCGCGATCGGGTAGCGCTCCTCAGCCGTCTTCTCGCTGCGGATCTTCTCCATGAGACGTGCGCCGCCGAGGCGCTCGATGAGCTCATCGACCGTCGGGATCGACTCGTCGCCGGCGCCGCGGCGCTCGTAGTTCTCGAGGCAGCTGCTGTAACGGCCGAGCGCGAAGGCGCGCGTCACCTGGCGCAGGAGGAGCGCTTCTGCGCAGAGCGACGCCTCATCGGTCAGCGCGAGGGCGACTGCGAGCTGGTCGAGCAGGTTCACCAGCGCCGTCTTCCGCGCGCGGCAGAGCTTCGCCTCATCGAGCTTCACGAAGACGCAGGCCAGGGCGCGCGCATCGTCGAGCGCG
>JANPKQ010000095.1:0-38506 GCA_031426115.1 Gemmatimonadaceae bacterium | reverse complement strand
CACCCGCGCTAACGGAAAGTTCATGAGCGACGACGCCGGTCAGGACATCGCCCGCCGCGACGAGATGCTAGAGCTCCTCTATTGGCTGGAGGGCGAGGGGCTCGGTGCGAGCGCGACGATTCCCGGCATGACTCGCTTTCTCGCGCACCCAGAAGATGAGGTCTTGCACACGATGAGCAGTCTTCTCGAAAAGGCGTACGTCATCGCGCACCCGGGCGCGATCCAGGAATACCGCCTCACCGAATCCGGACGCCGTGAAGCGGCGCGACGATTCGCCGACGAGTTTTCGGAGCTGCTCAGTCAGGGGCATGGCGAATGCAACGATCCGACCTGCGACTGTCACACCAATCCTGCGGGCGCCGCCGAATGTCACGCCGCCCGCGCACCTGGAGGCCACAAGCACTGATGCGAATTGCAATCGCAGGCAAGGGCGGAACGGGGAAGACGACCATCGCGGGAACGCTCGCGCGGGTGCTTGCGCGACGCAGCACGCGCGAAGTGCTCGCGATCGACGCGGATACCAACCCCAACCTCGCGATCACACTGGGTATTCCGGCAGATAAGGCGCAGGGGATCACGGGCCTGCCGCGCACCCTCATGGAGCGTCGAACCACTGAGGACGGCACGACGAAGATGGTCTTCGGGCTCGACCCCGAGGACGTGCTGCGCGATTACAGCGTTGCCGGTCCCGACAAGGTTCGACTGATGGTGATGGGCAAGGTGGGGCACGGCGGCGCTGGCTGAATGTGCAGTGCCCACGCCACGGTCCGTGGCTTTCTCGGTGAGATCGTTGCCCGCGGCGAGAGCAACCGGCACATCATCGTCGACATGGAGGCGGGTCTCGAGCACTTGAGTCGCGGGACCGGGCGTCACGTGTCGCGGCTCGTCGCGGTGCTCGAGCCGTATTACCGCTCGATGGAGACGGCCCGCAACGTCGTGGGGCTCGCGGCCGAGCTCGGGATCAGCGACGTCGTCGTCGTCGCGAACAAGGTTCGTGATGACGGTGATCATGGCGCGATCACCGATTTCTGTCGTGCGCACGGAATGCGGCTCGTGGGAGAGGTGCCCTTCGACGGCGGTCTCGCGGCGGTCGAGCGGGGAGGCGGCGCCCCGCTCGATGCCGCGCCGAATTCCCCGGCCGGTCGCGCGATCACCGCGCTCGCAGGGCCGCTGTTCGCAGACCAACCCACCGGCTGAGAGCCAGCAACCCGGATCACGGCAGAATCTACCGCGTCTCCATGCCCAGGCGCTCGAGTAGTGCCCGGAACCGTTTGTCCGAGTGAAATTGGCGCAGCTCGGGAGTCGCCCGCAGGCTGCTCATCAGCGGCGGCACCCATTGATCGATCGACTCGAGGATGCGCAGCGCCTCATCACGGTGCCCGAGAATCGCCGAGAGCAGCGCGGCGTAGAACCTGTAATGCACGTTCGCGGTATCGCTTCGCGCGAACACCTGGAGCCCTTGCTCGCGTTCGCCCATTGCGATGTGCGCGGCGGCGAGCGCGAACAACGTGCGCGGATGCGTCGGCACGACCTTCACGGACTGCTCGGCCGCACGCAGTGCCTCCCGGTGCATCCCATTGGCGATGTATGCGTGCGTTGCATTGGCGAGGATCCAAGGATTGGAACGCAGCCATTCCCCATCGGGCTCGGATCCGATGATGCGCCGGTATTCTCGAAGCGCGCCGACGGAGTCGCCCGAGTGCAGGAGGAGGGTCGCGTGGGTGTTGCCAATCTGGAGGGAGAGTGGATCCAGCTCGCTGGCCCTGCGCACTTCCGCCACCGCCTCGTTCGTTCGTCCCAGCGTCATCAGCAGCAGCGCGTACCACTGCCGACCCGTCGCGTAGCCGGGCTCGAGCGCGATTCCCCGGCGGAAGGCAGCTTCGGCACCACTCCAGTCCCGCTCCCAGGCGAGGGCCATCCCGAGCGCAGGATATGCCTCCGGCAGATCGGGTTCGAGCTCCAGCGCTCGCTGGGCAGCTGCTTTCCCCTTGGCGAACACTCCATCGGCGGGGGCAAAGCCGTGATAGCCGAGCATCACGTAGCTGTCGGCAAGGCCGGCGTAGGCGGGTGCGTAGGACGGATCGCGCTCGATGGCGCGCCGGAAGTGGATCGAGGCCTCCTCGAGTGCCTCCTGCGAACGGCGGTTCCAGGCGTAGCGTCCGCGAAGATAGAGATCATGGGCGGCGGAATCGACCGAGTGGTTCCGCCGCGCGGTCGCTGATGTGGAGACCGGCACGACCGTCGCCGTCGTGCTTCTCCCCGACACGGCGCCGCTGCGAACCGCGCTGACCGCGATGAGAATCACGGCGCCGGCCGCAAGGGTCAACGCGGCCGCGCGCGCCGATGAGCGCCGCTTCACCGCCCCGTCCGATAAGATGACCGACCCGGCGGTCAGCTCGTCCGTCGCCGGCCCGGTGACAACCGACTCACCCTTGGCGGCAGTTCGCGTTGTCGAGCGTACGGGGAGGCTTGCCGGAGGATCTTCTTCCGGCCGCCGCGCTGACAGCATCGGGCCGGCGGACGTCGGGAGAGTCCGGAGCCGCTCCGCGAGCGCGACGACCTCCGGATCCGCGGGTGCGTCCAGCTCCTCGCGCAGCAGCACCTGGTGCACCCGGGCGTGCTGGAGGGCAGCCGCGGAATCCCCGGCACGGGCCAGTGACTGCATCAGACGGAGGGCAACGCGCGAGCTGTACGGATCGTGCGCGGCCAGGCGCTGCCACCACGCCGCCGCCCCGCGATCATCGCCAGCTGCCTCCTGTCGTTCGGCGAGTGCCTCCAGGGCCCGGGCATACTTCCGTGAAAGCCGCGTGCGCTCTCCGTCGATCCAGCGCTCGAGCTCGGGAGCTTCGCCGAGATGGAAGCCGTCGAGCAGCGGGCCGGTGTAGAGCGATGCGGCACGCTCGAGCTGGCCGTTGGAAAGCGCTTTCTCGAATTCGCCGACGTCGTGACCGATGATCGTCGGATTGATCCGAAGACTGTCGCCCGCACCGATCACGGCTTCCTTGCCGAGCGCCTTCCGCACCGCGTGAAGCGCATCGGACAGGGACCGATGGCCGTGGCTCGCGTCCACTTCGGGGAAAAGGTAGGCCGTCAGCCGCTCGCGATTCACGCCGGCAGGTGGGGCAACTGCCAGCAGCGCCAGCAGCGCGATTCGGCGGCGCTGCGCAACCGGACCGGCCAGCGGGCCGGATTCTGTCTCGATCGATGCGCCGCCGAGCAGCCGCAATCGATACATCGCGCCGTCCCTGAGAATCAGTCGAGAGTTGGTCGAGAGCGACACGCTATGATCGACGCCCATCCGGCACCGCGCAAGAAGAGCTTGCCTGCGGGATGGCGCCGGGATCGTGAGGCCCGTCGTTGTACGGCGGGCGCCGACGGGCACCTGTCGGGCGGACCGCACGATTCCCGGCTAGCCCGGCACCCTTACACGAGGTGGACTATGCACGATCGAACCCAGTGCCTTCTCCGGTCCCGCTTTGCGCGGGTGAACGCAGCAGGACTGCTGCTCACCCTCCTCGCCGGCTGCGCTGGCGATGGGCCAACCCCGCCACGGCTGGAGACGGACGCCCCATGGCTCGAGCGGAAAGGACCGCCCGTCGATGGAGCCTTCCGCTTTACGACAGTCGAGGTGCCAGGCGCGCTCAGTACGATTGCGTGGGGCATCAATAGTCGCGGTGACATCGTCGGTACCTATCGCGATGCGACCGGATTCCACGGGTACGTCCTCCGGGACGGCGAGTTCGTGACGATCGACTACCCGGGGGCTGCCATCACCGAGGCCCGGGGGATCGGCCCGAGCGGCGACATCGTCGGATCGTACCGGCGGCCCGGCGAGCCCGCGGTCAACGTCCACGGATTCGTGCTGACGCGCCACGGTGAATTCGTGGCGGTGGACTATCCAGGGCACACCAACACGATTCCGCAGCGCATCCTGCCCGACGGAACGATCCTCGGCTGCCGCCATGACAACGACATGATGGCGAGCATGCGAGGGATCGTCATGGACAGAACGGGCGACCGCGAGATCGACGCCTTCGCGTCGATGAACAATGGGGCAACGCCCAGCCAGCAGCGAGTCGTCGGGCTCCATACCGATATGATGTCAGGCCGTACCGAGGGCTATGTGATCGACGACGGGGTCTTCACGCCGTTCATCGTGCCGGGCAGCACCGTCACTATGACGGCAGCCTGGGACGTGAGCCCTGCCGGCGACATCGTCGGTGTCTACCGTGACGCCGCTGGATTTCATGGCTTCCTCCGGCGTGGAGTTGACCACTATGCGCCCATAGACGTCCCAGGTGCCACGGCGACCCGGGCGTTCGGCATCAACTCCCGGGGCGATGTTGTCGGGAGCTACGTGTCGAACGGAAAGACGTATGCTTTCCTGGCAGAACAGCAACGCTGATGGAGGTGGTGCGGCCATCCCGAGGCAGGATGCGCTGCATGAGTCATCAACCGGCGTGCTCTTCGTCCACTCCGGGCGAAGAGCACCGTTCCGATCAATCCGATGTGCTGGCTGCAAGGAACGGCAGCGAAGGCCGCAGGCGCCACAGAACCCCGCCGCCGAAGGCCGTGGCAGCCAGGCTTCTTAGCGGGTAGAGCATCCCGCTTTCCGGCCTCCGCGCCGAATCCCGATTGATTCTGTCGGGATTGGTGTCTATTCTACGAGGACGCTAATTGAGAACCGTTCTCAACTCCTCTGACACCCTCCGTGCGCACCTCTGCAATCATATCGCTGGCCTTTGGGGCGATCGTCGTCCTCGGCTCCCACTCTGGCCGTATCGCCGCCCAGGATGCTCCCGCCGCCGGGCTGACGCTTCCGGCCGACACCCTCCGGCAGACGCCGTTCGACATCCCCAGCCAGCGGCTGCCGCAGGCCGTCTTCGCCTTCCAGCGGCAATCCGGGCTCGACGTGGCCTTCGACACCGCGGCGTTCGCCCTCATCCAGTCCGCGCCACTCGCCGGAACGTTTACCGCAGCCGAAGCGCTTCGCCGAATGCTCACCGGCACCGGACTGTCGCCGGTGTTCACCGATGAACGGTCGGCCTTCCTTCGACTGGCGTCGCCGGCGAAACCGCAGGGGCTGGAGCCGGTGCGAATCGTCGCGACTCGCCGCGCCGGATACGCCACATCGCGCACGTCCAGCGCGACCAAGACCCCCACCCCACTGCGAAATATTCCGCAGTCGGTATCCATCATCACCCGCGACCTGATGGATGATCTGTCGATGCAGGGCATGGCGGATGTCGTGCGCTTCGTGCCCGGTGTGACGATGGGCCAGGGCGAAGGCAATCGCGACCAGCCGACCATTCGCGGCAACAACACCACCGCTGATTTCTTCGTGGACGGCGTGCGTGACGACGTGCAGTACTTCCGCGATCTCTACAATGTCGAACGAGTCGAAGCGCTCAAAGGCTCGAACGCGATGGTCTTCGGGCGCGGTGGTGGCGGCGGAGTACTCAATCGCGTGACGAAGCAGGCGGCGTGGTCCACCCTGCGCGAGGTGACCCTCCAGGGTGGTTCCTACGACAACAAACGGGCATCGGTCGATCTTGGCGCGGGACTGTCGCCCGTCGTGGCGGCGCGCCTCAACGGGATGGCCGAGCGCTCGGGCCTCTTTCGCGACGGCGTCACCCTCGAGCGGTATGGCCTGAACCCGACGGTGACGCTGGCGCCCGGCGCGGGGCGAACGCGCATCGTGCTCGGGTACGAGCTCTTCAGCGATCAACGCACCGCCGACCGGGGCATTCCGTCGTTCAACGGCCGTCCAATCGCAACGGGGCCCTCGACGTTCTTCGGTGATCCTGATGCAAGCTGGGCCGACGTCCGGGCTCACGTCGCGACAGCCGCCGCGACCTACAACGCTCGCGCGGGACTTACCGTCACGAACCGGGCGCAGTTCGGCTCGTACGACAAGTTCTACCAGAACGTGTTCCCCGGTGCCGTGACGGCGTCCGGCGACGAGGTGAGCATCTCGGCCTACAACAACGACACGCAGCGAACGAACCTCTTCAACCAGACCGACGTCACCGTTTCCGGGCGCACCGGGCCCGCACGACACACCGTGCTGCTTGGCGCGGAGCTCGGACGCCAGTCGACGGACAACCTCCGGCACACGGGATATTTCAACAACGCCACGACGTCGGTGCGCGCTCCGGTTACCGCTCCGACCATCTCCGTGCCACTAACGTTCCGGCCCGGCGCTGCCGACGCCGACAACCATGTCACGAACACCGTCGGGTCGGTCTACCTCCAGGACCAGATCGAGCTCTCCGATCACTGGCAGGTCATCGGCGGTGTCCGGTACGAGCGCTTCGACCTCGAGTATCACAACAACCGCACCGACTCGACGCTGCAGCGCGCTGATCGCATGGTATCGCCACGCGCCGGGCTCCTCTTCAAGCCGACGCAGATGATGTCGTTCTATGCGAGTCACAGCGTCTCGTACCTCCCCAGCTCGGGCGATCAGTTCTCGTCGCTGACTGACGTGACGAAGGCGCTGGAGCCGGAGCGATTCCGCAACTATGAGCTCGGCGCCAAATGGGAGATCGCCGACCGGCTTGCGGTCAGCACGGCGGCGTATCGGCTCGACCGGACCAATACGCGCTCACCGCATCCCACCGACCCCACGCGGACGCTGCAGTCCGGTCGTCAGCGGACGTCAGGGTTCGAGCTCGGGGTGAACGGCAGTATCACCTCACGGTGGGACGTCGCCGGAGCCTATGGGAATCAGACGGCCACGATCGTCGAGGCGACGTCGGCCGCGCCGGCGGGAGCGAAGGTGCCACTGGTGCCGCGCACCACGTTCTCCCTCTGGAACCGATATCAGCTGCTGGCGTCGCTCGGCATTGGCGTCGCCGTGGTTCATCGCGCCGAGATGTTCGCGGCGCTCGATCAAAAGGTCGTGCTGCCTGCACATACGGAGGTGGATGCCGCCCTCTTCCTGAGGCTTCGCGACGGGCTGCGGGCACAAGCCAACATCGAGAATCTGTTCGACATCGACTACTACGCGACCGCCCACAGCAATAACAACATCTCCCCGGGCTCACCGCGCGCCCTGCGCGTGTCGCTGGCGACGCGCTTCTAGGGGCGCGCCTCGCGCGCTTTACGGGTGGTACAGAAGTGCTTGTTCATATCGGGGCTCAGTGAGAGGGAAACGTGACCGCTGGGTGCCGACGCCTACATCCGCTTCAGTTCCTGGTAATTCCCGTTCGTTCGCAACGTCACAGTCACGGGCTCCCGTCCTCGGTTGCGCCAGAACCATCCGTGCATGCCATCGAACGCTGCAACGAGCACGCCGTCGTCGGTCGCCTTCGCGCTTCCTTTCGCATATCCGTGATAGCTGATCCCGGGCGCGTCCGCATGGGTATCGTAGTTCACGACGCCACGATCGGTGGACCATGAGTACGTCACGCGCGCATCCTTTCGCATGGCGAGCTTGATCTCCTTGCCCTCGTTGGGACGCAGGACGATCTCGGTGACGTGGCTGTTCGCTGGCGTCTCGGTGCCTGCCGTCGTCGCCGCCACCGGGCCTGGTGACGCTGCGGGAACCGTTGCCGGAGGAGGCGCGACGGGGCCGGCTGCAGGGGGAACGCGGGAAGCCGCTTGCCCGGCTGCTGCCTCGACCGAGTCGGCGGTCGCCGCTTCCCTGGCAAGTGCAACCTTGATCTCCCCCATCTCCGTCAACCCAAGCAGCCGTCCGACCCCTGTCGGGTCAACCCCATACTCCGCAGGCAATACGACGGTTGCGAGCAACACCATGGCAACCGCGAGGGCGATCACTGTCGAGCGGAGAAGGCTGCGCGACGACGGGAGCTCGCTCACGGGGGCGGCGTGCAACTCGGGCATTGGGGGAACCTCAGAGATCGACGATGAAGTAGCCGGCGAGCTGATAGCCCATCAGCAGGAAGCCCGCAGACATGATGGCGACGTTGGTGGTGTAGGCGTGCCGGGTGAAGCTGGGTGTGCGGCGCCAGTAGCTCATCGCGATGAGGATCGCGCTCAAGGCGAGCAGCTGGCCGATCTCGACGCCGACATTGAACGCAATGAGGTTGGGAATCAACCCGTCCGGCGACACCTCGAAGTCGAGAATCTTCGTCGCGAGTCCGAACCCATGGAAGAACCCGAAGATCAGTGTCGCTGCCTTGGTATTCGGCTGGAATCCGAACCACCGCTGGAACGCGCCGAGGTTATCGAGCGCCTTGTACACGACCGAGAGACCGATGATGGCATCGACCAGGTAGGAGCTGACGCTGACCCCGGCCAGCACCCCGAGCAGCAGCGTCGTCGAATGGCCGACGGCGAACAGCGTGACGTAGACCCCGATGTCCCGGAGCCGGTACAGGAAGAAGATGACGCCGAGGAGGAAGAGCAGGTGATCGTATCCGGTCACCATGTGCTTCGCGCCGAGATAGGCGAAGGGAATCAGGTGCACGCCGACGATCTCCTGGATGTATCCCTTGTCGCCCGCGGCAACTCCGTGCGCGAGCGCCTCGGCCGGTGCGAGCAGAATGACGGCGCAGGCAGCGACGAGCGCCGTGCAGCACGCGCGCGCGCGGCCGGCGGTGGCAATCGCTGCCTGGAATGGTGACTCAGTCATGAACATGCCGGTGGTGGATCTCGAGAAAGTCCTCATCGCGCCGTCGCCATCACGGGACGGAGATCACCAATCCCCTCGAACGACTGGTCCACTCCGACGATCTCGACGCTGCGCTCGCCGAACATCCAGTATAGCGCGGGAAGGACGATCATGTTCAACGCCGTCGCCGACAGCAGTCCCCCGAGAATGACGATCGCCATCGGCGTCTGAAGCTCGTTGCCCGGCTCCCCCGCACCGAGTGCCAGCGGGATGAGGGCGAGGCCCGCGGTAAGCGCGGTCATCAGGATCGGGGAGATCCGCTCCAGCGATCCCCGCACCACCGCTTCGCGGAAGGGCACGCCTTCCCCGAGCAGTTGCCGATAGTGCGAAACCAGCAGAATGCCGTTTCGCGTCGCGATTCCGAAGAGCGTTACGAAGCCGACGAGCGAAGCAATGCTCACGACGCCGCCGGTGATCGCCACTGCGACCACGCCGCCTATGAGGGCGAGCGGCAGGTTTGCCATGACCAGTCCCGCCGTCCGAACCGAGCGAAACTCGGCGTAGAGGATCAGGAAGATCGCCGCGATCGATATGAGCGAGAGCGCCGCCAGCGTCCGCGTCGACTCTTCCTGCGCCTCGAACTGGCCACCGTATTCGACATGATAGCCAGCCGGGAGCGTCACCTGTCCCGCGATCGCCGCACGGATGTCGGCAACAGTGCTTCCGAGGTCGCGCCCCGCCACGTTCGCCTGCACGACGATCTTTCGTTGCACGTTCTCGCGCGATACGGTGTTCGGCCCGCGATCGGTCACGATCTGCGCGAGCTGGGAGAGGGGCACCCGCTGTCCGGTCGGCGTATCGAACATGACGGCGCCGATCGCCTCGGCATTCGACCGGACGGCCTCGGGAAACCGGACCACGAGGTCCACACTGCGCCCTTCCTCCAGCACCTGCGAGACGACCTCGCCATTGAACGCGACGTCGATCGCCTCTGCGAGCTGTCCCACGGTCATTCCGTACCTCGCCAGGGCGCTGCGATCGGCCTGGATGCGGAGCTGCGGAACATCCATCTGCTGTTCGAGCTGGAGGTCGGCCACACCGGGCACGGTTTGCATCGCATCGCGAATCTGCGCGCCGACTTGCCGCAGCGCGTACAGGTCGGGGCCGAAGATCTTCACCGCGATGTTGGCCCGCGTTCCCGACAACATGTGGTCGAACCGGTGCCCGATCGGCTGGCCGATCGTGACGTTGGTGCCAGGGATCGACGAGAACTCGCTCCGGAGCGCTTCGAACAGCGCCTCCTTGTCGACCTCCTCCTTGAGGGTGACGTCGATCTCGGCTGCGTTCACGCCCTGCGCATGCTCATCGAGCTCCGCCCGTCCCTGCCGGCGGTCGGTGTTTCTGACCGCTGGATTGGCAAGGAGAATCTCTTCGACGCGTCGACCGATCGCGTTCGACTCATCGAGGGACGTACCCGGAACCGTCACGACGCTCACGGTGAGCGCGCCCTCATTGAACTCCGGCAGGAATGCGGATCCGAGAAAGGGGACGACTGCCACCGCGAGCGCCAGCATCACCGCTGCGCTGGCGAGCACGCGCTTTGGGTGAGCAATCACTCGCTCGAGAATCGTTGCATAGTGTGCCTTGAGCCAGTGCACGAGCCGGCTCTCGTGCTCGGTCTGCACGGCCTTCGCGGTCGGCAGCAGATAGCTGCAGAGCACCGGCGTTACCGTCACCGCCACGAGCAGCGAGGCGAGGATCGAGACGACGTACGCGAACCCGAGCGGTCTCAGGAGCCTGCCCTCGACACCGCCGAGAAAGAAGAGCGGGAGAAAGACGACGATGATGATGAGCGTTGCGTTGACGATCGACGCGCGGATTTCGCGCGATGCGTCATAGACGACACGCAGCGGTGGGCGACGCTCGCCTTCCGGGAGATGGTGGTTCTCCTTGAGCCGGCGAAAGACGTTCTCGACGTCGATGATCGCGTCGTCAACCAGGGCACCGATGGCGATCGCCATCCCGCCAAGTGTCATGGTGTTGATGGTGATGCCGAGTAGCTTCATCGCGAAGATTGCAACGACGAGCGAGAGCGGGATGGCGACGATCGAGATCGCCGTCGTCCGGAGATTCCAGAGGAACAGGAAAAGGATGATCACCACGAAGATCGCACCGTCACGAAGCGCCGCGATCACGTTGCGCACCGCAACCGTGATGAAGTCCGCCTGGCGGAAGAGCTCCGCCTCGATCTTCATCCCCTCGGGTAGCGTTCGCTGCATTTCCGCGAGCTCGCGTCCGATTCGCTCCGTGAGCTCGAGCGTGTTGGCGCCCGGTTGCTTCTGCACGGCGAGGACGACACCGGGTTCCGCGTTGACCGAGGCGTCGCCGTATTTCGGCGCGGCGCCGACGCGGACATCCGCGACCCGCCCGAGCGTCACAGGCACGCCACCGCGGACGGCGACGACGGTGCTGGCGATGTCCGCCGCGCTCTGCGCGCGGCCGATCCCCCGAATCACGTACTCCTGCCCCTTGTCCATGTACACGCCGCCGGAGGCGTTGCGATTGGAACCCTCCGCCGCGCGCACGACGTCGCTCAGCGTCACGCCCGTCGCGAGCATGCGCGACGGATCGGCCACCACCTGGTACTGCTTGACCTCGCCGCCGATCGGAATCACTTGCGCGACGCCCGGCACGGCAAGCAGCCGTCGGCGGATCGTCCAGTCAGCGACCGTCCGCAGCTCCTGCGCGGGCTGGATTCCAGTGAGTCCGATCATCATGATCTCACCCATCACCGACGACACTGGTGCGAGCACCGGTGGCGACACCCCCGTCGGCAGCGCCGCCGCGACCGTCTGAAGTTTTTCGGCCACGATCTGCCGCGCGCGGAAGATCTCCATGCCCCAGTCGAACTCGACCCACACCACGGAAATACCCTGGGCAGTGGATGAGCGCACCCGGCGCACCCCCGTCGCGCCATTCACGGCGGTCTCGATCGGGAACGAAACGAGCGCCTCCACCTCCTCGGGCGCCATGCCGTGCGCTTCCGTGAGAACCGTGACCGTCGGCGCAGTGAGATCCGGAAACACGTCCACTGGCATCCGATACGCAGTCCATGCGCCCGCGGCCAGCATGATCGCCGCGGTCGCGAGGACGATCACCCGGTTGCGGAGCGAGCCCGAGATGAGACCGTTCAACATGGCGAGTCCCTCAGTGCTCGTGACCGTGCGCTGGCACCGCGGTGGACAGCGAGGCTAGTCGCACCTGGTAGGGCGCGCCCGTCACCACGCGCTCGCCGTCCTTTATTCCCGACACAACGAGCGTGAACCCGCCCTCGCTCCCGCCGAGCGTCAGCTCCCGCTTCTCGAACGTTTCGCCGTCCGGCTGAACGTAGGCTATCGGGCGCCCATTCTCATCGAGGATCGAGGACGTCGGGACGATCACACCGCCAATCCGTCGCCCCGTGCCGACCGACACCTTCGCGTTGGCGCCGATGCGTATGCTTCCATCGGCGTTCGCGATCTCGTAAACGACCGGAACGGTACGCGACATCGAGTCCACGACGCTCCCGAGCGATACGGATCGCTGCGCCCTGTACGCCCGAGTCGATCCCTCGAGCTGGAACGTCGCCCCGGACGCCCGGTTGACTACCGCGGCGTTCGCCGCCGGAACGTTCACCGTCAACCACACCACCGACGGATCGATGATCGTGAACATCGGCGCACCCGCCTCCACGCGGCTCCCTGGAGTGATGCTGCGCGCCGTCACGATGCCGCTGATCGGTGACCTGATCTCGATCCGGCCACCGGAGGTGACCGCTCCACCGCCGAGACCAGCAAGTGCCTCGCGAGCTGCCTGGAGCCGGTTCTCCGCCTCCTGCACCCGGCGCTGCGGCACCGCCTCCGCCGCAAAAAGCCGCTTCGCACGCTCATGCTCGGTCTCCGCTTCGCGAAGCGTCGCGCGAGCCTCCGCGTACGCTGCACCACCTTCTCCGAGCGATGGCGTCAACAGCGCGATGACCTGTCCACGACTCACGCGCTGCCCCGGCGATGGCGACTGCGCGACCCCGCTGACATCGATCAGGCCGCCGATTGGTGCCGAAACTTCCGCGATCCGTCCGGCCGCTGGAGTGATCTGTCCCGAGGCTTCGAACGATTCCACGACGCTCCCGACCGTGGCGAACGCTGTCCGGAAGCCGGGCGTCTTCCATTGCTGCTCCTTGAGAAACGGAATTCCGCTCTCAGCGCCTGCTTCCTCTTTCGGCGCCTCATCCACCGTGGCGTAGACGCGCAATGCCGGCACGCTGATGCTGTCGCGTGCCTGGGGACTCTCGACGAGAATCGTCAGGTCGTAGACCCCCGCGCGCCTAAACTCGGGGGTCGGGCCATAGATGCCCGGAGCTCGCGGCACATCCTGCACGACGACCACGGGATCCCCGCCATCCCGCGGCTGGAAGCGCAGCGTGATTTTACCCGATCGGAGCGGCGCGAAGTCGGTCACGTCGGTGAGGTGCACCGCGAACTTGTCGGGGGCGCCGACGATCAGTGCCGGATGCTCCATGAACAGCTCCGTCGAATCCGTCCAGACCGTGATCGCTCCGCCGGCAGGTCCGGGCGCCTCGACCGCATCGGTTGCGTCACCCCGCGAGCAGGCGGCCACAACGGTGGAAAGGCAGAGCGCCACCAACGCGCGGGGCAATGCAAAGCAGGCGCGTGTCATCGCGAGTCCCTCGAGAGCGGTACACCGACGGCGCGCTCCAGCGCGGCCCGTCGAATGAGTGATTCGGCACGAAGCAGGGCAAAGGTCGACTCGGCTTCCTGATACGCGCGCACGGCGTCCAGCCATTCCACCAGCGTGATCTCACCTTCGGAGTACGCCACCTGCGCTGCGCGAAGCGCGACGTCGGATTCGGCACCGAGGTGGGGGCGGAGGATGGCGAGCTGCTCGTCCACCGCACGAAGGTTCGCTGCGGCGTCATTCACTTCAGCGAGGATGCGTCGCCGCACGACATCCGCCTCGGCGACCGACCGGAGTGCCTCGGCTCCCGCCGCGTCGATCGCCCCCCGGCGCCGATCCCAGAGTGCCACGGGAAGCGAGATACCGGCAACGAACCCGTTCGAGCTTTCGCCGCCCGAGACTCGATCGTTCTTCAAGCCCGCGGACACGGTCGGCACAGGTATCCGTTCGCGGCGCACGAGACGCGCGTCTGCGGCAGCGGCTTCGGCTTCGAGCGTCGCGACGCGCAACTCTGCGCGGTGGCTGCTGGCCAGCGCGCGTAGTGAGTCCGGCGCCAGGGCCGGCGCCGCAACGCCGAGCGAGTCCGCCAGCACCAGCTCACCGTGATGCAGTGAATCTCCCGAGACGGTGATCAGCGACGCGAGCGAGAGTCGCGCCGCGCGCTGCGCAAGCATTGCCTCGGCAAGCAAGCCAGCGTAGCGCGCCGCCTCGAGCCGGATCCGCCGGTTCGCGTAGCCTGATACGTCGCCCTGCACGAGCCGGGTTTCGCTCACGTTGCGCGCACGGGCGAAGGCGTTCGCCGCCGCCTGAGCGAGTGCTGCCCTGCGATCCGCGGCGCCCGCCAGCGCAAACGCTCGCGTGACATCGAAGTCCAGCTGTGCCCCCGCGCCCTGCACTCGTACATCCGCCGCCTCGCGACGCAACTGCGCCGCTTCGACTCGTGCACTTCGCAGTCCACCGAGCTCGATCGGTTGATCCACCGATGCGATGTCCTGGGAGTTGGTCCCGCCGTTTCCCGACGTCTGCTCGCGCTGATAGGAGATGATCGGGTTGGGGAACACCCCGGCCTGGCGCTCGCGCGCCGCGGCGGCGGTGGCCGCCGCTCTCGCCGCAGTGAGCTCGGGGCTGAGCCCGCGGGCCAACGCCAGCGCCTCCATCAGCGTGAGCTGCGGCCCGGTCACGACGGGTGGCCGCGCGGGATCCTGCGCCAGAAGGACCGCGCCCGGCGCTGCATTCGCCGCGAACGCCGCGATTGTCAGGACCCACTGCACCAAATGAAGCGAGGAACTCGTTCGCATTTCGGACCGGCCTGCTCGTTGAGTGCCTGTTCACACCTGCTCGCTCCAGATTGTCTGGACGAAGGTGCCGAACAAGGGCGCATGTTCACGGGCGTGCCACGATGCACTCTCGTCGTTGTCCCGGCGGAGGGGCCGAGCCAGTGTCGCCGCGAAAGGGCGGCACGCGGACCGAGATGGCGTGGCAACCACCGGCGCGCGCGTCAGACGCGCTGCGGCGGCGGGCAGGTCAGCCGAAGGGCGGGGCTCGAGGCTGTCGAGGCGGGGCGTCGGTAGGGCTGGCGCGTGCAGGAGCAGCGGTCAGCCGCCAGGACACGGTGCCCACGAGGACGATCGCGACCGGCGCCGCGACCGGAACCGGCGGGAGCACGAAGACCGGAGAATCCATCCGCATGGACAGCGCGTGCGCGAGCGTGGGATGGGTGTGGTCTTTCGATTCGTCCGCGGCCTGCGCAGTCCAGGTCAGGCCATGATGCGCCTCGTCGGCCCCGTCCGTCCGTCCATGGTGATGCTCGTGCTCGTGCGCCGCATGCTCGCTCGCTTCGCGGTGCGCATAGCCGTGGGCGAACGCCAGGCCGGGGGCCGATATCCCCACGAGCGTGCCGATCGCCAGCGCGGCGATACGCGAAACGAGAGAGCGGCGCATGGGATCAATGTATCCCAACTGGACGGAACAGGGAATCACGGGACCGGCAATTGCCGCGGGGCGCCGCCGGGTGGCGGGCTGGTTCGCCGCGAGCGATACTGCCATACCTCATGCCGACAACGAATACATCCTCCCTGACGTGCCCCTCGTGCGGGCACGCAGAAGTGCTCGGAATGCCGGAGAACGCCTGCGTCGCGTTTCACGAGTGTTCGGGCTGCGGCGTGATGCTTCGGCCGAGCGCGGGGGATTGCTGCGTGTTCTGTTCGTATGGGTCGGTCCCCTGCCCACCGATCCAGGATGGCACCCCGCGCGACGGGCTGACGTGCCGTCCGACCGAGCCGAGCGCGTGACGCAGCCGGCTCATCGCAACAGGCCGAAGCCGTAGATGAAGAACCCGCAGCCTGCAACGCCAAGTGCAATCGCGACGAGGCCACCGATGCGCTTCTGCCGCAGCCGCCACCAGAGATAGAGGCCGCTCGCGACGAGGATCACGAGCCCGAGGGCCAGCGCATCCATCGCAAGGCTCCAGAGCCGGGTGAGCAACCAGTCCCGCTGCTCGTTCGGCCGGTCCATCCTTACGCCGGTGAACTTGTGGAGGGCATCCATGACCCCCCACGCATTGAGCTCGATCTCGGTCACCGACGCACGACCTGCCGCGGGCTCGGCGGCGACACGAAAGACGTGGCCCGGCTTCACGACCTGGAAGTCGAACTTCCCGGTCGAGTCGCGCCGGAGGTCGCTTACCTCACCGACGATCGCGAGCTGCCGCATCAGCTCCGCCGCGATTCCGGCATCGTCGGGGGCGTTCGGGGCACGAATGGACCGCTCCGCCACTGTCTCCTTCCGGTCGTTCCAGAACTGGCCCATCGCCCACTTGGAATGGTTGAGGAGCAATCCCGAGACGGAGAACAGCCAGAGGAAGAGAAGGAAATACAGGCCGAGATAGTAGTGCAGCTTCCGGTTCCACGTTCGCAGGCGATCCGGGCGTCGGCCCGATGCTCCGTCGGATTCATTCCGATCCACGGCGGAGGCATCGGTCACGCGACGATCCCGATGATCAGGAGACCGAACGTCGCCGCGCCGGCGCCAAGGAACAGGAGACCCGCCTTCCGCTCGGCTCGCAACACCGCCCACAGGTAGATCCCTGTCGCCGAGACGAAGAGCAGGAGATACACGCTCGCGTCCGCGACCCAGCCCCAGACGCCCGTGGCGAGCCAGTTGCCGCGGATGGCGACGTTGTGTGGCCCCGGCATCGTGTGCAGGTAGACCAGCCCGTCCCAGACACCCGTCTCCGTTCGCTCGATCTCGGCGGATCCCGAACGGAGGTCGACGCGGACGTTCGTCGTCACACCCGGAGTCTCGACGGGAAAGTTGACGCGCTGGCTTCGGCGATTCCGGCTGACGAATCCGATCTCGCCGCGGATGCCGAGCTGGTCCCGGATCTGCGCGGCGACGGCGAGCGAATTCGTGTCGTCCGGAATGCGAACGGCCACCGTGCGCGTCTCGACCGTGCCGCCATCGCCTCCCCACGGCAGGTACGCGTGGTTGAGAACGATGGCGCTGATCGCGTACACCACCACGAACGGACTGACGAACAAGCCGGCGTACAGGTGCAGGTCCCGGATGACGCGGTAGGGTGACTTCACTGGTCTCGTGGCTGCATTGATCGACCTGCCATCTCCCGTTCACGCCAGAGCGAGTACGCCGCCGGGATGACGACGAGGGTCAGGATGGTGCTCGTGATCATCCCGCCAACCATGGGCGCCGCGATTCGCTTCATGACATCGGCACCGGCGCCGTGACTCCACAGGATCGGAATGAGGCCAGCCATGATCGCCGTCACTGTCATCAACTTGGGCCGGACACGCTCGACGGCCCCTTCCATGACGGCGTCGTGGAGATCACCCGCCCCGCGCGGTCGGACCGCCGTTTCACGTGCTGCCCACGCGTGATCCAGGTAGAGGAGCATGACGACGCCGGTTTCGGCGGCGACACCCGCCAGCGCGATGAAACCGATCGCCGCCGCCACGCTCATATTGTAGTCGAGCAGCCACATGAGCCACACACCCCCAACGAGCGCAAACGGAACGGACAACATCACCATGAGGCTCTCCGGAACGCTCCGGAAGTGGACGTACAACAGCAGCAGGATGATCGCCAGAGTGATTGGCACGACGATGCGGAGCTTCCTCCCCGCACGCTCCATCGCCTCGAACTGACCGGACCACTCAAGGCGATACCCAACCGGAAGCGTCAGTCGTTGCGCCAGCGTCTCTCGCGCCTCGGCGACGTAGCCACCGACGTCGCGATCGCGAACATCGATGTACACGATGCTGTTGAGCGCCGCATTCTCCGACTTGATGAGCGCGGGGCCCCGGGCAATCTCGATACGGGCGAGCTGGCCCAATGACACCTGCGCCCCGGACGGTGTCGTCACGAGCGCGCTGCCGAGCGCCTCGGGATCATCGCGCAGCTCCCTCGGATATCGCACGAGCACCGAGTACCGCTGCCGTCCCTCGAACACCTGGCCTGCTTCCGCCCCGCCGATCGCCTCCATGACGGTCATCTGCACATCGCCGGTCGTCATCCCGTACCGTCCCGCGGCCGCGCGGTCGACCGCGATATCCACGTAGCGACCGCCAACCACGCGCTCGGCGAAGACGCTGTTCGTTCCGCGCACCGACGGAAGGATTCCCTCGATCTGCTTGCCGATCCGGTCCAGCGTATCGAGACTCGGTCCGAAGACCTTGATGCCGACCGGCGTCTTGATCCCCGTGGCGAGCATGTCGAGCCGATTCTTGATCGGCATCGACCACATGTTCGCGACTCCCGGCGTCCGCACCGTCGCGTTGGCTTCGGCGACGATCGAGTCGAAGGTCACTCCGGCGCGCCACTCCCGCTCCGGCCTGAGAATGACGGTCGTCTCGATCATCGACATCGGTGACATGTCGGTCGCGGTCTCGGCGCGTCCGATCTTCCCGAGAACGGTCTCCACCTCCGGAATCCGGGCGAGCGCTGCATCCCGCTGCGTGAGAATCTGCTTCGCCTGGCCGCTTCCAACGCCCGGGAAGAGCGACGGCATGTCGATCATACTGCCTTCGTTCAACGGAGGCATGAATTCGCTGCCGAGCCGGCGCCATGGCAGGACCGTGATCGCGAGCACGGCGACGGCAACGCCAATGGTCGGCCACCGGTTCCGGAGTACGAGGGCGATCACCGGACGATACATCCGGATGAGCACCCGATTCACCGGATTGGCTGCTTCCGGCCGCACTCCCTTCCGGATGAAGAGACCCATCATCACCGGTACCAGCGTGATGGAAAGGAGCGCCGAGGCAGCCATCGCCAGCGTCTTCGTCCACGCCAGCGGGTGGAAGAGCCGGCCCTCCTGCGCCTCCAGCGCGAAGACCGGGACGAACGACAACGTGATGATCAGCAGCGATATGAACAGCGCCGGCCCGACCTCCCGTGACGCGTCCACCACGAGCTCCCAATGGTCCCTCGGGTGCTCGGCGGTGGCATTTCGCTCCATGTGCTTGTGGAGGTTCTCCACCATCACGATCGCCGCGTCGATCATCGCGCCGATTGCGATCGCGATGCCACCGAGACTCATGATGTTCGCGTGGAGCCCGAGCAGCCGCATCGCGAGCAGCGCCATGAGAATGCCGACCGGCAGAGTGGCGATCGCGACGAGAGCGCTCCGCGCGTGCAGCAGGAAGAGCAGGGTCACCAGGGCAACGATGATCGACTCCTCGATGAGCTTTTCGCGCAGGGTGCCGATCGCGCGCTCGATGAGGCCCGAGCGGTCGTAGCCCATCACGAAGCGAACCCCGTTGGGCAGTGACTGCTCGACGTCAGCCATGCGGTCCTTGACTGCCTCGATCACCGACAGCGGATTCTCTCCGTAACGCATGACGACGAACCCCGTCACGATCTCGCCTTTCCCATTCAGCTCGGCGATTCCACGCCGCAGCTCCGGACCGACGTGCACAGTCCCGATCTCCCCCACCGTGATCGGCGTTCCCCCCGGTCCCGTCGCAATCGGCACCGATCGAATGTCGTCGAGACTGTTGAATCGCCCGGTGCCGCGGACGACGTGCTCTGTCCCGCCCATCTCGAGCACACGGCCGCCGACGTCCCCGTTGGACCCCCGGACCGCCTCGGTGACCTGCGTCAGCGACACGTTGAAAGCCAAAAGTTTCGCCGGGTCCACCTCGATTTGATATTGCTTCTCGAACCCACCCAACGAGGCGATCTCCGCCACGCCGGGCACCGATGTGAGGGCGGGACGGATCACCCAGTCCTGAAGCCCTCGCAGGTCCGCCAGGTTCATCGTTCCGCTCGTATCCGCGACGATGTACTGCATCACCCAGCCGACCCCGGTCGCATCGGGGCCCAGCATCGGCATGGCTCCCTCCGGCAGGCGCCCGCGGACCCCGTTGAGGTACTCGACAACGCGCGAGCGCGCCCAGTACAGGTCGGTGCCGTCCTCGAACACGACGAACACCGCCGACAGCCCGAACTGGCTCATCCCGCGAACGAATTTCGTCTTCGGGACCTTCATCAACTCCGTCGAGAGCGGGTATGTCACCTGATCCTCGACGAGCTGCGGGGCCTGTCCTGCCCACTCCGTCATCACGATGACCTGCGCATCCGACAGATCGGGAATGGCATCGACCGGCGTCGTCAGCGCCGCCCAGACCCCTCCAAACACGATGAGGAGCGTGCCGAGCAGCACCAGCATCCGGTGGCCTACCGACCACTCGATGATTCGCTTGATCATGGCGCTAGCTCCGGGGCCGCAACGACGGTGGCACGCCCGCCTTCGGTTGGGCGCCCTGCGCACGTCCGCGCCCTGTATCCCCGGCAGCTGGCGTCGCCATCCCGGGCATGTCGCGCATTTGCCCCATGTCCGACGCACCCGTCTGCCCGATCATCGAGCGCATCACCTCGGCGAGATTCGACTCGGAGTCGATGAGGAACTGGGCGGACGTCACCACTCGACTCCCGACCTCGACACCGCCGAGGATCTCGGTGAATCCGCCTGTGGTCTGTCCGACCGTGACCTCGTGCGCCATGACGTCGCCACCGCCCATGTCAACGAAGACGAGCGCGCGTTCCCCCGTTCGCACGACAGCGGAGCTGGGAGCGGCGACGACCGTTCGTCCAGCTGTCGCAATGCGAACCGTGGCGTACATCCCCGGCTTGAGCGTCCCGTCCCCGTTGCTCACGGCAATTCGGGCACGGATCGTTCGCGCCTCCGCCTGCACCGTCGGATACACGTACTCGACACGGCCCTTCAATGACCGTCCGGGCAACACCGTCATCTCGATGTCTGCGGTTGACCCGATTCGTACATTCGCGGCGTCGGCATCCCGGAGCTCTGCCTCGACCCAGACGCGGGAGAGGTCAGCGATGGTGAAGAGGTGCTCTCCAGCCATGACGGATTGACCCGTCACGACTTTCTTCTCGACGACGGTGCCCGAGGTTGGCGCGTGGAGCGTCAGCGAGCGACGGGCCCGTCCGGTGCGCACGATGGCCTCCACCTGCTCGTTCGTGATGTCCCACAGCGCGAACCGCCGTTTCGTCGCCGCGAGAAGGCTCGATGTGTCTGTCGGAAATCCGGGGATCGATGTCTGGCCCATGCTCCGCTGAAGCTGTACTGCGAGCAGGAGCTCTTCCTGCGCGGCGAGCAGCTCGGGAGAGTACAGGTCGAGCAGCGGCTGCCCGCGCCGCACGTTCTGTCCCGTGAAATCGGCGTGAAGCGCTTCGACGAACCCTCCGACTTTCGACGTCACGCGCGAGATTCGCGTTTCGTCGAACGCCACTGTGCCGACGGCACGGACCTCGATCTCCAGCGCCCGCGGTTCGACCGTTCCGAACGTGATGCCGAACGTGCGGATCTGGTCGGCGGTGAGCGCGACAGAGCCTTCGGAACTCATCCCCGGCATGTCGTCCATTCCGCCGGCCCTCGTCCGGCTCGCCGAGCTCGCGGAGTTCTCGTCTCCATTCATTCGCGCGGCGACCGCCCAGGTGACGCCCGCGAGCGCGAGGACCGATCCAATCACGATCGCGGCGCGTCTCGGGCGTCGCCCTGGGACACCGCGCGGCATGGTCGATGGAGACTCGGTCATGGAAGCACCGCCTTCCCGACCACCTGTTCCAGCTCCGCCAGCCTGGTCGCGAAGTCGGAGAGGAGACGGAAGTACTCCGTCTCGTAGCTGAAGAGGGTCGCCTGATTGTCGAGCAGGGTCAGGAACTCGACACGCCCGACCCCATAGCTCGATGTGGCGGCCGTGAGTGCGGCCCTGCCCTGGGGAATGATCGACTTGACGTAGAGCGCGAGCCCTGCGCGGTCGCGCTCGAGCTCGGAATGCAGCCGCGCGACGTCAGCGAGAATCTCGTTGCGGCGCGCATGTCGGTCAGCCTCCGCCGCGGCAAGCTCCGCGCGCGCCTCGATGACCTGCGCGTCCTGCTTGCGACGTTTCTGCAACGGCAGCGGGATCGCCACCGTCGCACTCACCATGTCGGGGTACCCGGATCGCTGGCCGTACTCCAGCGAGACATCGATGTCGGGCATCGATCCCAGCCGTGCCAGGTCGCCGCGTGCCCGCTGCGCAGCGACCATCGCCTCGGCCTCGAGGAGCATGGGGCTCGCGCCTCGGGCAAGCGCCTGAAGCTCCTGCACGGATGGGAGAGGAGAATCCGTCACCCTGGCACCGAGCGACGCCGATACGAAGCGAATCCCGGCGCCCGAATCGGCTACGGCCGCCGTTGCGATGCGACGGGGAATGACGGGGTGTTCGATGGGACTATCACTCGGCCGGTCGAGCAGCGCGTTCAACAGCGCGAGCGTCGCTCGCCGGCGCTCCGTGAGGTCGACCGCGGTCTCGGCGAGCCGAGCGGCTTCCACTCGTGCCTTGAGTACGTCCTGTTGCCCCGCACTGCCGTTTGCGTACCGCGACTCGGTCACCGCACCGAGGCCTGCGAGCACATCCCGGTTGCGCGCGACGATGGCGAGCGCGCGATCGAGGAACGCCAGCTCGTAGTACGCGCTGCGCACGTCCCGGGCGACCAGCGACGTTGCGCCGATGACGGATGCTTCCGCCGCACTCGCTTCGTGCTCGGCAATTCGCCGAGTCAGCCCGAGCTTCCCGCGGTACGGAATCGTCTGGGCGATGCCGACCATCTTCATCGTCATCTCGTCCTCGAAACCCGGGTCGCTCACCGGGAAGTTCTGGACGCCCGCCATGAGCATCGGGTCGGCGCGGAGCCCCGCGGGCCCCACCCGCGATCGCACTGCGTCGAGCCTCGCCCGCGCGGCCCGGATGGTCGGGCCGTTCGCCAGCGCCATCGCGATCAGTGAATCGACATGAACTCCACCGGTACCCTCGGTCTTCGCTACCGGATCGGTGAGTTGAGCGCCGGCCATGAGGGGCGCGGAGGCGCCCAGGACGAGCGCGGCTGCGATCACCAGACAATCGGCTTTGGCGCGCAACGCTCGCTGGGCGCGCAGTGGTGCGCGGACGCGCCTCGACGGCGCAGTACGAAAATGAACGGAAAACATGGCTCCCTGTGAGGTCCGAGTACGCACGCGCGGCGACCCGTGGTCGTTGCTGACTGCGCGTGGTAGGTGCGCCGCGTTCACGTGAGACGCGGCGGGCAGCTCACGACCGACCGTCGGTCGTGAGTCGGACTATGCCCGGGGAGGGGGAGGCTCGGGCGGGAACGTCTGCAAATGGGGAGCGGGCGACACGAAGCCCACGACACGCGACGGCGCGGGTGCGGGCCGATCGAAGTCAGCCGCCGCAATGGCGATGAACCCGCCGGCGCATGGTCCCATCAACTGACATCCACCTGGAGCCGACGGTTGATCGCACGGGGCCGGGTCGTCGTCCGTCGGGATCGACGTGTCCATCGCCATGGGCATGTTCATGTCCGCCATGGCCAGTTCACTGGCGCCGTCCGCCGGGCTCGTCGTCCCGTGACCCCCGTCGATGCACGCCGCCCCGCCGCCCGCCAGCATGAGCTGGAGACCGAACGTGAGCGACAATAGTGCAGCGATCAGTGGTGAGCGTGTCATGCCCTTGGGACGAATGAAGGGGCGCGAAGCGTGATCCCAGACAATATCAGGGAAGACGTTCGCAGGCCAGTCAGCTTTATCCCTGACTCTTCTCGGGAGTTCCCTGACAGCGCCGCCACCGCCTCATCCGGGTGGAGGGAAGATCGACGCCCCGATTTCAGCGCTGCTGAAAGGTGAAGAGCGGTCATAGCCGCACCCGTCGAAGCAACTGTGCGTTGATCGCGACGATCACCGTGCTCGCCGACATGAGCACGGCCCCCATTGCCGGCGAGAGCACGAACCCCCACGGCGCGAGCAGCCCCGCCGCGAGTGGAATGGCAAAGACGTTGTACCCGGCCGCCCACCAGAGGTTCTGCACCATCTTCCGGTAGCTCGCACGACTCAGCGCGATGATGCGAGGCACATCGCGCGGGTCGCTGCGGATGAGCACGATATCCCCGGCTTCGACAGCCGCATCGGTGCCCGCACCGATGGCGATTCCGACATCGGCGGTGACGAGCGCAGGCGCGTCGTTCACACCATCGCCGATCATGGCGACCTTCTTCCCCTGCGCCTGCAGCTCCTTGATCTTCGCTGCCTTCTGGTCGGGCAGCACCTGGGCGAACACCGTATCGATCCCGAGATCCTTCGCGACGGCGTCCGCGACAGCGCGCGAGTCGCCCGTCAGCATGACCACCTCGATCCCCGCCGCGTGCAATCGGGTGATCGCCTCGCGAGACTCCGGACGCACGGCATCGGCAACAGCGAATGCCGCGATGACGCGCGTATCCTCGACGAGGTAGATCGTACCCTGCCCCTTCCCGGCCGCCCTGTCCGCCGCAGAACGAATGGCATCGCCCGGCTCGACTCCCGCGGCGAGCAGCAGATTTGGTCCACCCGCCGAGAGGCGTCGTCCCTCGATCGTCCCCCGTACACCGCGTCCGGGGATGTATTCGAAGTCGGTCATGGCCGGAATCGCGAGACCCCGCTCCTCGGCGCTCGTGACGATGGCGCGCCCGACGGGATGCTCCGAATCGCGCTCCACCGCCGCCGCGAGCCGAAGGGCCTCGTCCGGCGTCAGGCTCTCCGTCGTGGCGACGTCAACGACACGGTGTTCGCCCAGCGTGAGGGTGCCGGTCTTGTCGAACACCACGGCGTTGATGCTTCTCGCTTCCTCGAGGCCACGTCGGTCGCGCACGAGCAGTCCGCTGCGCGCGCCGAGCGTCGTCGAGATCGCGACGACAAGCGGGATCGCCAATCCCAGTGCGTGCGGGCAGGCGATGACGAGGACGGTAACGACTCGCTCGATGGCGAACGCCGGATCGCCTGGCCGGATCACCATCCAGATGATGAACGTCGCGACACCTGACGCGAGCGCCACCATCGTCAGGATCAGCGCTGCCCGATCGGCCAGCGCCTGCGCGCGCGAGCGCGATACCTGCGCCTGCGCCACGAGGCGCATGATCCCGGCGAGCGCCGTGCGGTCACCTGTTCCCGTCACCTCGACGCGAAGCGAGCCTGCACCATTGATCGTGCCGGCGATGACCGTGACGCCGTCCTTCTTGTCAACCGGCTCGGATTCTCCCGTGATCATCGACTCGTTCACGGTGCTCGATCCCTGCCGGACGACGCCATCTGCGGGCACACCAGCTCCCGGACGAATGAGCACCAGGTCGCCCTCGCGTAGCTGATCGATCGGCACTTCTTCGCTCCCGTCGCCGACGAGCCGGACTGCGATGCTCGGGAGGAGCTTCGCCAGCTCCTTCAACGCTCCCTGCGCCTGCGAGATCGAGCGCATCTCGATCCAGTGGCCGAGGAGCATGATGGTGACGAGCGTCGCGAGCTCCTCCCACAGCGGCATGCCCGGGTAGCCGAGCGTCACGGCGGCGCTGAAGGCGAACGCGACCGAGATGGCGAGGGCTATGAGCGTCATCATCCCCGGCAGTCGACTCCTCAGCTCGCGGATCGCGCCCTGAATGAACGGCATCCCGCCGTACGCGAATACGAGCGTGCCGAAGACTGCCGGGACGTACATCGACCCGGGAAAGTGCGGCGCCGTGTAGTTGAGTGTGTCCTGGAGCATGTGGCCCCAGATGAGCGTCGGGATCGTCAGGGCGAGTGAGATCCAGAACTTGTCGCGGAACATGGCGACGTTGTGGCCGGCATGCTTGTCGTGAGCGGCGTGCCCGCCCCCGCCCGCGTGCGCGTCCGGTCGGGAGTGCGTCACCTTCTCGGCGTGCACCGCGTGACCCGCATGCGAGGCGGTCGGCGTCGCCGCATCGCCGTGCCCGGAGTGCACACCGTGGTTCCCGTGCGGGTCCTTCATCCCCGCATCCGACGCGCTCACCGATTGTACCGGTGCATGAGATCGAGCAGCTCGTCGTACATTGCGTCCGCGTCGCTGCCGCCCGATCGAATCGCTGTCGCGGCGCAATGCTTGAGGTGATTGCGCATGAGCTCGAGGCCGACCGCGCGCAGCGCCTCATGCACGGCGGAGATCTGGGTCATGATGTCGGCGCAGTACCGCTGGTCCTCCACCATCTTCTGGACACCGCGCACCTGCCCTTCGACGCGGCGCAACCGCCTCAGGTTGCGCTCCATGATATCCGGATCGACGGCGACCGCCTTCCGCCCCGCCGCCGGTTCCACGGTACCGCACCCGCATCCGCAACTCTCGGGAGCCGCGACCGCCAGCGCGGCGCGTTTCGTCTTCGTTGCCATGGTTCGTGTCCTGTCCGATGATCGAAAAGATGGCCGTGTGTCGCGCTACGTGAGGCGCAGTCGCCGGAGTCGGAGGCTGTTCGTCACGACGCTCACCGAGCTGAACGCCATCGCGGCGCTTGCGAGAATGGGACTCAGCAGCAGGCCGAAGGCGGGATACAGCACGCCGGCGGCGATGGGAATTCCGATGACGTTGTAGATGAACGCCCAGAACAGGTTCTGCTTCATCGTGCGCATCGTTCGGCGGGACAGCTCGATGGCCTGCGCCACCGAGCGCAGGTCGCCGCGCATGAGGACGATGTCGGCGGCCTCGGAGGCGATGTCGGTTCCACTGCCGATCGCCATGCCGATGTCGGCTTGGGCAAGGGCCGGCGCATCGTTGTTGCCATCCCCGACCATGGCCACCACCTTCCCCTCGGACTGCAGCCGCTTGATCTCGGCGACCTTCCCCTCCGGCAGCACCTCGGCAACGACGCGATCGATTCCGGCCAGTCGTGCGATGGCGGCGGCGGTGCGGCGATTGTCGCCGGTGAGCATGACGACCTCGAGTCCCATGCGGTGCAGGCGCGCGGTCGCTTCCCTCGATGTGTCCTTGATGGGGTCAGCGACGCCAAGCAGCCCGACGAGCCTCCCGTCCGCGGCGACGAAGACGGGCGTTCGTGCTCCGCCGGCGAGACGCTCGGCATCGGCGCGAAGCGGCGCAACGTCGATTGAATAATCCGCCATCAGCGCCTCGTTCCCGACAGCGACCGCGATCCCTTCGACAACGCCGCTCGCCCCGCGTCCGGTATGCGACTGGAAGCCGTCTGCTGGCGCGAGGAGCAACCCTTTCTCCTTCGCGGCGCGCACGATGGCGTCGGCGAGGGGATGCTCGCTGGACGTTTCGATGGCCGCGACGAGACGCAGCAGGTCGTGCTCGGTCGTCACGGATGTACCGGGAACCACGATGACATCGGTCACCGTTGGACGGCCCTCGGTCACCGTTCCCGTCTTGTCCAGCACGACGGTGCGGATGTCGCCCGCCCGCTGCAGGGCTTCGCCGCCCTTGATGAGCACGCCGAGTTCGGCGCCCTTGCCAGTGCTCACCATGACGGCGGTCGGGACCGCGAGTCCCATGGCACAGGGGCAAGCGATGATGAGTACGGCGACGGCCGCGGCAAACGCCCGCACGGCCGGCGCCGTGTCGGCAAGCAGGAACCAGGCGACGAAGGTCGCAATGGCGATCGAGAGCACGATCGGCACGAAGATCCCGCTGATCCGGTCGGCGAGTCGTTGAATCGGGGCACGTGAGCCCTGAGCGTCGCGCATGAGCCTCACGATCTGGGCGAGCACGCTGTCCGCTCCGATCGTCGTCGCCGTGTAGCGGAACGCGCCCGTTCGATTGATCGTCCCGCCGATGACACGGTCGCCCGCGCGCTTTGCGACGGGCAGTGATTCTCCGGTGAGCATGGATTCATCGACGGCGCTCTCGCCGGACAGGATGGTGCCATCGACCGGCACCCGCTCGCCGGGGCGAACGAGGAGGGTCGCTCCCGTCTCGACGGTCTCGATGGGGACGTCGATTTCCACGCCGCCACGGACCACCCGAGCCGTCTTCGGTTGGAGGTTGACGAGCGCGCGCAGCGCTGCCGATGTCTGCTTCTTCGCGCGGGCCTCGAACGCATTGCCGGTGAGAATGAGCGCGATGATGATGATCACCGCCTCGTAGTACACATCGGGGATGACGCCGCGACTGAGGAAGAACCCGGGCGCGAGGGTGGCGACCACCGAGTACACGAACGCAGCGCCCGCCCCGATCGCAACGAGCGTGTTCATGTCGGCCGAGTGATGGCGAAACGCCGCCCAGGCACGCGTGTAGAAGTGGCGTCCCGCCCAGAGCATCACGCCGAGCGTTCCGAGCAACAGCGTCCATGAGATCGCTGCCGGCGGGATCGCGTAGAGCCACGGTGCGATGGCGCGCAGACCTGGCGTCAGCGTTTCCATCGTCCAGCGCATGAATGGGTCGGCCGATGGGCGGTGCGCAACGTGCTCGCTCGCGGTCATCAGGGGCATGGAGATGACCATGGCAATGGCGCCGGCGATGCCGCTGACGATCGCCTTGCGCCGCAGCTCCGCGAACTCCTCATCCCCGCCGCGGTCGCGTGCCTCCTGCTCCTCGAAGGCGGTCTGGTCGGGTGATGCCAGCTCCGCCCCGTATCCCGTATCGCGGATCGCGGCGACCAGCCGGTCGGGACTGATCGTGGCAGGATCGTAGGTGACGGTGGCGGTCTTCATCATGAGGTTGACCGCCGCATCGGCAACGCCGTCCTGCTTCTGGAGCACACGTTGCACCCGGGACTGGCACGCAGCGCAGGTCATCCCGGAGACCGGGATGCGAATGGTCTCCGACGTGCGGCCGTCCGCGACGGCGCCAGAGGCGTGGATGGTGCCCCCACCCGTGCGCGGCGGGGCGGTCATCTGCCCTCCCCTCCTGTCATCGGAGGGTGCGCCTTCCCGACGCGATCCCCTGCACGCCCGGCAAGGAAGAAATACCAGTTCACCAGGGCGATGCTTCCGATGCCGCCCAGCAGGACCAGCCAGTCGATTCCGCTCATCGGAGCCTCATGCGCACGGCAGACAGCACGCTTCAGCGCGCGGTCGCTGCGACCGAGTATCCCTGATCCTCGATCGCCTCGGTGATCTTCGCTTCGGAAGTCGTGCGCGGGTCGAATGCGACCGTCGCTGATCCGATGCCGACACGCTCGACGCTGACGCCGTCGAGTCCCGTCAATGCCTTCGAGACCTGACCGACACAGTGCCCGCAGGTCATTCCATCGATCTTCATCGTAACGCGTTCCATTGTCGTTCTCCCTGTGACCGCTGTTCCAAACGAAAGTACTTGCAGGGTCAGCATACCCGGCTGGGTATAAGCCTACTATACCCTGCTGGGTATGTCAATGGGAGGGGGCACCGCCCTCCGCTCCGTGGTGAGAGCTTCCCATCGGCCGCCTGTTGGCTTTACAGAGCATAGAATGGTGCACTATGCTCCTGCGAGCGGACCGGGCCCTCGACGGAGCCGCTGACCGCCCCGCGATATGATCGCTACAGGGGCGCCGAATTGGTGTAGATTCGACAACTCCCAGGCCTTCCAGGAGATCCTCGTGCGCCGAATGATCCCGCTCGCCCTGCTCGCAGCGCTTCTGGTCGCCGCCGCGTCCACGCGGTGGAGTGACCGGTCGCTGGCCGCAACCACCAGCACCGCAGCCGCGATCGACAGCATCCCGAGCCCCGCGGGGCCCGGGAGCGCGGAGCCGAACCTGGCGACCGCGTCCGACGGCCGGGTGTACATGACCTGGCTCCAGCCCGACAGCGCGGGCCATGCCCTGCGCTTCGCCGTTCTCAATGGCAGGACGTGGTCGGCGGCGCAAACGATCCGCGCGGGCCGCGACTTCTTCGTGAACTGGGCGGACTTTCCCTCGGTCGAGGTGCTCGGTGGGCAGCGGCTCGCCGTGCACTGGCTGCAGCGCACCGGGAGCGCCGCCTACGCCTACGGTGTCCGCGTGTCCCAGTCGGCGGACGGGGGAAAGACCTGGAGCACTCCGCTGACGCCGCATCGTGACAGCACCCAGGGCGAGCACGGCTTCGTCGCGATGTGGAACGAGGGCGGCAGGCTCGGCGCCGTGTGGCTCGATGGAAGGAAGTTCGGCAAGAGCGGCCACGACGCAGCCAACGAAATGATGCTCATCACGACGACGATCGAGCCGAACGGAACGCTCGGCCCCGAGGTGCGCCTCGACGAGCGCACCTGTGACTGCTGCCAGAACAGCGCCGCGCTGACCGCCGACGGGCCGATCATCGCCTACCGGGACCGATCACCCGATGAAATCCGCGACATCCACGTCACTCGCCGTGTCGGTGGCAAATGGACCGCGGGCGCCGCGGTGCACGCCGACAACTGGAAGATCGCCGCCTGTCCGGTCAACGGACCGGCGATCGCGGCATCGGGGCGGCGCGTCGCGGTCGCCTGGTTCACGGCGGCCGGCGACAGCGCCCGCGTGAAGCTCGCGTTCTCGGACGACGCCGGCGCGACTTTCGGCGCTCCGATCCGCGTGGATGGCGGCACACCGGCGGGCCGAGTGGATGTTGCGCTGCTCCAGGATGGAAGCGCGCTGGTGACGTGGATCGAGCGCATCGGTGGTGACACGGCTGCCGTGCGCGCGCGCCGCGTCTCGCGCGCCGGCAAGCCCGGCACCGCCACGACCATTGCGACGTCGTCGGCGACACGTGCGAGCGGCTTCCCGCGCATGGCAGTCACCGGATCGGATGTCGTCTTCGCATGGACGGTCCCGGGACGCCCGTCGGCGGTTCGCGTCGCGCGGGCGCGGCTCGCCGAGTTCCGGTGATGCGACGTGGCGGGTGGTACCATCCTGCGCTGGCACTGGCCGTTGCCGGCGCGGCCGCGGCATGTACACCCGCAGACACATCGGAACGCGTGGAGGTCGGCGCGCCGGCTCCCGCCTACCGGACCGTGTCGCTCGACGGAGACTCCGTCTCCCTCGCGACGCAGCGCGGCAAGGTCGTACTGTTCAACATCTGGGCGACGTGGTGCCATCCCTGCCGCGACGAGATTCCGGAACTGCGCGCGCTGCACGCGAAGTACAAGGACCGTGGCCTCGAGCTCGTCGGCGTCAGCGTCGATGCCGATGGCTCCGACGAAGCGATCCGTGCCTTCATGAAGGACTTCGAGATGGAGTACCCGGTGTGGCGCGACCCTGACGAGCGCGTGTCCACGCAGTTTCTCGTCGTCGGCGTACCCGCGACGTTCCTCATTGATCGCGACGGAGTGCTGCGGTGGCGGAAGACCGGGCCGATCCAGCCACGCGATGCATCACTGGCCGCCGCGATCGAGCGCGCTCTCGGATCCTGATGGACGAGGTTTCTCTCGGGATCACCATCAGCTTCACGGCAGGAATCCTCAGCTTTCTCTCGCCGTGCGTACTCCCGCTGATCCCCAGCTACGTCAGCTTCATCACGGGACTGAGCCTCGACGAGGTCCAGCATTCCCGGCGCGTGACGCTGACACACTCGCTGCTCTTCATCACCGGCTTCACCATCGTCTTCCTCGCGCTCGGCGCGACGGCGACGGTGCTTGGCCAGCTTCTCGTGCGCCACCGCGACTGGGTCGGCCGCATCGGCGGTGTGCTCGTCATCGTGCTCGGGCTCTACCTCCTCGGCGTCTTCAACATCGGGATCTTCGCGCGCGAGAAGCGCGTACACATCGCGACGAAGCCGCTCGGCTACCTCGGCACAGTGGTCGTCGGGATGGCGTTCGCCGCCGGGTGGACGCCGTGCATCGGTCCCATCCTTGGCGGGGTGCTGACGTACACCGCGAGCTCCGGCGACCTCAATCGCGGGCTCGTGCTGCTGCTCGCGTACTCGCTCGGTCTCGCCGTCCCGTTCCTGCTCGCCGCGCTGATGATCGACCGGTTCATGGAGCTGTTCCAGCGCTATCGCGGCGCGCTCGTGTGGATCTCCCGCGCGTCCGGCGTGCTGCTCATCGCGGTGGGCCTGCTCATGATCACCGGGAGCATGACGCTGCTGACCGCCTGGCTCCAGCGCTTCACACCGGACTTCCTCAGAAGCCGCATCTGAGCCCTGCCCTTCTCCTCGAGCTTCGCTTCAGGAGTCGAAGGCCGCCGCGCGTCGCTTCGCTTCGGCCTCGATCACCCGCTCGCTGAGCGTCGGCCCGAGATACTCGCGCTGGAACCGGTCGTCGCGTGCCGCGGCTTCGGGCGTCCCAAGATCGATGGTGGTTCCCCCGACGCACCACGTCACGCGGTCCGCCGCCGCGAGCACCGACTGGATCTCGTGGCCGGTGAAGACGACCGCGCAGCCCAGGCTCGTGTGATGCCGGAACGCGCGCGTAATGATCTCGATGTCGATCGGCGCGATGCCGCGGTAGGGCTCATCGGCGAGCAGGCACAGGGGACCGCGCACCACCGCCATCGCGACCTCCGCGCGTCGCAGCTCTCCGCCCGAGAGTGACGATGCGCGCCGATGAAGCAGCGACGCGATTCCGAGCAGTGCGGCAGCGTCCGCGCGATCACCCTGGCCGAACTGCTGGACGAACATGTCGAGCTGGTCGCCGATGGAGAACGCGGAGGAGAGCAGGTCGTGATCGGGCAGGTAGAACACTCCTTCGCGCGCGAGCATCGGGAGCGACACGCGGAGGTATGCACGCCCACCGACATGAATGGAACCGCCGTCGGGCTGGATGAACCCCGCGGCGATCTTCAGCAGCGTGGACTTCCCTGCTCCATTGCGTCCCACGAGCGCGAGCAGCTCCCCGGACACAGCGCGCAGCGACGCCGAGGTGAGGACGCGACGCGCACCGAACGCCTTGGCCATGCATTCGGCCGCGAGGATCGTCGTCACCAGGGCAGTATGATCGACAGCAGTAGCTCGCCGAGAGCGGCAGGCACGAGATACATCGCGACGAGCTCGCGATCGTCGATGCCGAGGTTGCCGAGCAGCGTTCGCTCCCCGCGAACCCGCACGTCGATGAGGCCGAGCAGCGCGCAGGCGCCCAGCATCCCGAGCGCCCCGGCGATCGACCACCGCGCGAGATCGCGCACCGGAACGGCCCCACTGAACGCGGCGATCGCGGTCATCATGAGCCGGACGAGCAGCCACAAGATGAGTCCGCGCGCGACGTAGCGCCGCACGATGGATGCGTGGGGCACCCGCAGGAGCGTCGATCCGTCTGCCGAGTGCGTCATGGACTGATCAAGCCAACGACGACAACGAAAGCCAGACCAACAATCGCAGAGCGTTCATGATCTCCGTGACTGTCCCAGGCCGTACCGCAGAACGATCAATGAGTGAGGCATTCGCAGCTGGATCTGCCCGTTTATCGTTTCGTCACTCGCCCCTGTCGGTTCACCCGCATCCGATAGCTGTTCGCTTCATCTACACGATCAGTCGGCACATTCGATCGGCGGAGACCCGGCCTTGCAGCACTGCACAGTGCTCGAGGAATGCTCCGCTCGGAGACTCGTTCGGCCATGCCGCCGACGAGTATACACCACAAGCGGGAGAAGCACTATGCGCTCCAGATTGAGTCATTTGGTGAGCGGCACAGCTCTGACGATCTTCGCTACTGCCTGCGCTGACGCACCAACTACCACCAACGACGTCGCCTCCGTCACGATAGCGGCGGACCGTCGTGCAGCGGGCCGGGTCGA
The DNA here is from genome assembly GCA_031426115.1 of Gemmatimonadaceae bacterium. Taxonomy (GTDB): domain Bacteria; phylum Gemmatimonadota; class Gemmatimonadetes; order Gemmatimonadales; family Gemmatimonadaceae; genus JANPKQ01. The sequence goes on along the minus strand of JANPKQ010000095.1, from coordinate 5,247 downwards.
ATGCAGTCCGGGCAACGGCGGAATCACCCTGCCTCCGGGTTTCTGCGCGGCCGTCGTCGCCGACCTGGTGGTGGACGGCCGTCCGGCCGCCGCGCGCCACATGGCGGTAACACCGAGCGGCGATGTCTTCGTCGCGATCAACAGTCCCCGCAACCGCCAGCCGTCCACGGGCATCATCGGCCTTCGGGATGTGAACGGCGATGGGCGCGCAGACGAGGAATCCCGTTTCAGTCCGGGACTTGGCGGCAGCGGGATCGCGTGGGGCGAAGGGCGACTGTTCTTCGGCGCCAACGATCGCGTCCTTCGCTTTCGGCTCCCCGCCGGCCACCTCACGCCAATCGGGGCCCCGGAGACCGTCGTCGCGGGACTGCCGAACACCGGTGATCACATCAGCAAGACTGTCGTTCTCGGCGACCACCGGAGGCTGTTCGTCAACATCGGATCGGCGTCAAACGCCTGTCAGGTCGCAAACCGTCAGGCGCAGTCCCCTGGCGTCTTCCCTTGCCCGGAGATGCCGGTACGCGCAGGCGTCTGGGAGTTTGATTCGCGCGGCACAAACCAGACACAGGCGTCCGGGAGCCGCTACGCCACCGGATTACGTAACATGGTCGCGCTCGCAGTGTCGCGCGACGGAGAGCTCTACGGCGTCCAGCACGGTCGTGACATGCTCTTCGAGAACTGGCCGCAGTTTTACACCGTGCAGGAGGATGCGGTTCTTCCCGCCGAGGAGTTGATCCGGATCGGGCGCGGGAGCGACAACGGTTGGCCCTACTGCTATTTCGACGCAGTGTTCGAGCGCCGGAAGGTACTCGCCCCGGAGTACGGTGGTGACGGTCAGCTCGTGCGCGGGCCACGGGGAATCGACTGCGCGCGATACAATCAGCCGCTCGTCAACTTCGGCGCGCACTGGGCGCCGAACGGTATGCACTTTTACGAAGGCAGCCAGTTTCCGAAGCGATACCGGCACGGCGCGTTCGTCGCGTTCCACGGGGGCTTCGATCGCGCCCCGCTGCCCAATGAAGGGTATCAGGTCGTGTTCGTTCCCTTCGGCAAGCGAGGCGGCCCATCAGGTGAGTGGGAAACGTTCGCCGACGGTTTCGCCGGCTCGGCTGGACCGCTGCCGGCGACGGCGAAACACCGACCCGTCGGAGTGACGGAAGGTCCGGATGGGTCGCTCTACATCTCCGACGATCGCGGGGGGCGTATCTGGCGCGTCGTGTACACCGGAAAATGACTTACGGCGGGGTGCGGCTCGGGCTTGCCGCACCCCGTGCTTCGGCTGCGCCTAAAACGGTGTCTGGCTCACGATCCCGTGAGCTTCCTTATCTGCGCTGCATAGCTCGCCTCCGCTGAACGATCGCCGACCCCGGCCGCCGCGCGTCGCGCACCATCCAGCGCGCGATACCGGTTCGGCTCCTTCACCAGCGTCGCGCGATACTCGGCCAGCGCGTCAGCGGGACGGCGTAGCTCCATCAGCATGTCGCCCAGCAGCTCGCGGGCGGGGGCCAGCGGTCCCGGAGTCACCCCCGATTTCTCTGTCGCATCCTCGCGCCGCGCGGCTTCGCGCATGCCTGCGAGCGCGATCTCCTCACGGTGCTCCGCGTGATCGAGCCACGCCTTTGCGCCGAGCGCCTGGATAGCGACCTGCTCCGCCCAGTAGCCCTCGCCGCTCGCCTGAAGACGCCTGGCGAAGGCGTTCAGCGAGTCGATCGACACTTTCGCGGTCGCGAAGTCCCCGGTATGCGAGGCGCCGAGCGAGCGGGCGAAGTGCACCATCGCTTCCGTCCATGCGAAGGCGCTCGTGACGGGCACGAGCTGCGCCGCACCCTGCCAGTCGCGACGCTCCAGCGCATACCGCGCCGGGATCGCGGCGAGCGCGAAGACGCCGGCCCATCCCGGCGCAGCACCCGTGATGGCATTGACATCGAATCGCGCCCTGAGCGCGGGTAGACCGTCGAGGACCGCTTTCGCCGGACCGAGCTGGCGCATCTGCAGGTACGCGTACTCGGCATAGTCGGACGCATGCAGCACCTCGGCGATCGAGGTGTCGCGGAGTGCGGTCTCGATGGAGCGGAGGTTCGTCCCGACAGATTCCTTCCACTGGCCGACACGTGTGAACGTGTGCGAGGGCATGTGGAGCGCGTGCGCCGCCGAGGGTGCGATCTGCGAATACCGCTCGGCTGCCGCGCGCGCCTTGTCTGCAAGTGCGGGGACGTCGTAGGTGTGGATGATGTAGTGCGCCAGTCCTGGATGATTCGGCTGCAGCTTCCAGAGCGCCTCCAGGATCGCGCCCGCTGTGTTCTGGTTCGCGTATGTCTTGTCCGTCGGTGGCGCCGAGGCGGTCAGTGCGAGCGCGTGAAAGATCTTCGCTTCGGTATCGGCAGGGTGCTTCGCGACGAGCTCGGCCATCGCGCGCTCGTATGCGACGACGCGCGCGCCCTGATCGAGCCGCTGGTGGTCAGCGTAGAGTTTCCCGACGGCAGCGATGAAGCCGCGCTCGCGGTCGGTTGCCGTCGTTGCCACACGTGTGGCCGCTTCCACCGCCGCTTGTCCCGCCTGGAGCCGCGCCGCGGGACGGCTCCCCGCCGCCAGGGGGTTTCCCCATCGGCTGAGGGCGACGCCCCAGTGCGCCATGGCACAGGTGGAATCAGCAGCAACGACGTCGGTGAACGCGCGGATCGATGCGCCGAACTCGAACGAATGGAGCAGCGCGATGCCGCAGTCGAACTGCGCCGCGACCGCTGGTTTGCATGACGTCTGAAAGTGCACCGTTCCCAATGCTTCGGGGGAGGCAGTGTGCGGATGCGCGGGCTGCTGCGCGCGTGCTCCGACGGGAACGACGATCAGCAGTGCCGCGACTCGTGCAGCGAGGCGAATGCGTGTCATGGACATACCCTCCCCGGGTTCCTGCACTACAGTGCCGACTCCCCGGCCGCGCCGCAAGATGGCCGCGAGGCCGCGAGAACGCCCCCGACCTTGTGCCAACCGCTCTCCGAGGAGAAAGTGTGACGAGCAGGGGACCCCCGCCCTCACCCCTCACCCATCACAACTCGCGATGACCCTTCGCCCTCCGCTGTTCTGCCGTGTCGCCCCCGCCCTGCTCGCCCTGTCCATGGTCGTCCACTCGACAGCGGCCGGCCAGCGTTCGCCGCGCCCGAACGAGCGCGCGACCCCGCCAGCAATTCTGAATCCGGCCTACGATTCCAGCCTCTACACGAATCCGGCGGCCACGTCCGATCGCTTCAAGGCACTGCGGTGGCGGCTCGTCGGGCCGTTTCGCGGCGGGCGCGTCGATGCGGTCGCCGGCGATCCAGCGAAACCGATGGTTGCATGGTTCGGCGCCGTGAATGGCGGCGTCTGGAAGACGACGAACGGTGGCCAGACCTGGCGCAACATGACCGACGGGAAGTCCGACGTGTCATCCGTCGGGGCAATCGCGGTAGCGGAGTCGGATCCGAACGTCATCTACGTCGGCACCGGCGAGTCGCAGCTCCGCGAAGACCTCACCTACGGCACCGGCGTCTACCGATCCACCGACGGCGGCGGAAGCTGGAAGCACCTCGGCCTTACCGACACCCAGCAGATCGGCGACCTCATCATCGACCCGCGCGACCCGAACCGCGTCTACGTCGCGGCGATGGGCCACGCGTTCGGGCCGAACGCCGAGCGCGGTGTCTTTCGCACGACCGACGGCGGCACGACGTGGCGCAGGGTGCTCTTCCTCAACGATTCCACCGGCGCGATGGACCTGACGATGGATCCGTCGAATCCGCGGATCATCTATGCATCGATGTGGAAGTTCCAGCGCACCCCCTGGTCGATGAATGCCGGCGGCGGCCGGAGTGGGCTCTGGAAGACAACCGACGGCGGTGACACGTGGAAGGAGATCACCTTCAACCCCGGGATCCCGAAGAAGCCGCTCGGCAAGATCGGTATCTCGGTGTCGCCCGCCAATCCGCAGCGCATCTACGCGAGCATCGAGGCGCCCGATTCGTCGGGCGGCATCTTCCGCTCCGATGACGCCGGCGAGACGTGGTCGCTCACCAGCGGCGACCAGAAGTGGTCGGTGCGCCCGTGGTACTACTCGGCGGTCACTGCCGACCCGAACGACGAGAACACCGTCTACGTCATGAACCTCCAGGTGTGGCGATCGGTGGACGGCGGCAGGACGTTCTCGATGGTCCGCGTCCCGCACGGCGACACCCACATCATGTGGATCGATCCGAAGGACTCGAAGCACCTCGTGAACGGCAACGACGGCGGTGCGACGATCTCGTTCGATGGCGGCGCGACCTGGTCGAGCATCCTCAACCAGCCGACGGCCCAGTTCTATCACGTCACCACCGACAACCAGTGGCCGTACCGCATCCTCGGCGCACAGCAGGACAACTCGACGGTATCGATCGCGAGCCGGTCGGACGACGGATCGATCGGAGAGCGCGACTACTTCCCGATCGCGGGCTGCGAGAACGCGACGATCGCCGTGGACCCGCGCAATCCCAACGTCACCTACGGCGGGTGCTACACCGGCTTTCTCAGTCGGGTGGATCGCGCGGCAAGGCAGGAGCGCGACATCTCCGCCTGGCTCGGGAACTATGATGGCTGGCCAGCGTCGGACATCCCATATCGGTTCTCGTGGACGTTCCCGGTCGTCCTGTCGCCTCATGATCCGAACACGCTGTACGTGACGTCTCAGTTCGTGCATCGCTCGACCGACGAGGGCGCGAGCTGGACGAAGATCTCGCCCGATCTCACGGTGCGCGATCCGGCGACGCTGCTGCGCACCGGCGGCCCGATTCACTTCGACATGACGGGCACGGAGTGGTACGCGAGCATCTATGCCTTCAATGAGTCGCCGCTGACGAAGGGATTGCTCTGGGCGGGGAGCGATGACGGCCTCATCCACGTGTCGCGGAACGGCGGGACGACCTGGGAAAACGTCACCCCGAAAGGCTACGGCCGCTTCACGCGCACGGCGGGCATCGAGCCGTCGCACTTCGATCCCGGCACGGCGTACGTTGCTGCCAACCGCTATCAGCAGGACGACTTCAAGCCGTATCTCTGGAAGACTACGGACTACGGGAAGACGTGGACGCCGATCGTTGTGGGGATTCCCGTCGGCGCGTACACGCGCACGATTCGCGAGGATCCGGTGCGTCGCGGACTCCTCTACGCCGGCACGGAGATCGGCGTTTATGTCTCCCTCGATGACGGGCGCCGCTGGGAGCCGCTCCAGCTCAACCTGCC
>JANPKQ010000094.1:0-7161 GCA_031426115.1 Gemmatimonadaceae bacterium | reverse complement strand
GCGCTCGGACCTCAACTACCTGATGGACAACATGGGCGCCGAGCTCGCCATCGGGCACTCGTACGTCAACGGCGGCGACATGCCCGAGATACCGCAGACGACGACCGGCCTCCTCGGGGCCGACTTCAGCATCGACAACGGCCGGTATCGTATCGGGAAGATCTACGACGCGGAGAGCTGGAACCCCGAGCTGCGCGCGCCGCTCGCGGCACCCGGCGTGGACGTGCGGCAGGGGGACTATCTCCTCGCGGTGAACGGGGTGGATCTCCAGGGATCGGACAACGTCTACCGGCTGCTCGACGGGACCGCGAACAGGCAGACCGTGCTCACCGTCAACACACGCCCGACCATGGACGGCGCTCGCCGCGTCACGGTGATGCCGGTAGCGAATGAGCAGGGACTGCGAACGCGCGCGTGGGTGGAGCGGAATCGGAGACTCGTGGACTCGCTGTCGCAGGGGCAGCTGGCGTACGTGTATATCCCGAACACGGGTCAGCCCGGGTACAGCAGCTTCAACCGCTACTACTTCGCGCAGCAGCACAAGAACGGCGCGATCATCGATGAGCGGTACAACGGAGGCGGTTCGGCCGCCGACTACATCATCGACATCCTTGGCCGCGACTACGACGGCTACTTCAATAATCCGGTGGGCGAGCGCATGCCGTTCACGAGCCCGGCCGCGGGGATCTGGGGCCCGAAGGTGATGATCATCAACGAAATGGCTGGCTCGGGCGGCGATCTCATGCCGTACATGTTCCGCTCGCGGAAGATCGGACCCCTCGTTGGCACGCGGACCTGGGGCGGGCTGGTCGGCACGTGGGACACGCCGCCGTTCGTGGATGGCGGATCGATGATCGCGCCGCGCGGCGGCTTCATCGCCCGCGACGGCAAGTGGGCGGTCGAGAACGAAGGGGTCGGTCCCGACATCGAAGTCGAGAACTGGCCGAAGGAAACCATCGCCGGACGGGACCAGCAGCTCGAGCGCGCGGTCGCCGAGGCGATGCGGATGCTCAGGGAGACGCCTCCCGACCGGATGCGGACCGAGCCCGCCGCGCCGACGTGGGGACGGAGGCCGCCGCCGGACTGACCGCGCCACCCGGCGCGGTCGCGCACGGCATTCAGCGAGAGATTCCGCGCGCTCCCTCTCGGCGACGGCATGGGTGAAGGCATGTCAGCGGTAATCTCAACGCCGGCCCGGCGCGCGACGCTCGAGGCACTTTGCCGGCGGATCGTTCCCGCCGCCTACGTGCCCGATGGCCCGCGCGTGGACCTCGCCGCGTCCGTCATCACGCGACTCACCGACGGCGATCCGGCGCTGCTCCGTGACGTCGCGATGCTGCTCACCGCGTTCGACCATCCCCTCACCGCGCTGCTGCTGACGGGGAGCGCGCGACGATTCAGCGACCGGACGCCGGCGGACCAGGACACGTGGCTCCGCGCATGGGGAGAGAGCCGGATTCCCCTGCGGCGCACGGTGTACCAGGCATTCCGGCGGCTGATCCTCAGCACGTTCTACGCGACGCCGGCATCGCATCGCGCGATCGGCTATCGTGGGCCGCTGCACCTTCGGGATGTCGCGGTACCATGGGAGGGCCCGCTCGACGGCGTCGCGAGCGATGCCGAGCCGATCGCGCGCGTCGCGAGCCCCGACCTCGGCGCCCACCGCCGGGCCGTCGCGCCGGCCGCCCCGGCGAGCGGAATCATCGAGGGGAGCTCGGTGCATGGAGACGTTGCGCTGACCGCCGATGTCTGTGTCATCGGAACCGGTGCGGGTGGGGGAGTCGTCGCCGCGCGGCTCGCCGAGGCGGGCTACGATGTCGTGATCCTCGAGGAGGGCGGCTACTGGACCGCGAGCGACTTCACCGAGGAGGAAGGGGAGATGGTTCCCCGACTCTACGCCGACCGAGGTGCGCGGGCGACCGAGGACCTCGCGATCTCGCTGCTCCAGGGGCGGTGCGTCGGTGGCGGGACGACGGTGAACTGGATGATCATGCTGCGCACTCGCGACTGGGTGCTCGATGAATGGACGCGGAGCCATGGCGCCGAGGGGATGAGTCCGTCGGATCTCGCTCCGGTGTTCGACCTCATCGAGGGGGACACTCACGCGCGGATGGTGCCGGCGGACGCTCACACGCCGGGCAATCGCATTATCCTCGAGGGCGCCGGCCAGCTCGGTTGGAGTGCGACGGCCGCGAAGATCAATGCGAAGGACTGCATCCGCGCCGGATTCTGTGGCATCGGCTGCCGCTACGGTGCGAAGCAGGGCACCCTGGTCACGTACGTTCCGCGTGCGTTGGCCGCCGGCGCGCGGATGCACAGCGATGCGCGCGTGGACCGGGTCGAGATGGTGGAACGGGGCGGAGCGACGCCGATGAAACGCGTTCACGCGACGATCATCGATCGAGGAACGCACGCGCCGCGGCATGCAATGACGGTGGACGCGCCGATCGTCGTCGTGGCTGCGGGCGCGATCGGCACTCCTGCGATCCTCCAGCGCTCGGCCCTCGGTGGCGGTGGCGTTGGGCGATTCCTGCGCCTGCATCCAACGTCCGCCGTCGTTGGCGTATACGACCGGGAGATGTACGGGACTGCTGGCGTCCCGCAGTCAGCGCTCGCCGATGAGTTCCTGCGTGGCGAGGATGGCTATGGGTTCTGGATCGAGTGCCCATCGCTGCTGCCCGGACTCGCGTCGGTTGCCGTGCCCGGCTTCGGTGACCCACACCGGCGCGTGATGGAGCGCTTCCCACATCTCGGAAGCTTCATCGTGCTTGCACGGGATGGTGCCGAGCTCGGGCGATCGAGCGGTGACGTCCAGGTCGATCGCCGCGGACAGGTGCGGATCCGCTATCGCCTCGCCGGGCGTGATGCGCAGACATTGCGCCGCGGTCTCGTGGCTGCGGCGAGACTTCATCTCGCCGCGGGTGCCGCGGAGGCGCTGTCGATTCACGAGCCTTGCGTGCGCGTGCGTTCGGAGCACGACATCGACGCGATTGCCGCGGCGCCGATGGGGCCGAACCGGCTGTCGGTCTTCAGCGCGCACGTGAACGGCACGTGTCGCATCGGCACCGATCCGCGGACGAGCGGAGTCGACCCGAGCTGCCAGCGTCATGGCGTTCCGGGCGTGTACGTCGCCGACGGGTCCATCCTGCCGACTGCGCCGGGGGTGAATCCGCAGGAGACGATCATGGCGCTCGCGACGATCATCGCGCGACGGATCGTGGAGAGGCATCCGTTGACTGTCGGGGGCCGCGGACTGTCTTCGGCGCCGCGGCGCGCTGGTGTTGGCGGCGGGCAGGCGTAGCGAGGAGTGGCGAGTGGGCACTTCAACGGCGAACTGCAGCCGCGGATTTCGCGGAAACGACGCGGATAGTGCTACTTCAACACCAACAGCAACTGCAAGTGCAGACCCGGCCGCGGACGACGCGGACTAACGCGGACAACGGCAACGGCCGACGCAAATGCAAATGGAAATGAAAAGACAAATGAAAATGCTATTGCTAATGCAAATGCTAATACAGGTACTAATCCAAAGACTGCCACGCAAAGGGTTTCCTGCACAAGGAACTCTTGCCCTTTCATCCGTTGCATCGGCTAGATCTCAACACCCTTCGTCATAGATGTCAGGATGAAGGTGTTGACCCAGGCACCAGCAACGTCACTCGGCTTCCCGGCGCCGAGTCTCTCGCGTAACGCCCGCAAAGAAGGTGCTGTCGCCCTTCTTCATGCTCTTCATGTCCTTCATGCTCTTCCCCCCATGGCTTCTGGAAAGCCAGTCCTTGCGCGGGGACCCTGAGAAGGACGCCGGAATCACTCCCGCCGCTTGGATGAATCCGGGGGACACGTCTCACCGACGGGATCGCGCACGAACCGCGCGAGATCCTCGAGCACGGGCGCCGACCCGATACCGGGCAGGCCGAGGGCGGCGGCGATGTCGATGTGTCCGACGCTGGGGTAGAGGTGCAGCTCGACACACCCACCGCGCTCGCGGATCCGCCTGGCAAGGCGCCTCGAGCTGCCAGGTGACACGACCTCATCTGCCTCGCCGTGCATTAGCAGCAGTGGCGGGTCCGAGCCGTCGATGTGCGTCGCAGGGTACGTTGCCGGCCATCCTTCGGCGGGGCCCATGAGGCGTTGTACGTCGCGCGCGGTCCAGCTCGTGTCTACCGGGCCCGAAATGCTGACGAAGCCGCGCACGGCGCCCGCGGGGACACCGGCATCGCGCAGGTAATGCTCGTCGAGCGCGAGCAGGGCGGTCGTGTGGGCACCGCTCGAGTGGCCGACGACGATGATGCGGCTGGTGTCGCCGCCAAATCGCTCGATGTTGCGAACCGTCCACGCTACCGCACTCGCACCGTCGTCCACCCACGCGGGGAAGAGCACAGACGGATAGAGCCGGTAGTTCACGATCACGGTGACCCACCCGCGGCGCGCGAAGTTGTTGCCGATGAGGAGGTAGTCGTCCTTCGTCCCGTACTTCCAGCGGCCACCGTAGACGAAGACGATGACAGGCGCGGGCGCACGGGTGGTGAGGCGGCGATAGACATCCAGGCGCTGGCGCGCGCTGTCGCCGTACTGGACGTCGGCCGTCCGGACGATGTCGTCGCCGAGGACAAGGCGCTCGACACCGGCGCGCGGTGAGCAGGCCGCCGCGGCAAGCAGGAGAAGTCCGGCCCAGGTTCTCATCGCGACAGCTGGATCACATCGTGATAGGACGTGATCCGTCCCGCGCGGTACGCGGCGAGTATCGCCTCCACCGGCGATAACACCGACGGCAGGCGAGGGTAGCCGCCTCCCCCGCCCATCGACCCGATCGACCGAATGAACGTGCTCGTGGAATCCAGCGGCAGCGTCGCGACGCTTTCGTAGTAGCGCCGCCAGGCATCCGACTGGAAGAGGTACTGCTCGACGTTCGACGCGTAGATCGCCGTCACGATCCCCCCGCGCTCCCTGACGTAGCTCCCTACGGCGCGAATCGCCTTCGGGCCGCCGAAGTCGCCGACGACCGGGACGATGAGATTGCGCATCTCGAGGTCGCGCATGAAACGAAAGCGGGCCTCAGTGGCGAGGAAGCCGCGCTGCACGCCGGCGCCGTCGTTCGCGACCATCAGGTCCGCGTAGGTCGGCGTCCGCATGTTCGGCCCGTTTGGATAGGAGTAGTCGATCCGCGGACCGGCGCTGTAGAAGATTCGATAGACGTACTCGATCCCGGCGATGTCCTCATCGGACAGCGCAAGGCCCCGCTGCTTCGTGAGATGCACCTTCACCGCGGCGAGGTTTCGCTGGAAGAGGGCGCTGTCGGTCGCGACATACCAGAACGCGTCGAAGATCGAATCCACGGAGACCGTGGAATCCAGTCGTGCCGGGCGCGGCTTGCTGAACAGTCGCGAGACGAATTCCGTGCGGTCGGCGGAGAGCTCGAAGAGTGCCTTGTAGAGGAGCTGCGCGTGGAGGTTGCCGCGACGGATGTCGAAGATGAACACCATCGCCGGCCGCAGCTCGGCGATGTACGTGAAGTTCTGCTCGGGGCCCACACCGAAGTAGACCGTGCCCGGCTTCACCGTTCGAAGGAGCTCGGGCACGACCGACTGGAAGGTCGCTTCGTTCGACAGGAAGTTCTCGAAGCGGAAGTAACCACCCGGCTCGGAGAAGTCGTTGCTCAGTGCCCAGAACTCGCGATCGGTGAGCCGATCGGGTAGTCGCTGCGCCGGCGCGGCTGCCGGCGCCGGAAGCGCGGTGGCCTGGGCGATTCCCGCGCGCACCGGAGTCGCCGCAACAACGAATGCAGCGGCGATGGCGATGAGATCGGGACGGCGACAGGACATCACGGGGCGCTTCCTCCGAGTGGCGGGATCCATGCTGCTTCCCGGAATATGAAGCAGGGACGGCGATATCGCGTTCCCCGCCTTATGAAGTGGGGGACGGACTGAGGTATGGATGCACAACGGGCGCCCGGAGGGGCGCCCGCTGGTCGAGCCACAATGCCGTCAGTCTGCCTTCGGCTTCCGCGCGGCCGCGAGCGCGGCGTCGAGCGCCTTGTCGCGTGCGACAGCGATCTCCGGCTTCACCCCGACGCCTTCCCAGTTCGACTTCGTGATCGGGTTGATCGCGCGACCGCTCGGAATGAACGCGACGAGGTGCTGCCCGATCGGCACGATGCCACCGGGGTGCGCGCCACCGCCCGTCGTCTCCCCGACGATCGTCGCCCGTCGCCGCGCCTGGAGGTTGTAGGTGAACTCCTCGGCCGCCGAGAAAGTGTAGCTGCTCGTGAGGACGTACACCGGCTTCGTCGGGCCGAACTTCCGTCCGGGGACATGCGGGTCCGTGTGGAAGTCGGTGGTCTCGTTCGCCGGCCGGAAGTAGAGGGAGTTGAGATGCACCGGCTGATCGCCGAAGAGGTAACTCGACACGAAGGCGACGGCTTCGGGGCTGCCACCTCCGTTCTGCCGGAGGTCGATGATGAGCGCGTCGGCATCGGCGAGCGCGGAGAGGATGCGCGCGACCGTGTCACGTGCCTCGGGGACCCACGAGCCGAAGCCCCGGATCTCGAGGTAACCGATGTTGCCGGGGAGGATCTCGGACTTCCCGAAGCCGTAGCGGTTCTCGCGCGCTGCGCGCAGCCGGTTGGCGGCTGACGGCGGTCCCGGCCGGTTGGTCGCGGCGTCGGGTGGTGCGACGCGAACGCGGAGATGCTTGTCCTTCGTGACGGCCTGGAGGTGCGAGGTGAGGAGCGTCGCGAACGCCTGTGCGCTGTTCACGCTGTCGTAGACGCCGGACGCGATGTGGGTGCGAAGCGCGCGATCGACTTCGACGGCCTTGTCGGGGAAGACGTAGCCGGTCGTGAGCTCCCGAGTCAGTGCATCGATGGCGGCGATGCGGTCCGATCTCGAGATGGTGACGTCGGGGACCGGGGTGGGGGCGGGGGCCTGGGCGCCCGCGGCCGTGACGATAGTGAGAAGCAGGGCGACGACACGAATGAATGAGTGGCGCATGATGAACTCCGAGGGGAGGATGGCATTGGCATCGGCCAACGGCGCCGACGCCTCGCACTTCCTTCGACACGCTGCCGGGTAGACAGGTTGCCTTACCCCGGCCCGCCCCCTCGCCCGCCCGGCGCTGAACGGAACTCGTACTCCTTCGGCGGCTGCGCATCGAGCAGCCACG
>JANPKQ010000093.1:0-6009 GCA_031426115.1 Gemmatimonadaceae bacterium | reverse complement strand
CAATCCGTTTGCCTCCCTTTATCGCGTGTTCGGCCGTGCAGTGCCCGTGACCGCTCCGGAGCTCGAGCATGCGCAGGAGATCGAGGGGGACCGATACGCCCGGCAGGCGGCGTCACAGCACGTTGGCGGCACGTCGGGTCGCGGGGCGGCGTACGACGTGTCGAACGCCGAGGAGTGGTCGGCCTCCTTCACGTTCTCCTCCAGCCGCCAGCGTCCTCCGGTCGGCGGGGGCACGATCATCGAGGACAACGACGCCCTGCTGTGTGCCCAGCTCGGGCTTGACCCGATCTCGCAGGACCGTTGCGTCCTCGAGCGCCAGTCAGGCCGCACGGGGGACGCGTTCGCGACGCAGACGTCCACCGGCGGTCCGTTCCTGCGCCGGGCGCCCACGACGACGATTCAATCGAACATGGTGCTGCCGCTGACGCAGAACTGGGGCGCGTCGTGGCAGACGACGTACGACTTCGAAGCCGGTCAGTTCGCGAGCCACATGGTGAATCTCTCCCGTGAGCTTCACGACTGGCGCGCGACGTTCTCGATCCTCCAGGCTCCCAACGGGAATTTCGCCTTCAGCTTCTTCATCGCGCTCAAGGCACAGCCCGACCTCAAGTTCGACTATCAGCGGCAAAGCTATCGACGCCCGGGCTCGGCCTTCTAGGCTCGCACACTTGCTCCGCCTACAGCGCGGGCTGACATTCCGCCGATGATCGAAACGGTGGTGATCGACGGACAGTCGCTCGAGGTGAATGCGGTGCACGCGGTGGCCGAGGGAGCGACCGTCGCGTTGGGCCCTGCGGTAGCCGCGCGCATGCGGAGCACCAATCGCGTCGTCGCCGCGATCGTCGAGCGCAGTGAGGTTGCCTACGGGATCACGACGGGTTTCGGGCGCATGTCCGATGTGGCGATTCCCCGCGATCGCCTGGGCGATCTGCAGGTCAACCTCGTTCGCAGTCATGCGTCCGGTGTGGGACCGTTGCTCGCCGAGCGCGAAGTCCGCGCGATGATGCTCCTCCGCGCCAACGTCCTGGCGAAGGGGTTCTCCGGGTCGCGGCCCGAGCTCGCGGAGCTGCTCGTGGGGATGCTCAACGCCGGGCTGTATCCCCCGGTGCCGGAGCAGGGGAGCGTAGGCGCGAGCGGTGACCTTGCCCCACTGGCGCACCTCGCGCTGTCCCTCATTGGCGAGGGCGAGCTTCGACGCGGCAGCAGGAGCGGGCCCGCTTCCGAGATGCTGGCCGAGGCCGGCCTCCGGCCGGTGCAGCTGGGTCCGAAGGAAGGCATCACGCTGATCAACGGCACACAGGGGCACACCGCCATCGGCGCGCTTGCGTTGCACGAGGCGCGCATCCTCTGGCGGACGGCACACGTCGCCGGAGCAGCGACGCTCGACGCGCTGCGAGGCACCCCGACTGCTTTCGACGCTCGCATCCACGATGCCAGGGGTCAGGTTGGCCAGTCAGTATCGGCCGCGCTGTTGCGTGCGCTGACCGAGGAAAGCGAGATCCGGGAGTCACACCGCCACGGCGATTCGCGGGTCCAGGATGCATACGCGCTCCGATGCATGCCGCAGGTGCACGGACCGGTGTGGGATGCGATCGAGTTTGCCGGTGGGATGATCGCGCGCGAGCTGAACGCCGCGACGGATAACCCGCTGGTGTTCGAGGACGGAAGCGTCGTCAGCGGCGGAAACTTCCACGGTCAGGCAGTCGGACTCGCGCTCGACGTGCTTGCCATCGCGCTGACCAACCTGGCGACGATCTCTGAACGCCGGATCGACCGGCTCGTGAACCCGGAGCTCAACGACGATCTGCCGGCGTTCCTCGTGCCGGACGCCGGATTGAACTCGGGGTTCATGATGGCGCAGGTGACGGCCGCCGCGCTCGCAAGCGAGTGCAAGGTCCTCGCGCATCCGGCGACGGTGGACACCATCCCCACGGACGGCAACAAGGAAGATGTCGTTCCGATGTCGATGGGGGCGGCGTGGAAGCTGCGCCGCGTCGTCGGGAACGTTCGCCACGTCCTGGCGATCGAGATGATGTGCGCCGCGCAGGCGCTCGACTTTCGCGCCCCGTTACGGTCGAGTGCCCCGGTGCAGCGGGCGCATGCCCGTGTTCGTGCCATCGTAGCGCCGCTCGAGCGCGATCGGGTACTGAGCCACGACATCCTCGCGATTGCGGCGGCCGTCGCACGCGGAGACTTTGCGGCGCGGGAGATTCCATGACGATGACGCAGGTACCGGGAAGCCCACAGGCGCCCGGCGCACGGCCGGTCCGGGCTCCTCGCGGAAACGCGCTGTCATGTCGTGGATGGCAGCAGGAAGCTGCCATGCGCATGCTGATGAACAACCTCGATCCCGATGTTGCCGAGCGCCCCGACGACCTCGTCGTGTACGGCGGCACCGGAAAGGCAGCACGGGATTGGGCATCGTTCGACGCGATCGTGCGCTCACTCCGCGCGCTTGGAAACGACGAGACCCTCCTCGTGCAGAGCGGAAAACCGGTCGCTGTGTTCCGCACGCACGAGAACGCGCCACGAGTGCTCATCGCGAACTCGAACCTCGTCGGCCGCTGGGCGACGTGGGACGTCTTCCGCGAGCTCGAGCGAATGGGCCTCATCATGTATGGGCAGATGACGGCAGGCTCGTGGATCTACATCGGTACCCAGGGAATCCTGCAGGGCACGTACGAGACGTTCGGTGCCGTGGCCGCGCGTCATTTCGGCGGCTCGCTCGCGGGTCGTCTGGTGGTGACGGCAGGCCTTGGTGGCATGGGCGGCGCCCAACCGCTCGCCGCTACGATGCACGGCGCTGCCGTGCTCGCGATCGAGATCGATCCTGCGCGGGCTGCCAAGCGCCTCGCTACCCGATACTGCGATGTTGTCTCGTCATCGCTGGACGAGGCTCTCGAAACAGTCGGTCGCGCGCGGGCCGCAGGGACCGCGTTGTCCGTCGCCCTCATTGGGAATGCGGCCGATGTCCTGCCCGAGCTGGTTGCGCGCGGCGTGTCGCCCGATGTGGTCACCGACCAGACGAGTGCGCACGACACGCTGAACGGCTACGTGCCGAACGGGATGTCGCTCGAAGCCGCCGCGAGATTGCGGGGGGCGGATCCGGCCGCGTATATCGCGGCCGCTACCGCCTCGATCGTGCAGCATGTCCAGGCGATGCTGGCGTTGCAGCGAGGCGGATCGGTGACGTTTGATTATGGAAACAACATCCGGACGGTCGCCTACGACGCGGGTGTCTCCAACGCGTTCGACTTTCCCGGGTTCGTCCCCGAATACGTGCGGCCGCTGTTCTGCGAGGGAAAGGGCCCGTTTCGATGGGTTGCGCTCTCGGGGGATCCCGCGGACATCCATCGCACCGACGCGCTCGTCCTCGAGCTCTTTCCGGACAACCACCATCTCGCGCGCTGGATTCGCCTCGCCCGCGAGCGAGTGCAGTTCCAGGGTTTGCCCGCGCGCATCTGCTGGCTCGGTCAGGGAGAGCGGGCCAGGTTCGGGGTGGCGCTGAACGACCTCGTCGCCTCGGGTGAGCTGTCGGCGCCAATCGTCATTGGCCGCGATCACCTCGACACCGGCAGCGTGGCATCACCGTTCCGGGAGACCGAGGCGATGCTCGACGGCAGTGACGCGATCGCCGACTGGGCGATCCTCAACGCCTTGCTCAATGTCGCAAGCGGAGCGACCTGGGTATCCTTCCATCACGGCGGCGGCGTCGGTATCGGCAACTCCCTTCATGCCGGTCAGGTCATCGTCGCTGACGGAACGCCAGAAGCACGCGTTCGCCTCGAACGCGTGCTCACCAACGATCCGGGCATCGGCGTGGCGCGCCACGCGGACGCCGGTTACCAGACGGCCGTGGAAACGGCGCGCGCATCAGGCATCACGCTTCCGATGTTGTAGACTTCCCGGCGCCCGCGCTCCATTCCTCCGGACTCATGCTCTCCTCGCGCTTCAAGCCCTGGCACGTTCCGATCTTCCTTACGAAGTACGCGTATCTCTGCGCGCGCAATCGTCCTGTCCTCGTGCACTTCGAGGTGACGATGCGGTGCAATGCGCGCTGCTCGTTCTGCGACTACTGGAAGACGGATCCGCGCGCAAAGGAGACCGAGTTGAAGAGCTTTGCGGACGCCGCGCGCTTCTTCAATCCAATGATGGTGACGTTCACAGGTGGAGAGCCCACGCTTCGCCGTGACCTCGAACAGCTCGTCTCGACCGTCGCGGGCGCCATCCGGTTCAAGTACATGACCCTGATCACCCACGGGGCGATGCTGTCGCCGGAGCGCGGGCTCGCGCTATGGCAGGCGGGGATCAATCAGTTCAACATCTCGCTCGACTACCTCGACGAGCGGCATGATCTCGCCCGAGGAATTCCCGGATTGACGCGCCGCATCATGGCGACGGTCGAAAGCATGCGCGCGCTCGGCATCGACAACATCCGGTTCAATACCGTCATCAAGAACGACAATCTCGATCAGCTGATGCCAATCGTCCGCCGTGCGCAGGAGCTCGGCTGCGGCGTGAACTTCAGCACGTACACAGACAACAAGAACGGGAATCAGGTGCACCTGCTGCAGGGCAAGGCGTCGGGCGACCTGCAGGGCTCCATCGATGAGCTACTCGCCTTCAAGCGTGGCAAGCGTGGAGTGATCACCAACTCGGACTACTACCTCGAGCAGGTCCCGCGCTATGTCCGCGGTGAGATGAAGGAGCCGTGTCAGTCGGGGATCAGGACCATCCATGTCGATCCGGTCGGCTGGGTGAAGCGCTGTCCGGACTTCCCCACGGACTTCCACTGGTCCGAGTTCAAGGCGTACAAGCCGATTGACTGTAACGCCTGCTACTACGCCTGCCGCGGCGAAGCTCAGGCCCCGCTTCGGCTCTCGCGCGTGCGCGACGTAATGGCGTGAGCGTCGTCGGCGACACGTTGTTCGTTGGCGCGCGGCAGGTCGTCACCTGCGCGGGGCCGCCCCGCGCGCGGCGGGGCTCCGAGATGCGCGACGCCGGCGTGCTAAGTGATGCAGCGGTTGCGATCAGCGATGGGCGCATAATGGCGGTAGGTCCTGCCGCCGAGCTCGAACGCCGGTTTCCCCGTGCGGAGCGAATCGACTGTTCCGGATGCGTCGTCACGCCTGGGCTCGTGGATTCGCACACTCATGCGCTCTTCGGCAAGCCTCGCTTCGAAGAGCATGAACTGCGGGCGAGCGGCCAGACCTACATGGAGATCGCCCGGATGGGCGGGGGAATCCATTCCTCGGTGCGTGACGTCGCGTCGCGGTCAGAGGAGGAGTTGGTGGCGCTCGCACGGCCCCGGCTTGCACGCCTTGCAGCGCATGGCACCACGACGCTGGAGATCAAGTCGGGGTACGGGCTGTCGACGGAAACCGAGATCCGGATGCTGCGGGCGATCCGAACGCTGTCGATGAGCCATTCACTTCGCATCATTCCGACCTGGCTGGGCGCGCACGAGATTCCCGCCGCTGCACGCGCGTCCGACCGGACGCGCGGTGACTGGATGGCGATGCTGCGCGACGAGATGCTGCCCGCAGTCGTCGCGGAGCGCCTCGCGAAATTTGCCGATGTTTTCTGCGAGCCCGGCGTCTACACGGTCCCCGAGTCGCGCGACCTCCTTCTCGCCGCCAAGGCGGCAGGGCTCGGACTGAAACTCCATGCCGACGAGCTGGAGCCCGCCGGGGCCGCGGAGCTTGGCACCGAGATCGGGGCCGTGTCCGTGGACCATCTGGCCGCTATCAGCGACGGCGGGATCGAGGCGGTCGCGACGTCGCCCACCGTGGCAACCCTGCTGCCCGGAACGATGCTCTTTCTCGGGCGTGGGGCAAATGCACCGGCACGGCGGCTCATCGACGCCGGGGCGGCAGTCGCTCTCGCGTCGGACTTCAACCCCGGGAGCTCGCCGACCGTCAACTTCCCGCTGATCCTGACCCTCGGCGTGAGCCAGCTTCGACTTTCCGTCGCCGAGGTAGTGGTCGCGGCCACCGTAAACGGCGCCGC
>JANPKQ010000092.1:0-1920 GCA_031426115.1 Gemmatimonadaceae bacterium | reverse complement strand
GCTTCAGGACACCATCGGATCGATCGGCAAGCGGGATGAGCAGATCCGGCTCTTCGCCGGCCTCCCGTCCGTCGACTCCGAGGTGCGCGAGGCAGGCATCGGCGGGCCGGGGTCACCTGACCTGAGCCACGACCCGCTCTACCAGACCAATCCCTCCCTCGGGCGCCAGGCGTTCGGTGCCCGCGTCGATCTGGATGGCCTTCTCCGCCGCGCGAACGTCCTGCTGGCGAGCTTCGCCGAGATCTCGGACACGCTCTCGCGTCATGCCGACAAGCTTGCGAGCACGCCATCGATCATGCCGACGGCGGGCTGGCTCAGCAGCAACTTCTCCCGCAGCCGCCTCCACCCGATCCTGCACATCGCCCGTCCTCACGAGGGTATCGACGTAACCGCGCCCATGGGAGCGCCGATCGTTGCGCCGGCCTCGGGCATCGTCATCGATGTCGGGCGCGAAGCCGGCTACGGCCTCATCGTCGAGATCGACCACGGCAACGGGATCGTGACGAAGTACGCACACGCGTCCCGTGTACTGGTCCGGAAGGGGCAGCGCGTGACCCGCGGCGAAGTGATCGCGGCGGTCGGCAACAGTGGCATCTCGACCGGTCCGCACCTGCACTACGAGATCCACGTCAACGGCCGCGTCGTCGATCCCCTGACCTACGTCCTCCCGGGCGCCATCGTCGACTGACGTTGGTCGACGGGCGACGGCCACTTGCCGGCGCGCTTGATCGGGCTACTGCTGTGAGCCGGGGCCGCAACCGCCGAGGTCAAACCATCGGCGCGAGTCGCCGCGCGCTACGCCTTCATCGGGGACTCCGGCCGCCACCCGAGTTCGATCCCCCGAAGACGCTCCCCGGTCCCCAGAACACTTCGCGGGCGAGGAGCGTCGCCACAACGGTCCCGACGCCGGCCAGCACGGTCCGTGTTCGGGAAAAACGCCGCTCCTCGAGATGGGCTACCAGAGATCGCTGCACTGTGACGCGCTCACCGCGCCAGCTCGCCTCGACGCCGCCGCGGGTTCTCGTCCCCAGCACCGACACGATGTAGGCATCCGCGGAGTCGGCGACGAGCCGCCCCGATACCTCGACGATCGACGGCCCGAGCTGCGAGGCGAGGTTCGCCGTCCCGGCGTCGGTGAGTGCCAGGCGAACTTCCTCGGTGGCGGGAGGCCTGCTTCCCGCCACTGGATGGTAGACGTAACACCCCGCAAGCAACGGGATGATGAACAGATGTGAGCGTCGCATTATCGACAGGACCCTCGCGAAGGTAAGGCGGACACTCGCTTCCACACCAAATAATGTGCACGGCGGGAGGGTGCCTCGCAGGGCTCCCTCCCGCCGTTGTCGAACTGTCTCCCGAAGTCAGGCGCGACATCGGGTCACTCGAGCCATCAGCGATCAGCAGCCGGCGGGATCGTTCCGGTTTCGAACCGTGAACAGGTTCTGGGCGGAGCTCGGTGGCGTGTTCGTGTTCGTCTGCTCTTCCGTCTGGCCATAGTAGAGCCGTCCGGGAATCGCCGCCTTTCCGAAGGCGGGTGTGAGCCGCGGGAAGCATGTCCGCTTCCAATCATTCCAGACCTCGAGGTTCTGGAAGAGCGAGATGTACTTCTCTTCCATGATCGACTGCCTCGTCGCCGGAATCACTGGCTTGCCGTGCGCTGCACGTACCGCGTCGAGAAATGGCTGAGCCGCGGCGGCGCCGGTGAGCACGAAATTGGTCTCCGCCAGGATCAGCTGGTTTTCTTCCCAGGTCGCGATCGGTTGACGGTAGTTGTCGACCTGGCGCCCCGAGCCATCGAGGGGCGATATCTCATCGCCGGGCGTGGTACCGGTGGTGACGTCAAATCCACCGTACCTCTCGATTCCACGCTTTGAGGTATCCGCGTTTAGTCCGAAGTATTCGGGCAGCCGCGGATCGTTC
>JANPKQ010000091.1:0-3654 GCA_031426115.1 Gemmatimonadaceae bacterium | reverse complement strand
CGGCCTCGTCGTCGGTGATGATCTCCCCGGTGTACTCGATGATCCTCGTACCCTTTCGAATGCGCTTGAGCGCGAACGCTCCCCGTCCCTGGATCGACGACCGACGAAGCTCGAAGTAGGGATTCTTTTCCTGTGCCACGCTAGCGCGGTACCGCGCCAGCCGCACCGGCGCGCCGGGGATCGGCGCCTGCCGTCACACGTCCATCCTGGATCACCACTGCCGCACCATAACCTTGCCGAACCTCGCCTGGGAGGGAAATGAATTCGAAGCGATGCCCCATCGTTTCGAGTTGTCGAAGTACCTGTGGTGCCACGCCCTGCTCCATCTGCAGGACCACACCGTCGGCGGTTCGCCGGCCGGTCTGGAACCGCGGAAGCTCCAGCGCTGCCTGCGGACCGAGCCCGCCGTCGGCGATGCCGACGAAGGTCTGGTAGACCGCCGACGTGATCCATGCGTTGCCGGCCGCGCCGATCGCGAACCACGGCTCCTTCGCGGGGCCGGTGCCACGAAACGCCAGCGTCGGCGTGATCGTGCTGCCGTGCCGCGCGCCTGCCACCCGCGCGCCAGGTGCGTTGGCGTCGGTCCCGTACGACGTGACCTTGTCGTTGTACAGGAAGCCGAGTCCCGGTGAAACGTAGAAGCCGCCACCCCAGGTACCAAGGGTCTGCGTCGTGGAGACCATGTTTCCGTCGGCGTCCGCGACCGCGTACGCGGTGGTGCCCGTCGATCGACAGGTGCGGACGGCGACACCGGCCACCGCGCCGTCGCACTCCGGTGTCCATCGCCCGAGCGCCGCGCGCGACGGGGGCGGCGGCGTCGCCGGCGGTGCGCAGCCCGTTGCGGGGACATCGGCCGCCGAGGCGCGCATCGGGTCGAAGCAGGCCCATCGCGCGCGCGCCGCGTCCTTGCTGATCGCCGGCTCGATGTTCACCGGCCAGATCGCGGGATCAGCGATGCGCGCTCCGCGTGGAGCGAGCTTCCACGCTTCGATCACGGCGTGGAGCGACGCGGCGTCCTCGGTGTACGGGCGCGGCGCCGTGAATTGCTCGAGAGCGTTGAGCTCGGCGATCAGCGTCGTTCCACCCGCAACGGGGGGGCCGCTCGCGTAGATGGCGTTGCCGCGAAAGGTCCCGGACACCGGGGGACGCTCGCGCGCCTCGTAACGATCGAGATCGGGAAGACGGATGGCGTTGCCTTCTTTCGACAGCGCGTCCACCATCCGGCGGGCGACCGTCCCGCGATAGAACGCATCCGCTCCGCCCTTTGCGATCTCGCGCAGCGTCCAGGCGAGGTCGGGGTTGCGCACCGTTTCGCCCGCGACGCGCGGCACGCCATCGCGGAAAAAGAGCGCGCGGCTCGCCGGGTATTTCAGGAAACCCTCACGCTCCACCGAGAGCGTCGTCGCGAGCCCGTCGCTGACTTCGTAGCCCTTCTCCGCCGCGCGAATCGCCGGCTCGATGAGCTGCGCCCAGGCGAGCCGTCGGCTTCCATACTTCGTCCACGCGAGATGCATTGCCGCCACCGTGCCCGGGACGTTCGCGAGCACGGGTCCGTCGGACGGAAACCGGCCGCCCGCGGGGAACGCCGTGTTGGTGATCGACGCAAGCTCGGGAACGGCGGTCATGAACTCGATCAGCGTCGGCTCGGCCATGCCCTTCAGGTGCACGAGCATCTGGCCGTATCCACCAATGCCACTGGCATCGGGCTCGACGACGCCGAGCGCGAAGGAGACGGCCACGGCGGCGTCAACGACGTTGCCGCCCCTGGCGAACATCTCGACCCCCGCCGCGGTCGCAACCGGATGGGCGCTGGAAACCGCCGCGCGTCCGGTCGCCGGGGCGCGCAACGTCGGACGCTGCCGCAGCATCTCCCAGATCGCATCATCGAGCTCGTCATCGGTCCGTGCGGCAACCGCGCGCGCGCGCAGGCGCGAGCCGACGGCGCGCCATTCGTCGCGGCGGCGTGACGCATCGGCGGATGACAGGTACACGCGCTCGACGCGGCTGTGGACGCGATCGAACGCCTCGGCGTTCAGCGCCGCGCGCGCAACGGGGAGGCGCAGCGGGATCTCGCTGATGAGCGAGTCGGACCCGGCCTTCGCCGGCGCAATCCACATTCTCCCGGTAGAGGGCCAGAGATCGCCAACATCGCGATCGCCGACGCGGTCCGGATCCCCGTTGTAGCCGCCGGTGCCCTCGAGCGGCGCTTCGACGAGCAGCAGTCGCGCGGCATCGGGGGACCACGCGGGCACAGCGCGACGGCCTGCCACCAGCTCGGCCGCGCTTCCGTCGGCGTCGGTCAGCCAGACGCCGGGCCGTTGGCCGGCCGACGTGAAGGCGATGCGCGCGCCGTCGGGCGACCAGCGCGGATACTCGGCTGGTTGGCTCGCGAGCAACTCGCGATCATTGGCGCCGTCGATGTCCATGACGTGCAGGTGGCTCGTCCCGTTGCGCGTCGCCGCGTAAGCGATGCGTCGCCCGTCGGGCGACACGGCGGGCCACCGCTCGGCACCAGCCTCCCGCGTGAGTTGGCGCTCACGTCCGCGTGCGGTGCGGATCCAGAGGTCAGCGCCGGCGCCGCGCCCACGCGCGAAGACGATGCTGCCATCGGGCGCGACGGCCGGCTCGCTTTCGATGCCCGGCGTCGTCGTGATCCTCGTCGGCTCGGTGAGGGGCGCGCCGATGGCGTTGACACTCACGCGCCAAAGATCGAAATCGCCGCCGCGCCGGTCGGAGGAGAACACGATCGCCTTCCCGTCGTGCGTCCACGCCGGCGCGCGATCCCACGCGCCGCCCGATGTGACCCGGCGCCACTGCGCCCCGGGTCCCGCCGAGTCCGCGATCCAGATGTCACCGCGCGCTTCGATGGCGACACGACCATCGCGCGCGAAGGCAGGGTTTCGTGCGCCGCCCTCGAGCTCGATGATCCCTGCACCACCTTCTCCCACCTGTAGCAGCAGCAGTAGCGCGGCGATCATGCGTTCGTGCTCCGCTGCTTTGGCATCACGGCTTCGGCGGCCGGGATGAGAGGGACTTGTAGTATTCCTCCACGAGCTTGCGGAAGCCCTCCGGCACATCGTCGTTGCCGCCGAGGAAGAGCTTCTCCTTGCTCGTTCCCTCGATCTGCCGGCGCAGGGCGTACTCGTAGGCCTTGAGCCCCTCGATGACGGAGCTCTGGAGCCGCTTCGACGTTTCCGTGTCGTCGTACGATCCGTCGGCCGCGAGTTGCCGCATGCGCTCGAGAATCCGGTCGGGATCGGCGACATCGTAGCCCTGCGCCGCGAGCTCGCGACGGAGTGCCGTGGCGTCCTCGCGCCGCTCGCGCAGCTCGCGGCCGAACTGCTGCCGGTCGGCGGCCGACAACCCGCCTCCGCCACCGCCGCGGGTGTCCGGACCGCCGCGCCCGTTCAGCCCGACGCTTCCCGGCTCACGCCCCCCGCCGGGTTGACCGCCCCGGCCGCCCTGACCCTGCTCGCCTTGCTGGCCTTGCTGGCCTTGCTGGCCGTGCTGGCCTTGCTGGCCTTGCTGGCCCTGCTGGCCCTGCTGGCCTTGCTGGCCTTGCTGGCCCTGCTGGCCCTGCTGGCCTTGCTGGCCTTGCTGCCCTTGCTGCCCCTGCTGCCCCTGCTGCCCCTGCTGCCCGCCGAGGCGGCGCGA
>JANPKQ010000090.1:0-12577 GCA_031426115.1 Gemmatimonadaceae bacterium | reverse complement strand
GACAGCGATCAGCAGCGGCCAGAAATCCATCGTCAGCTTGCCATTGAGGCCGTCGTAGACTTCGCTCCAGTGGGCATATGATCCCGCCGCGACGGCGATCGCATAGTTGTTGATCGGGTTGACGACGAACCACTCGTACGTCGTCGTCCCGTTGGAGTGCTTCGTCGTGCTGCGAAGGCGCCCGTTCGATACATCGATCATCGGATCGGGAAGCGTCAACGCGACGCGCTGGCTGTCCGGCTCATCGGCCTGGGAGTCCTTGTTCGGCCACCACACCGAGGCCCCCATTCCCTGGTCGGTCGTCACCACCCATGGGCGTCCGAGGCTGTCGCGCTCCCACGTGAATCCACCCTCCCAGGGTGGATTGCGCGCGATGCGCGGACGCCCGTGGTAGTAGACGGTGATGGTGCCGATGGCTCCAACGCGCGGCGCCGAGCGCAACGTCGCGAAGAAGGCGGCGCCTTCACGCCGAAAGCGAACCGTGCGGCGCTCGCCATCGATCATGCTGTCCACCTGGAGTGGCTCCATCAGGTCGATCTGCATCTCCGCCGCCCGTTCAACGACGCGATAGGTGATTGCATTGCGGCCGGTGATGCTGCTGTCGCGCGGATCGATCGCGACGTGCAGGTCGTAGAAGGTGACATCCCACCAGCGGCGGCCGGGCGATGCGATCGCTCCACGCAGGGAGTCGGCGCGCGAACTTTTTCCGACGTACTCACGCCGCGGCGCCCGCGCGAACGTCGAGTCCTGCCTCGCCGGAGGTGGCGTCGTCGTCCTCTGTGCCGGGAGACATGACGCAGCGAGGATGGTGAACGACAGCGTTCGGAGCATGGTGCGCATCACGATGGCCTCGTGGGTGAGTGTGTCGGATCCGCTGGGAGACCCCGCGCGGTCAGCGCAGGTTCCACGAGCAGCCCCATGAGCAGGGCATCGTGGAACGCACCGTCCAGCAGCAGGTCGCGCCGCTTGCAACCCTCGTGCTCGAAGCCAAGCGATTCGTAGAGAGCGATGGCCGCCGCGTTGTCGCTACGGACGAGCAGGTTGATCTTGCGAACGACCCCCGAGGCGCGCGCCCAGTCGATCAGCAGCACCATGAGTCGCCGGCCTAGGCCGATACCCTGGCAGGCGCGCGTGACGGTGATTCCGAACTCACCGGCGTGCCGCGTCCGGGTCCGATTGCCGCCGGTGAAGGTCAGGTAGCCGACGATCTCGCCGTGCCATTCCGCAATGATTGCCAGGGCGTTGTCCTTCGTGGCGATGTTTGCGAGGAACACGCGCTCTGCTGGCTCATCGATCGGTGGTCCTTCCGCCCCGAAGGAGAGGAACCCCGACTCCGCGCCAACCTTGCGCATGTACGTCAGGACAGCAGGCGCGTCATCGGCGACGGGCCGGCGTATGACCATCGGGGCGCCGTCCGGGCCGGGCAGTGCATCGAGGAAGGCGGAAGTCACGTCACAAAGGCCTCACCTGACCACAGCAGGCGTGAACAGCGCGCGAAACGCGCGCAGCGCAGCGGGATGGTAGATGGTCGAGTGCTGTTCCCCCGGCATCGGCTCGTAGTGCCACGCCGCTGCGGGGAGGGTGCTCGTGCGGAGAATCTCCGCCAGGCGCTGTGCTGAAGCGACAATGCCTGGCTCGCTGCTGCTCGCGAAATACAGCCTCGCCTTCGTTGGCGTTCCGGTGCGCAGCCGACTCCGAGCGTCCTTCACGAGCCCCTCGCGGTTCCACCACAGGCTCGGATCGAAGGCGATGTAGGTGTCGAACAACTCGGGCTCGAGGAAGAACGTCTCCATGACGAAGAGCCCAGCCAGTGACTCGCCGACGATCGCGGTCTCGGTGGTCGTGCGATAGCGCGCCCTCACGAGTGGCATGAGCTCCGTGCCGATGAACGCGCGGAACGCGGCGGACCCGCCGACACGCACCGCGATCTTCCTGTCGTCGTCGTTCGTGGTCGGCCCCGTCATGTCGCGACGGCGCTCCGTGTTCTCGATCCCGACGAGCAGGAACGGCCGCATGGTCCCGTTCCCGACGGAGACCTGCACGAGCCCGGCGATGTGCAGGAAGTCCTCGGCCATTCCGCCGTCGGGCATGTACAGGACCGGCAAGGCTGCGCCCGACGAGTCGCCGTATACCGGCGGCGCGTAAACGTTGATCCGCCGCACCTCGCCAAGGACCTTCGACGTCATCGTGAAGGTCTCGCCGATCGTCAGGGGAGTCGTGGCGGGCGCCACGCTTGCCACTGCACCCTGCGCGTGCGCGACCGATCCGCCAAGTGCCAGGATAAACGCCAACACCTTCGGGCCCAACATCAGGTTTTTCATGTGTCCCTGCGAGAGCGGAGCGCCGCGCACCATTCGTGCGCGGCCGGACGCGAGAGTCGCACCCATCGAGAAGTTATGCCTCATGCGGCGCGATGCCTATTGTCACGGCGACGACGCCAGCCGAGCAGCCTTCGTGATGAGGTAGTCGCGTTCGGGGATGCTCGCCGTGCGCTGGGCCGCGGCGCGGTAGTGCCCGATGGCACGATCGCGATCGCCCGCCATCTCGTGCAGGTGCCCGCGCACGGCGTCGAGACGGTAGTGACCCTGCAACCTCCCCTCGACGTCCAGCGCATCGAGAAGTTCGAGGCCTACACGCGGACCGCGCACCATTGCGGCGGCGATGGCGCGGTTGAGTGCAACCATGGGGTTGTCCGACATGCGCTCGAGGAGGCTGTACAGCCCGAGGATGTCCAGCCAGTCCGTGTCTTCGGCGCGGGCGGCGCCGGCATGAACGGCGGCGATCGCGGCCTGGAGCTGGTACGACCCTACCGCGCCCGCCGACAACACCGTTGACACGAGCGCGGTCCCCTCGGCGATCAATCGCTGGTCCCAGAGCGTGCGGTCCTGCTCATCGAGCGGGATCAACTCGCCGGACGGGCCAGTGCGCGCGGCTCGCCGCGCATCGGTCAGGAGCATCAGTGCGAGAAGGCCTGTCACTTCGCCGTCGTCCGGCAGCAGCGCGTGAACTGCGCGCGTCAGCCTGATAGCCTCGTTGGAGAGATCAGTGCGGTGCAGGCTCGGTCCGAAGCTGCTGGTGTAGCCCTCGCTGAAAATGAGGTAGAGCACATGGAGGACCGCGGCCTGCCGTTGGGCACGTTCGGCGTCGGTCGGCATGCTGAACGGAATCTTCGAGCTGCGTATCGCCCCCTTCGCGCGGCTGATGCGCTGAGCCATCGTCGCCTCGGGAACGAGAAAGGCATTCGCGATCTCCGCCGTCGTCAGGCCGCCGACGGCACGCAGCGTCAGCGCGATCGCGGACGGCAGCGTCAGTGCTGGATGGCAGCACATGTACAGCATCACGAGGGTGTCGTCCTCCTCCGCCCCGAAGTCGGTGTCGGACGGCTGGACCACCGCTTCATTCGACAACTGCGTCGCGACGGTCTCCTCGCGCCTGCGGCGCGCGATGTCGCTGCGGAGCCCATCGGTGAGGCGTCGGTGCGCGACCTGGTACAGCCAGCCCCGGGGATTACCCGGCGTTCCTTCCTCCGGCCATTGTGCCGCCGCGGCGATGAGCGCGTCCTGCACGGCATCTTCCGCGGCGGCAAAGTCTCCGTGCCGACGGGCGAGGGCGCCGAGCACCTGCGGCGCGATCTCGCGCAGCAGGTGGCCAAGGGTGGAGTCCGGAGACTCCGCCGTCACGCGTCGGTAGGCGGCGCGCTCATGACCTGCCGGACCTCGACGGGGATGAACAGCGACGCGCCGCCCGGTCCCGGCGCCGTGGAGACACGCGCCGCGATCTCGTACGCGCGCTCCGGAGACTCGACGTCCACGATCCAATAACCCGCGAGGAACTCCTTCGATTCGGGGAATGGCCCGTCGGTGACCGGCGGCCCGCCATTCTTCGAGGCGCGGACGAGCTTCGCCTCGCCGGGTGCGGCGAGTCCCTCGGCGCTCACGAGCTCGCCGGCTGCCGTGAGATCCCTGTTCAGGGTGTGCATGAACTCGATCATCGCCTTGACGTCCTGCGGGGCCCAGCTGTCCACCTGGTAGTCGCCGGTTCCCCGCGGGGCGTTCATCATCAGCATGAATTTCATGGAGCGTTCCCCAATGAAAGGTTGGGCGCCGGTGGTGGCGCTCGCGGGTAGTCGGAGCCGGGGGCGGGTTCTCTACATCGCCGGGAAACAATCGAGCAGGGATGGCTTTCGCTATGCCCCCGATCGCTTCCGCTTCGCCACGCGAGGGAGTGCGGGGAGATGCAACGCATGACTGCGCCACCGCGCCTGTCGACGGGCACGGCACGGAGGTCCACGGCGTTACTCCCACTTCCGCACGATCCCCGGGCATCGCCATCATTCAGGAACATGAGACCCTCGTCCTTCGCTTCCGCCGTCGCAGTCGTATTGCTGGCCACCGCCTGTCGGACCACGCCGCGCACACTGCCGACGCCATCGTCCTCCGCGAGCGGTGCAGCCGCTGGCGCCGCGACGCCGCGCCCTGACAGCTCCCGGCATCCCTACACCGCGGCCGATGTCGCCTTCATGTCGGGCATGATCGGCCATCACGCGCAGGCGATCGTCATGTCGCGCCTGGCCCCGGCGAACGGGGCGAGCGCGCCGGTGCGGACGCTCGCCGAGCGGATCATCAATGCCCAGGAGGACGAGATCGTGCTGATGCGGCAGTGGCTGCGCGATCGCGGACAACCGGTGCCGGATCCGGGCGCGATGTCGAGCCACATGGACCACGCGCAGCATGCGGCGACGATGCCCGGAATGCTGACGCCAGCACAGCTGACGCAGCTCGAAAGCGCGCGCGGCGCCGAGTTCGATCGGCTCTTCCTCTCCCTCATGATCCAGCATCACCGCGGCGCGATGGCAATGGTGCAGGCGCTCATCGCGACACCGGGAGCCGCGCAGGACCAGTCCGTGTTCAAGCTCGCATCGGACGTCAACGTGGACCAGGAGACCGAAGTCGAGCGCATGACCTCGATGCTTGCCGCAATGCTCTTTCAACGACCACCCGAATGAGCGACACTCTTTACCGCAGTCACCGTCTCCAGGCCGACACACTACAGGAACCCGACATGGTATTCGCACATCCACGCACCTTGGCGGGCGCCGCGCGCGCCTGCCTCCCGTTCGTACTCACCATCGCCGCGGCATGCGCGCCGGCGTCGACCACCTCGACGCCCGGCGACGTACCGGCACCGCCTCCGATGTCCACCACGCCACCGAGCCCCGATCCGCGCGTCGGACTCCGGGCGGGACTGCGGGACGCCGGTGAAGCCTCGTGGAATCTTCGCATCCTTTCGAAGACGCCGACGCCGCCCGCGTTTGCCTCGAGCATCAACTCGGACCTGGCGTTCTACGGTCAGTACGCGATTCAAGGGAGCTTCAACGGCTTCCAGGTGTGGGACATCTCGAATCCCGCCAACCCGACGCTGCGCAAGGGATTTGTCTGCCCCGCATCGCAGAGTGACGTTTCGATCTACCGGAACCTCCTCTTCATATCCGGCGAAGACCTCGCTGCACGCCTCGATTGCGGGACGCAGGGCGTCCAGGCCCCGGTCAGCCGTGACCGGCTGCGCGGCCTCCGCATCTTCGACATCAGTGATCTCCAGAATCCGAGGAATGTCGGGAATGTGCAGACGTGCCGTGGATCGCACACGCACACCGCCTTCGTCGACCCGAAGGATCCCGAGAACGTCTACGTCTACATCTCCGGCTCGTCGCCCGTGCGCTCCGGCGATGAGCTCGAGGGATGCATCGACGGGCCGCTGGACCGGAACCCGAACTCTTCGCTCTTCCGGATCGAGGTGATCAAGGTTCCTGTGCGCAATCCAGAGCGTGCGACGATCGTCAGCTCGCCGCGGATCTTCACCGACCTCACCGCACCGGCCACGCACGGCGCGGCGGCCGAGGACATTGCTGCGGCGCGCGCGGCGGCCGCGGCAGCGCGCGCGGCCGGCCAGTACACCGCGACCGTCCAGGGTCAGGACATCGTCGTGCCTCCGCAGTTCACGCAGCCGCTGCTCGACAGCATCGTTCGCACCCGCCAGGGCACCGGCGCGCCGACGGCCGCGGACAGCATGGCCCTTCGCGGAGCGATCCAGGGCATCATCGACCGTTACCTCGGCGTCAATACGGCGAGCGGACCGAAGCCCGGCCCGACCCAGTGCCACGACATCACGGTGTACCCGGCGATCGGATTGGCCGGTGGCGCGTGCGAGGGCTACGGGATGCTGCTCGACATCAGCGATCCCGTGAACCCGGTGCGCATTGCCACCGCCGCGGATTCGAACTTCGCCTACTGGCATTCGGCGACGTTCAACAACGACGGCAGCAAGGTGCTGTTCACCGACGAGTGGGGCGGCGGCACGTCCCCGAAGTGCCGCGCAGCGGACAAGCCGGAGTGGGGCGCCAATGCGATTTTCACGCTCGAGAACCGGAAGATGGTGTTCCAGAGCTACTACAAGCTCCCGGCCGCCCAGACAGCGACCGAGAACTGCGTCGCGCACAACGGGTCGCTGATCCCGATTCCGGGACGCGACATCATGGTGCAGTCGTGGTATCAGGGGGGCATCTCGGTGTTCGACTGGACCGACGCCGCCCGTCCCCGCGAGATCGCGTTCTTCGACCGCGGCCCGGTCGATGCCGCGCGCCCGTCGCTCGCCGGATCGTGGTCGGTCTACTGGTACAACGGCCTCATCGTCAGCTCGGAGATCATGCGCGGACTCGACATCATGGAGCTCGCGCCGAGCGGATTCATCTCGCAGAACGAGATCGATGCAGCGAAGACCGTGCGCCTCGACTACCTCAACCCGCAGGCGCAGCCGAAGTTCGTCTGGCCGGCGAGCTTCTCGCTCGCGCGCGCCTACGTCGATCAGTTGGAACGGTCGAACGGTCTCCCGTCGGGGCGTGTTGCATCGGTCCGACGCGCCCTCGGCGGCGCAGAAAACGCATCGGGCAGCGCCCGCCGTGATGCGTTGACGCGGCTCGCATCGGAGCTCAACGGTGAAGCCGGTGGGATGAACGCGGCAAAGGTTCGGATGCTCGCGAGCGCATTATCCGATCTTGCCAACGCGTCGCGGTAAGCGCGGGGGGTGAGCGTCAACGGGGCGGCGTCCGATCGGACGCCGCCCCGTGTCGCGTCAGGTGGGCGGAACGACGAACACGAAATCCATCTCGACGTCCATGCGCAGCTTCTTCCCTGGGCGACCCGGCTTGCACATCTCCACGCCGGATGGAGCCACCTGGCAACCTCCGGTCAATGTGCCGCCGACTTCCGCCGGAATGAAGCGATAGCCCGGAAGAACCTTGAGCACTTCGCGAGTGAACGCCGGATGCGGCGATGCCACCACGATAACGCTCTTCATGTCGGCGACACCGTTCTTCTCCACGGCGACGCGGATGCGGACGGTGCCGGTATCCCCGGTCGGCACGAGCTCCGCCGGGTAACGCGGACGCGGATTCGAGGAGATCGCCATTGCCGGCTTCTCGATCTGAAAGTCAATCGGGCCGGTCCCGTCAGCCGAATCGGGAGCGCGATGAGCACAGCTGCTCGCGAGGGCGGTCCATGCCGCGGAAGCGACGGTGATACGAAACAGGTTTCTCGGCATGGCGTCCAGCATCGAGCGGGGCGAAGGATACGAACGCGAGGAAGGAGCAGTTGTCGGCACCGTCTCAGCCCGCAGGCGCCGTCCCTTCACGGAGCGCGGCGCTCGCGATTCCCTGCAACATTCCCCGGAACACGAGCTGGTGCACGGGGAAGAGTGCATACCAGTACGCCCGGCCGAGCATTCCGACCGGATCGAAGGTCGCGGTCTGCCGGATGATCGAGGATGACCCGGTCCTCGTCACCTCGAACTCGAGCCACGCACGACCGGGCAGCTTCATCTGCGCGGACAGCCGCAGCAGGTGGCCTGGTTCGAACGCTTCGACACGCCAGAAATCGAGCGTATCGCCCACCCGAAGCGCGACGGGCGATGGACGGCCCCGTCGCATCCCGACGCCGCCAACGAGGAGATCGAGAAACCCGCGCAACCGCCATAGCCAGCCGAACGCATACCACCCGGTGCGACCGCCGATGCGCTCGATGGGACGGAACGCCACGGCGGGCGGCGCTTCAACCGTGGTCGTCCGTGAATCCACGAGGCGGGGTCCGAACCGCACGCCATCCCATGAACGCACTGACCCCGATGACGAGAGCGCATCGGTCCACCGCGTCGGTGCAGGAGCGGATTCCTCGTCAGCGAGCGCGCGTCGGACAGCCTCGTCGACACCCACCGGTCGCACCGCGAACGTTCGAAGCGCAGCGGCGTCGCGGACAACGGTGGGATGAACGATGCTCTCGATGAGCTTGCGTCCAACGCGTGCATACAGCGGTGTCACGAGGCCGAGCCAGAGGCTCGAGAGGTATGGGGTCAGCACCGGTACTGGAATCATCCAGAGCCGCCGCCCGCGGTGGCGTGCGTAGACGTGCATGATATCCGCATAGGACATCCGCTCCGCGCCGCCGATCTCGAAGACGCGATACTCCGCTGCCGGCAGGTCGAGTCCGGCGACCAGGTACTCGAGCAGATCATCGATCGCGATCGGCTGCGCCGGCACCTTCACCCACTTCGGCGTGATCATGATCGGCAGTCGCTTGACGAGCGAGCGAATCATCTCGAAGGAGAGACTGCCGGAGCCGATGACGATGGATGCGCGGAACTCGAGCACAGGCACACCGGTCTCGCGCAGCAGCCGCCCCACCTCCTGGCGACTGCGAAGGTGGGGTGACAGTTCCCCGGCGTCGTTGCCCAGTGCGCCGAGATAGATGATGCGCGCGACACCCGCTGCCTTCGCGGCTGCGGCAAAGTTGACGGCGGCCCGCCGGTCCGATTCCTCGAAGGATCCGGCCGATCCCATCGAATGGACGAGGAAGTACGCGACGTCGATCCCACGAAGCGCGGCGTCGAGGCTGGGTCGGTCGAGGACATCGCCGGCGACGACGTCCGTGGACGGACCGACCTTGTCCGCGAGGGCCTCCGGACGTCGCGCGAGACAGCGCACCGCGTGGCCACGGCCTTCGAGCAATCGGAGGAGACGGCCTCCGACATAACCGCTGGCGCCCGTGAGGAGGATGCGCGATGTCATGGCGACGGAAGGGGTACGCGCTGTCATTCGTTCCCTCCGTCAGTGAGGACCATCACAACCAGCGCGAGACGGCGTGCATCACGGACCTCGCGCAGGGAGCCCGGGCGTGCGCGGGACGCAACGCTGAGCGTCCTCGACACGTCCGATCGGGCCCCTCGCCATACTAACTTCGGCGACGCACGCGTCGCAACGAATGCGACGGGATGATCCGCCGTCAGGCCCGTTGTGTGCAGTGAACGGTCTTTTCCCCGATGACCGCCTGCCTGCTGCTCCCGCACCCATGACCCAGGACCCGACCGCTCAGGACGATAGCGCGTCCGCCCGGGCGCGCGCCGGAGCCCCCGATCACGGACACGCCGCCGGTGACGAAGCGCCTTCGGGGCACAGCTCCGGCGCCCCTGCCGCGACCATTTCGCGGACCCCCGTCAACGTCCTCATCGTCGACGACCGCGTCGAGAACCTTCAGGCGTTCGAGGCCGTCCTCGAGCCACTCGGCGAACGCATCGTGCGTGCGCAATCGGCCGATGAGGCGCTGCGAGCCGTGCTCCGAGATGACTTCGCGGTCATCCTCCTCGATGTGCGCATGCCTGGAACGAGCGGCGTCGATACCGCGCGTCTCATCAAGGCTCGCGAACGGTCCCGGCTGACGCCGATCATCTTCATCACGGCGTACGATGAGGACAGGCGCCGCGTGACCGCGGCCTATCAGTCCGGGGCCGTCGACTACCTCTTCAAGCCCCTCGACCCGGACATCCTCCGGTCGAAGGTCATTGTCTTCGCCGAGCTCTATCGGAGGGGCCAGGAGCTCGCGCTCCAGCGGCGGCGACGCTACGCCGATGAGGTGCGCCGCGCTGAAGCCGAAGCGGAGCGCGACCGAGTCGCTGCCGTCCTCGAAAGCATCAGCGATGCGACGAACGCCTACGATCACGACTGGCGCTGGACGTACATCAACGCCTCTGCAGCGGCCTACTGGCGCGCCGCCGGAAAGGATCCCGCGTCGCTGATCGGTCGGGTGCTCTGGGACGAGATGCCGGCGTGGCAGGACACGAGATTCCAGGCCGAGGCGCGGCAGGCCGAGCGCGATCACAGCCTCGTCGAATTCGAGGAGTACTTCCCGCCACTCGAGCGATGGCTCGAGACCCGGATCGCGGCGGTGCCGGATGGTTTCGTCACGCACTCGCGCGACGTCACGGAGCGGCGGCGCAACGAGGCTCGCCAGCGGATCCTCGCGCAGGTCGGCAGCGCACTCGGCGGATCGCTCGACCTGAACGTGATCCTCCGCCGTCTCGCGGACGCGATGGCGATCGAGTTCGCCGATTGGTGCGTCGTGGACCTCGTCGACCAGGAAGCGCGGGAAATCTGGCGGGTCGCCATTGCCCATGCCGATCCCGCCAAGGCGCAGCAGGTCGAGGAGATCTCCCGGCGCTATCCCCCGCAGTTCGACCTCCCGACGCTCTCGGCGAGCGTCGTTGCGGCGGGTGCCCCGCGGCTGGTCGCATCCATCACCGAAGACAATGTGCGTGCGGTCGGGCGTGACGAGGAGCATGCGCGGCTGCTGCTGGAGCTCGGCGTGACGTCGTACATGGGAGTGCCACTGCGTGCGCGCGACCGGCTCGTCGGCGTCGTGGGCTTCCTTTCGCGATCACGGCGGTACGATGCGGCGGACCTCGCGCTCGCCGGGGAAGTCGCCGACCGGGCAGCGATCGCGGTGGACAACATCCATCTCTTCGCCGCGGAGAAGCGCGCACGCGCCGGTGCGGAGGCGGCGGCGAGCATCGCCGCGCGCGCGAACAAGACCAAGTCGGAGTTCCTTGCGACGATGTCGCACGAGCTGCGAACACCGCTCTCCGCCATCATCGGGTACGGAGAGCTTCTCGCCGACGGCATCACTGGCCCCGTGAACGACGGCCAGCGCGAGCAGCTCGTCCGGATCAAGACGAGCGCTGGCCACCTGCTCGGTCTCATCGATGAGCTCCTGACGTTCTCTCGATTCGAGGCCGGGCGCGAGACGGCCTCGTACGAGCCGGTCGAGGTGTCGGGCATCCTCGATGAAGCGTACAGCATCGCATGGCCGCTCGCGAAGGCGCGAAAGCTCGGACTCACCGTGACGCGCCCGGACGCACCGCAGACGCTGGTGACCGATCGCAGCAAGCTCCGGCAGATCCTTGTGAACCTGCTCTCCAACGCCATCAAGTTCACCGATCAGGGGGAGATCGCGCTCAACGCCAAGGTTGATGGTGACGCCGTGTGCTTCGAGGTCCGCGATACCGGGATCGGCATCGGGAAGGAGGACCTGGGGCGAATCTTCGATCCCTTCTGGCAGGTCGAGCAGTCACACTCGCGTCGCGCGGGGGGCACCGGTCTCGGGCTCAGCGTGACGCGCGCGCTCGCACGGCTCCTCGGCGGCGACGTCGTCGTCGAGAGCACGCCGGGGAGCGGGTCTCGATTCGAGGTGCGGCTGCCGCGCGAGGCGCCGGCTCGCGCGCGTTGACGGCGAGCGAGCCGCACGCAACAGCGGCTTCCCGCACGCATCAGGGTCGTTTCTCGTACACCGTGTGCCACTTGTGTCGCTCGCGGTTGGCGTCGCGTTCTGCCGCGGTCAGCGGCACCATCGGCTCCCCTTCGGCGACCGAATTCTCGCGCATCAGCTCCTCGAACCCCGGCTTCGAGAAAATGAAGGCGATCGAGATCGGTTCGGTGCCCGTGTTGCGAAGCGAGATGCGGGTGTTCTTCGGGATGTAGATCGTTGCGCCGGTCGTGAACGCCGCCTGTCGGTCGCCGAGCTGGGCCACTCCGGATCCCCGATGCACGAAGATGATCTCATCGGCCAGCAGGTGCTGGTGCGGTGTGATCGCCTGTCCGGGCGGAATATCCTCGTAACCCATGACGAGGTCGCGCGAGCCCCCGTTGCGCCGATCGACCTTGAGGATGAACGGCGATGTCAGTCCCGTCGAATCATCGAGGAGTCGCCGGCGCACGCGGCGCTCGCCCTCCTCGAGCGACAGGACGAGCGGTGTCGCGATGAGGTCCGCGCTGTCCGCAGAAACATCCTGGTTGGCGGGGGCCGATGGCCGGCACGCAGCGACGGCGACAAGGAGGATGACTGCCCCGCGGCGGCACGCGACCGGGAACGAGAACTCGTGAAGCCGACCATCAGCGCGGAGCGATCGTCGTGCTGCGTCCGTCATGGCTGCATCTCCGTTCGAATGAATTGATGCGTGGGCGAGCAACAATGGAGCGCGGAGCGGCGGGATGCCAGCGCGCTGGCGGCGCCGCGGCCCGATCCCCGTGAGACCGACTCGAACGGGCGCCTTTCAGGGTGCGCGTCAACCCGACATCTTCCGTGCCGACCGCCGAATACGGCGCCACTCGTTCTTCTCTTCATGAAAGGCTGCGACACCACATGCCTGGAGTCATCTCGACCGCACGCATCGCCGTACTCTGCGGCACCGTTGTGGCGTG
>JANPKQ010000089.1:0-6402 GCA_031426115.1 Gemmatimonadaceae bacterium | reverse complement strand
CCCCATTCATTTTTCATCGTACTATTGGTTCCAATCGCGCAGTAGCACAGACAGGCGGTTCCACGAGGTTCAATCCGACACCCGGAAGGATACACGCGCGCCGGGACCCTTCATGTCCTTCGTTCCTTCATGCTCTTCATTCCGGCTTTCAAAAGCCCCGTCGACACACGGAGCTCGACGTCTACCGGCCAGGCCGCTTGAGAACCGCCACGACATCGCGCGTCCTGCCGTGCAACATGTTCGTGTCGAAGGCGGTGACGAGCTCCCATCCCTCCGCGCCGAGCTCGTTCAGCCTGGCCGTGAGCTCATCGCCGCTGACGCTCCCGCCGAAAATACCCGTGGCGCCGAGCATGAGGGTCATGTACTCCCAGGTCGTGGATGGTGCCATCGAATCTCCGCTGTGGGATGGGCTCATGGCGCGCTTGCCGAGAGCCGGAGGAAAAGAATTGGAATCAGAAGCAGAATGAACAGGATGACCATCCTGATCAACCATCTTCGTCTTGCGCGCGCATCCCGCGGCGTGGGCGACAGCGCAGATACCGGTCGCGCCCGATCGTACACATAGAACGCCCCTTCGGCGCTCTCGCGCACGATGCCCGTATCGAGGAGCTGGACGAGCTCGCGCGCCGATAGGCGCGGGAGCTCCCCACCGGTCCGGGCGGTCGCGGGCGTCGTCGCACCCAGTAACTCCGCCGCGGTGACGAAGGCCCGCTGGCTGTCAGACAGGGTTTGAAGGACGACGTTTTTCATGTCGGCGGCGCGAGCAATGTCTTGCGATCCATCCAGGTCATCCCCTCCTCCATCCATTTCGGTGCCGGCTCACCTTTCAGGTAGTGGCCGAACCACTGAAGGATACGCCGGTGATAGTCGATCTGGTTCTCCTTCTTGCGAAGGCCGTGGTCTTCGCCCGGATAGACGAGCATCACGAAGTTCGACTTCCCGGCGCGGCGCGCGAAGTTGTAGAACTCGATGCCTTGGTGCCAGTCCACGGTGCCATCGGCATCGCCGACCTCCATGAGCATCGGCGTCTTCAGGTCCTGCACCTTTGCGATCGGGGAGTTGCGCAAGTACGCCTCGACGTCCTCCCACGGCGGCACATCCATCCGCGCCTGGCCGGTCTCCCAGTGGGAGAACTCGGGAATACCCGGCGTCCAGTGAATGGCGCCCGCGAAGCTGAGGAAGTTCGTGATCGGCGCGCCCGCAACCGACGCGGCGAACATGTTCGTGCGCGTCGGCAGGAACGTCGCCTCGTATCCGCCCCACGAATGGCCGACGATCCCGATGTGCGCCGAGTCCACCACGCCTCGCGCGATGATCGCGCGGACGCCCGGTTCCACTGACTCGAGAACCGAGCCACCCGGCTCGCGTCCGGTGAAGACGATATCGGGCGTGAAGACGAAGTAGCCATTCGCGTTGAAAACGCTGAAGTCGTAGTAGCTGCGCTCCGATGGCACGACGTAGTTGTGCACGTTCTGGGAGAGCAGCTCGTAGGTGTAGACGATAAGCGGGTACTTCTTCGACGGGTCGTGATTGGCCGGGTAGAACAGCGCCCCCTGGAGGTCGCGTCCCTTCGAGCTCTTGAAGTCCACGAGCTCCGACCGGCCCCACGCGTAATCCTTCTGGAACGGATTCGTCGCCGACAGCTGCTTCGCTGACGCAAGATCTCCCGCTCCGACGAACCAGTCCGGCGAATCGTCGAACCGCTCACGGGTGAAGGCGAAGACGTCGGTGCTGTCCGCGCGCAGGAGTCGCGTGACCCGCGCGTCCTCGAACACGAGCCGCTCGACTGCCTTCCCCGGCGTCGACCGGGCGAATCCGGTCTTCTTCGAGCGCTTTCCGGCGATCGTGAAGTACATCGGCTTCGTCGGATCGATCCCATCGACATCGCGCGGGCTGCGCGCGAAGCGGTACACGATCCCCTCCCGCGCCCCATCGGTGAGCTTCTTTCCGCCGGACCCATCGGGCGCAAGGCTCCAGACGTCGTACTGGTCGTACACGAGCACGGCGCCATCGCCCTTCGTCCACCCGGCGATCCCCGAAGGCGGTGTCAGGTCGGAGGGATAGTCGAAGTCGACATCGGAGAAGCTGTTCTGCACCCTCGCCGTGAGGTTGATTCGCGTTCCCGTCGCGACATCGACGGCGATGTAATCCTTGCCATCGTAGGCGAGCAGCCTGTTCCCCGTCACGCTGCCGCCATAGAAGAATCTGATCTTGTCGAGGACCTTTCGCCGTGCCCCGGTCTTCGCATCCGTGACCCACACGTCCTGGTAGTCACGGCCGAACATCGCGCCCGCCGGATACGGCGTCGCATCGGTCTCCACCGCGTACCGCCCACCCTCGAGCAGCCGCGGCGGCTCCAGTGGATCCTCGCCGAGCTGCGTCACACGTCCGTCTGCGAGCCGCCACGTCGCGGGCAGCGTCCGCTGAAGGTCCTGCTGCTCCTGGGCCTTCTGCTGCGGCATGATGCGCACGTCGCGCGCATGCCAGATCTGAACATCGGACACCTTGTCGGGCTCGCCCTTGGCGCGCGTCGTATCCTTGCTCGTTCCGTTCGCACCACTGTCACTGCGGGCAACCGTCGAATCGGAGCGCGACCCGCTGCGCTCGCGCGGACGGAGCCCTATGAGAATCGTCGAGCCATCCTTCGCCCATTCCGGTGTCCGGTGCTCGGCTACCCGCATCGCCGGCGGAAAACCCGCGGCACCGGCGGGATCGAGCTCCCGACGCACAGGCTTGTCGAGCGCGACGTTGGTGAACGCGAGCACGATGTGCGCGGTATCGCGGAATCCCTTGTCGATGCGCGTCCGCAGTACGGCGAGGTCAGAAGCCTTCGCGCGCCACACTGCCGCGCGGTAGAGCGACGCCGATGACTCGAGCGCCTTGAGCGACCCGCGCGCTGCATCGTAAACCTGAATGGCGTTGCCGGATCCCGCATCCGTCTCGACGGTCAGCGCGAGCAGCGCGCCGGGCTCCGACCAGGTGAACGCGCCGATGTTGCCGAAGGTCAGCCGGCTTCCCGCTGCGAGGTCCTGAACGAAGAGATTCGCCGTGCGCTTCCCTTCGGCCGCATACCCGCGCATCGCGATGAAGCGCCCATCGCCGCTGAATCGGAAGTTTGCGACATCCGCGACGACGGTCTCCGAGCCCGTGGCAAGGTTGCGGATTCCAACCGACGTCCTGATCGGTTTCTTCTCGCGCTCGAGGCGCGCACGCTCGGCCGGCGACACACCGATCGCGTACGCGAGCCAGCGCGAGTCGGCCGAGAACACCGGGCCGGTCGCGTTCTTCACGACGCTCGTCGAGTCGCGCGCGACCGCGCGCACGCGAAGCTCGTTGTCCTCGCTCACGCGGTTCACGCCGTAGGCGAGCCACTGGCCGTTCGGCGAGAGCGCGGCTGCGGCAAGGGATTCCCACTTGCCGTAGTCAGCGGGAGTGACGGCGGGCTTCGATTGCGCGAGAGCGACCAGCGGGAAGGCAATGAATGCAGCGATGACGACGGGAGATCGCATTGGGGAGTCCATGGGTATCGACGAGAGCACGGTGGCCGGCATGCGCCCGGGTCGCTGCCCGGACGTTGACAGATGACACGATGTCACCGCAATTACGACTACGATAGGTCAACCGTTAATGCGGGGTATTGATGCGCCGATGGATGGTCGTTCCACTGCTGCTGGGCGCGCTCGCGGGCGAGGGAGCGCGCGCGGAATCCAGTCGATGCAAACTTTTGCTACATTTCGCGCTGAAGGGCCCTCGCACGGTGCACGTGCTTGGCGCGGCGCGGCCGGATACCGTCCTCGCCGGCGGTGGGCCGGTGCAATACACGACCGGCGACGGACACTTCGGTCCTGGGACGGACCGGCCCATTTACGGCCAGGTGGTGGCCATCGATCGGATCGGAACTTCCGCCACCGCTTCCCTTCCCCCTGGAGTCTCCAGCGTCGTCATCGTCCCCTGGGACTACTCGGCCAAATGCCGGCCCACGCCATGGACAGCCGGTGCGCGCTGGCTGCCGGTCGGCGAACGTGGCCTGGTCGTCGGGGTTCTCCGAGAACCCCGTTTCTGGACAGGTGGCATTCCCACGCTGGACGTTCACGTGACCGACGTGCAGCCCTACCCACAAAAACGGGATCGGAGTCCAGTGGCGACGGATTCGTTGCTGACCGTCGATGAGCTGTTCACGCTGCTCGAGACAGTCCCGGATGAGGATCGCCTGGATTCGGCTCCCCTGGAAGCGGTGACACCGGTGCAGGACTGGGTGCGCGCGAATCCCGCCGTCGCGCGTCGCTGGCCCGCGACCGAGGTCGTCGGGATGTTGCATCTGATGGTCGAAGAGGCCCTTCTCGAAAACATCGTCCCCCCGGTCGCCGGTACCTACCGGTTCGCCGTGGCGCGACCGGGCCGCGACTCGGCGGTGTTCTTTGCTCGCACCTATTCCAACGCGACGATGCAGTGGAATCCCCGGAAGCGCCCGACTGTTTGGCTTGCCGACATGCAGGCCCCGGAGACTTACACGGTCCTGATTGCGACGGCAGCCTCGGAAGGGGAGCTCCCCGTCCGAGATGAGCCTCGAGTGATCTATATGGGTCGCGAGGGCTCCCTGGGCCTTTACCGCGACGCCCGGGAGCGCCCCGACGGAAGCCGGGAGTGGCCTGGCCGCATCGATATCTTTGAGATCGAACGCGCGTTGCTCGCGGACTTCCAGACCAGTGGCCGTGGGGACCAGTCGGCAAGCCAGGGGCTGTTCGTGATGGATCCGCAGGGACGCGTGCGTGTCGAGCTGACTATCGGTCAGTCGGATGGGAGACCAGTCGTCGTCAGAGGCGAGCGCATCTCGACGACGACGGCCGTCTTCAAGTGATGCTGAACAGCGCAATTGATCGTCGTGGTTCTGGCACTTCTGACCGCTCTTGCGGTTGCACCTGTGCGTGACGCCTCGTCCCGATGCAGCAAGGCAGTCCGGCTGTTCGGTATCAAGGAACGCGGAGAGGCGTACGTGCTCGGCACGGCACGGCCCGACGCGTTCCATTTCATTGAGAGTGAGCTGTTCCCGGACTACGACATCGCGAACCGCCCGCGGGACCGCGACGCCCAGGGGACATTTGTCATGGACCCGCCAGGGACGCGTCCGCGCTGAGCTGACAATCGGGCGACGGCGTGGCCGCCCTGTCGTCTTCCGTGGGGAGCGCATCTTGACGACCACCATCGATCGCGACTGACGGCCGGAACGGACAGGAGTGCGAGGCAGTCGCTAGCGTGCCGGCGGCGCGTCCCTGCCCGCTCCGAGCACCGCCCCGATGCCGACCAGCATGGTGCTGAACACCGGCCCCACGGGGCTCGACAGCGTGTTCACCGCGATCGCGGCCGCGAGGAGAAAGCCGACCGCTGCACCGATGGCGACCCATCTCCCACGTTCCGGCTCGGCCCACCGGCGCCACACGGCGATTCGGGCAGTCAGCGGCGCGATCAGCACGCCGCCGAGAAACCCGCCAACGAAGAGCATCTGCTTCCCGCCTGCATTGCCCAGCACCGACCCGACGAAACCGCCGATACCGCCGAGCACCATGGCGGTGATGAACAGCAGAACCTTGGCGCGCATAGCCGCTCCACTTTGCGGGACAAAGTAGCCTACTCCCTCGGGCCACCGTCGTCAACACGCCACCGTGAAAACGGCGCGAGCGAGGGGCGCGAGCGATGAAGTCCGACCCGCGTCGCGGTTGACCCATGCCGCCCCACTGGGCACCTTCTCCCCGCGCACCTGCCGCGAAACGACCCGGCCGCGCGTACTCCAATTGGCACCGTCCCACCCCGTCTCTCCCGAGCCGGCCCGTGATGCATCTCGCACCGCCCCACAGAAGACAGCAAGGAGGCTCGATGTCGCACTTCGCACGATCGACGCGACGGTTCGCCTGGATTATCCTGGCAGCCGCCGGCGCATCGTCATACCCCGCCACCATCAGCGCCCAGGCGCCGCCGCCGGTCCAGCCGAACGACGTCGAGTACACGGCAAAGATCAAGGAATACCTCCAGGACGCGCGGATCTCGACGGAGCTCGTCGATCACCTCCCGGCCTCCAGCACCGTCCCGACACCGCTCAAGTTCCACGGCAAGATCGTCGGCACGCCAAACCACCTGACCTACGCGAAGGACATCCACCGCTACCTCGACGCGATCGACAAGGCATCCGATCGCGCGATGCTGTGGTCGATCGGGAAGAGCGAGGAAGGCCGCGACATGGTGGTCATCGCGATCGCCGATGAGGCGACCATCCGCGACCTCCAGCGCTACAAGGGGATGCTCGAGCAGCTCACCGACCCCCGCCGCACCACGGAGGAGCAGGCGCGCCAGCTCATCCAGACCGCGAAGCCGCTCTACTGGATCACGAGCGGCATGCACTCCACCGAG
>JANPKQ010000088.1:0-5154 GCA_031426115.1 Gemmatimonadaceae bacterium | reverse complement strand
GTTTGTCGATCGTTACCACGACAGAACGGCCGCGGCGGGCCGGCGCCGGTTCGACGATGCCGCGAGTGAATCGCGGACGCGAAACGGTAGGCCTCTATGCCGCCAGCCGATAGCTGACGCTGCGAGCATGGCTCGGCCGACTGCTTCGTCGAGCGTCGCACCGGTGGCGCACAGGTGTCCCGCCGTTCCCTGGCCTGCCCCCTCGCCCGATGCGTACAGGTGCGCGCGGACACCCGGCATACGCAACGTCCGCTCGAGTGCCACGCCCGGCGTTAGTCGATAGCGTCGGCCGGTGACGATCGTCACCGCGGGCTGCAGGACGTCCGTGGCGCCGAGTGGCAGGCCCGTGATGCAGCGTACCAGCTGATCGAACTGGTCGGTCACGCAGGCCAGCTCCGTTGCGTTGTACGTCGGATGAGGGCCAGGCACGAGTTCGTTCACGACGAGGCGTCCGTCGGCGAGGAGGAAAAGCTCCACGGTGAGCAGCCCTTCCACGCCAAGCTCTCGCGCAACGCGGTTGGCCAACCGTTGCGCCCGTTCGGCCACCGGGGGAGGCAGGACCCCGGGAAGGGCGGTCCACGCCAACCTTCCGTGGTTGCGTACGCCGACGGCCGGGGGATAGGTCGCCACCGCGCCGGTGGGCGCACGAGCCACGAGCACAGTGAGCTCGGTTGCTATGTGCGCCACCGCTTCCACCACGGTGGGAAGCCCGCGCATCGCGCTCCACGCGCACGCCGCCTCGCCCGGGCTCGTGACCCATATCGGGCGCAGTTCGGCGCGCCGGCGCAC
The DNA here is from genome assembly GCA_031426115.1 of Gemmatimonadaceae bacterium. Classification (GTDB taxonomy): domain Bacteria; phylum Gemmatimonadota; class Gemmatimonadetes; order Gemmatimonadales; family Gemmatimonadaceae; genus JANPKQ01. The sequence continues at coordinate 4,365 of JANPKQ010000088.1, read as the reverse complement.
CTGAGGCTTCACGATGCATGGAACGCCCAACGCGACGACCGCGGCGATGAGCGCCTCGCGACTGTTTGCCTCGCGCCATGGTACGACTTCGAAGCCGGAGTCCTCCAGCCAGCTCCGCTCGCGAACGCGGTGCTGCGCGAGGGCCAGCACGGGAAGAGAGGGACGCAGCGGCGCGCGAAGCGACACGCTCTCGAGTACCTCATACGCAATGTCCTCACTCGAAACGGTGACGACATCGCAACCCGCCGCCAGGCCAAGGGCGGCACGCACATCGTGCCGCGTCGCGCGAACGCTCCGGTCAGCGACGCCTTCCGAATCGCAGGTGGGATCCATCTCGAGCACGCGCGTCCGGTAGCCGAGCGCCCGTGCCGCGATCGCGGTCATGCGGCCGAGGTGCCCACCGCCGAGAATGCCGAGTGTGCCGCCGGGGCGAACAACGTTACAGACTGTAGACATGTCTCTCCACCTCTCCAGCACGACGCCCCTCACGGTGCGCGGTGCGAGTTGGCCCTCAAACGGCGCGCGCTGAGTGCGGACGCGGCGGGGCTACAGCCGAAAGGTGGGGGTGTGGTAGGGATAAACAATTACAATGATTGGACGCTATGCATGCAATAACTTCATGTATCAGGATCAAGACGGCGCTCATTACGTATCGCCGTGCACGCGAACGGCTGGTGTGCTCGACGCCGAGCGTTCGCTGCTCGAAGCCCAGGATCGCAGGGCGCTTGGCCGGACGAACGCCACAACGGCGCTCGTCGCTGTGTACCAGGCGCTCGGGGGGATATGGCCGCCGGGGTCTCGGCGTCCGTCACGCTGAGGAATTGCTCGGCTGCCTCGGTCGCCATTGAAAGGAATCGAGATCGATCCGGCCTCGTGCGTCGAAGTGAATGCCTTCGCGCTCGAGGAGGCGCCGCTGTCCGGAGTCATGGCCCGGTGGCCTGCTGATCGCGCCCTGCGCATTCACGACGCGCTGCCAGGGAACCGGGGTCCCCGCGCGGAGCGCGTGGAGCGCGTAGCCGACGAGGCGGGCCTGCCCCGGCATTCCGGCGATGCGCGCAACCTGGCCGTACGTCGCAACGCGGCCGCGCGGGATCCGTGACACGACGTCGTGGATGCGGCGATACGTGCCTTTTAATGGTATTGTGCTCATCGGGACCGATCAGTTTACGACGGCGTCAGGTGCGCGGAAAGCGGGCGAGTGGCGTGCTGCCACTCGCCCGCTTTCACACCCCGCTGCACGGTCGCCGTGAGCGGAGGCCGGACGTCCTCAGTCGAGCGGGATCGCCCGGTGGCCGTTCGGCGCCGTGCGCAGCACCTGGCCCGCGACATCCCGACCGAGCTGCTGGCCGACGTCGCAGTCGAAGCGGTAGTGCAATCCTCCGTACATCCGCGACAAGCCCGCCTCCACGATCATCCCCTCGATGAGGTCACTCTCCTCCGGGAACGCGTTGGCGATGATGGTCCCGTACGCGGCGGTGATGCAGGAGTGGCCGCTCGGGTATGACGGATGGTTGGGCAGGCCGACCGGGAGCTTGATCGCGCGATCGGCCTGGGAGGGGCGGATGAACCAGTAGGCAAACTTGGCGTCGAAGCACGCGTTCATGACATCGAAGCCGGCCATGTTGGCGAGCGCCAGGGTGCGCGCTGCGTCCCGCTCGGAGCGGCGGTGATCCACGATCATCCCGGCGAGGACGCCGTTCAGGTACGCGGGGCCCTGTGGCGCCCACTTCTGGGCGATCAACAGCTGAGCCGGCGTCAGGCCGTCGGACAGCGCCCGAACTTCGGCGAGGGCAGCCTTGTACTCGTCCGATCCGAACGGCGGCGGGGGGCCCGGACGGAACTGGTCGCCTGACGTCAGCGCGAAGGTGCGGGATCCGAAGTTGCCGCGGATGGAGTTGACGCCAGTCCAGTTACCCGCACCGCCGGGATTCGCCGCCGGCATGGTCGCGCCGACCCGGTCGGTCGCTGCGTAGGCAAGGACTTCCGCGGCGATCGCGCGCCCGATCGCTTCGCCGGCCGCAAAATTCTTGTTCTGCTCACCGGGCCATGGTTCGGCCACGCGCTGCGCTGCCATCTTCGCATCCAGCAACGTCCCATCCAGGGGGAAGAACGACTTCAGGATGACGTTCGATGCTCCAGCCGCCGCGGCGGCCGGTGACGCGTGATCCCCGCCATCCTTGGCATCTTCCGCGGCGACGACGGCGTTGTACTGCGCCACCGAAAGGTAGGTGAGGATGCGTACCTGGGTCGCTACGGCGGCAATGTTACGGCCTGCAATGAGGTCGCGGGCCGTCTTGTTCCACGCGATGCTCGATCCTGCCTCCCACGACTTGACCGCTGAGAACGACGGTGTGCTCGCAGGCGCTGGTGACGTCGTGGGTTCACCGCATGCGGCGATGGTCAGCACGGCGGTAGCAGCCAGGATGGACCTGGTGGCCGTGGTGAAAGTCTTCGTGAACATCTTTCGTTGTCCTCGTGATCCGGGTGAAGTGGGCGGCGGCGTTTGTTTTCTGCCCGAGCGGTGCGCGCATACTGGGCGCCCCACCTCATCCCTGCCTCAACGCTGGCTCATCGCTCGCGCATCCTGCCTCAATCCGTTCGCATAACTCGCCTTCTCCCCACTTTCGAGCGCAAACGCTCAGCGCGGCTCCTCCCGAACACGATCCTGTCCCGGCCTGCGACCAGGTACCGGAGGGGGCCGGTCTGTAGAAGTCAGGACGAAATCGGAGCGAATGAGCGTCGCACTCAGCACCCGCTCAAGATTGGGTCAGAGTTCGCCGGCCAGCCTCAGACAGAGGCGCGTTTGCTTGCCGGGCTTCACCGTCATCGCTACGTTCGGCTCGTGACAGACCTCTCGACGCAGAGCCAGCCCGTGCCATTCCGTCTGAGGCTTTTCGGGCCGCCGGCGCTCCTGCGTGCGAACGACGACACGCTGCTCGGCACCCACGGTCATCACCGACGCAGGCTGGCCCTGCTCGCGGTGCTGGCCGCCGCGGGCGAACGTGGCCGGAGCCGTGACCAAATGCTCCTGCTCTTCTGGCCGGAGGTGACCCAGGCGCGAGCACGGCATTCGCTCGACCAGCTGCTCTACGCGCTCCGGGGCTCGATCGCCGAATCCGTGTTCGAGGGCACGAATCCGCTGCGTCTGAATCCGACGGTCGTCGCGAGCGATGTCGGCACGTTCGCCGCGGCCATCCAGCGCGGCGACCTCGAAGTCGCTGTCGATGCCTATCATGGGCCCTTCCTCGACGGCTTCTATCTCAGCGATGCACCGGAGTTCGAGGAATGGGCCGAGTCCGAACGGTCCAGGCTTGCGAGAAGCTACGCCTCCGCGCTGGATCGGCTGGCGGAGGACGCCGGGGTCGCAGGAGACAACGGAACCATCGTGCGCCGTCGGCGTCAGCTCGCCGAGCTCGATCCGACGAACGGCCGGAACGCCGCAGAGCTCATTCGCGCCCTGATGAACGCGGGCGATCATGCCGCGGCGCTCCAGCACGCCAAGCGGTACGACACGGTGGTGACCCGCGAGCTCGGCATCAGTGCGGGGCCCGAGATCGCATCGCTCGTCGAGGAGGTGCAGGCGCGGACACGCGTTCCGCTGACCGCGGCTTCGGACGCCCGGCCGGTTGCGACCGGCGCTCCGGAATCGAAGCGCGAAGCGATGCAGACGTCCGGCCTCCCAGTGGAGGCGCCGCTGCCGGTAGTCGAACCGATGCGATCTCGCTCCACTCGCCAGCGCTCGGCGCGCTACGCGATGGGGGTGCTGGGGGCGCTCGTCGTCATGGCGATGGCGCTCTGGGGCCGGCCCACGACGGGCGACGGCGCTTCACCCACTTCACCGGCCCCGTCCGTCGCGGTACTCCCCTTCGCGAACCTCAGTGGAGATCCGAAAGACGGAGCGCTCATCGACGGGCTCAGCGAGGAGCTGATGTCGGTGCTGTCGAAGATCGATCACTTGCGCGTCATTCCCCCCGTCTCGGCCTTCGCCTTCAAGAACAGCGACGCGGGCACCCGCCGCATCGCCGACAGCCTCGGGGTGTCCCACGTCCTCGAGAGCACCTTCCAGAAGGTCGGCTCCCGCATCCGCGTCCGCACCAGTCTCATTGCTGCGGGAGATGGCTCGACGCGCTGGTCGAAACGGTACGACCGGGAAATGGTCGACGTCTTCGAGCTTCAGGATGACATCGCTCGATCCGTGGCGGGCGAGCTGGGAGTGCGGCTCGGTCGCGCCGGAAAGGGCCCGCTGCGTCGTGTGCCGACCCGCAACGTCGCTGCGTACGAGCTCTACCTGCGCGCCAGCGACCGGGCGCTCTTCCGGAACGACAGCACCGCACGGGTCGCCCTCCAGTATTTCCAGGAGGCGGT
>JANPKQ010000087.1:0-18644 GCA_031426115.1 Gemmatimonadaceae bacterium | reverse complement strand
CAGTTTCTGCGCGCGGCTCGACGCGCTCCGGACGCCGCTCGACGGGCGGGGCCGGACGTTCGACCTCCACGTCGGCGGAGCGGCTGCCGACCTCGACCTCGGGGTGGGCGCGCACCGGTTCTGGTGATACGAGCGGCATCGGGCTCGACGTTGGGCTCGCCGCGGGCAGTTCTGGATATTCGATTTCCACCGGAGGCGCTGCGGCCGCCGCGGCCGCCGCGGCGGCAGCCACGTCGGCAGCAGGACGACGGCGGCGGCGGATGTCGCCGCCGGCCGGAGAACCACCAGCCGCTGGGGCGGCGGTGGCGGTAGCTGCTGCCGCCACTGCGGTGTCGGGAGCGCCGGGACCAGCAGCGGCCCCGCGAGTGGGCTTCGCGGGCGCGGACGCCGCGGCGGCCGGTTCGGCGGCACCGGCGCCGCGACGGCGCCTCGTGGCCGGAGCCGGCTTTTCGGCACGTGCGCGCTTCTCGCGCTCCCAGCGTGCGCGCACGCGCGCAACCTGGTCGTCGGTGAGCTGACTGAGGTGGCTACGAACAGGGACGTCCATCTGACGAAGGAGGGTCAACACCTCGTCGTTGGAGATCCCGAACTCGCCCGCCATGTCGTGCACACGAAGCTTGCTCAAACCATCCTCCTATCGAGCCCCGTCGGGGCTCGTGTCCACAATCTTGCGCAACCCTGCCGCGAGTTGCGGGTCAGTGATTCCGACGACCGCCGCGGAATCCTTTCCGACCGCCTTCCCCAGCTCGACCGCGCTGGGCCCTTCCGCAAAGCCGATGCGCTTCGCCGAGAGCATCGGAACGATCTTCTTAAGGCTATGGTGCGACGCATCGAGCGCCACCACGGCGTACTCCAACTTGCCACGGAGCGCGGCACTTCGCACCTGCTCCACCCCGACGACGGTGAGCCGCCCGCGCGCGCCGAGCCCTACCAGCGCGAGCGCCCGGCGCCACTCGGCGCCCTCGATCTTCACGCGCCGCCGGCGTCTCCGGCCGCGGCTTCGGTGCGGCCGGCGTCCTCGTTGCCGCCATCTTCCGTGAGCTCATCGATGATCGCCATGACCCGATCCGCCTCGGCCGGCGCGATGCCGGGGAGGCGCAGGAAGTCCTCGCGCTCGAGGTCGATGATGTCGTTCAGCGTCTTGTAGCCGCCCTCCTCGAGCACTGCTACCGTCGCGGCGGGGAGGCCCTCGATCTCGGAGAGCTTCACGTCGGCCGCTTCATCGCTCTCCTCGGGGAGCGGCGCGAAGATCGGCTGATCGCCTGCCCGCTCCAGCCACTCGCGACTCGAGTACAGGTCGATCTTCCACGCCGTGAGCTCGGACGCGAGGCGCACGTTCTGCCCGTTCCGGCCGATGGCGAGCGACAGCTGATCCTCGTCGACGACCGCCTGGATCGTCTTCGAGATCGGGTCGCTGAAGACGCGGGCAACGCGCGCCGGCGCGAGCGCCAGCTTGGCGAAGCGTTCGGGGTCGGAGGACCAGGGGACAATGTCGATCCGCTCGCCGCCGAGCTCGTTCACGACGGCCTGGACGCGCGAGCCCTTGAGCCCGACGCACGCGCCGACGGGATCGATCGAGTCATCGCGCGAGAAGACCGCGATCTTCGTGCGGCTGCCGACTTCGCGCGCGCTCGCCCGGATCTCGACGATGTTCTGCTGGATCTCCGGCACTTCGAGCTTGAACAGCGCCTTCACGAAGAGCGCGTCGGCGCGGCTGAGAATGAGTCGCGGGCCCTTCGGCGTCTCCTCGACGCGCTTCAGGACAGCGCGAATCGGCTCGCCCTGGTGGAAGTGCTCGCGATGGTTCTGCTCGCGATACGGGATGATGGCTTCGGCTTCGCGGAACTTGTTCAACATGACGACGAGCTTGCCGCGCTCGATCTGCTGGATCTCACCGGAGAGGAGATCGCCGACGCGCGTGGCGAACTCGTCGCGGATCCGGGTCCGCTCGCCTTCGCGAACGCGCTGGATGATGCGCTGCTTTGCCGCCTGGACGGCGGTGCGGCCAAACTCGGCGAAGTCGACCTCGATCTCCTGCACGTCGCCGACCTCGAAGCTCTCGTCGTAGAACTTCGCCTCCTCGAGCGCGATCTCGCGCTGGGGATCGGTGACCGTCTCGACGACGGTCTTCAGGAGGACGATGCGGATGGTCCCGCGGGCCTCATCGATCTCGACCTCTGCCTGCACGGTCGGACCATGCTTCTTGGCAAGGGCGGCAAAGATGCCGTCCTGGAGGAGCTCGTGCAGCTCGGTCCGATCGAGCTGCTTCGTGCTCGTGAGCTCGCGGATCGCCGTCAGGATTTCAGCAGAACCAACCATGACTTACTCCTACCGTTTCCAGTGAAACACCAGCCGAGCCTCTCGGATCTCGGCAAGAGGGATGCGGCGTTCGGCCCCGCGCCCATCGCGCACGACCACGGTCTCGCTCCCTGCCTCCCCCTCCACCGCCACGATGGCTACATTCGCCCGGCCCCCGACCGCCTCGCTGAGGACGTTGGCATCCCCTCCGACGAACCGCCGCCAGTCGGCCGCGTTCCGAAGCGGCCGCTCGACGCCGGGCGACGACACCTCCAGCACGTACCGATCACCCGCGATCTCGGGCTCGGCGTCGAGCCGCGCCTCGATCGCGCGCGAGGCTCGCGAACAGTCGTCCACGGTGACGGCGATTCCGTCACGGCGGTCGATCCGCACGTCGAGCACGGGCGTCCTCTTCGACCCACCGCGGCGAAGCTCGACGAGGTCGTAGCCGAGTGAATCAACCTCGGACGCGATAACGTCTTCCAGCGCTTGGCTCACGTGACATCTAGGTCAGGTACAAGAACAAAAAAATGTGGGGAGCCTTCCCCCACATCAGCGCGCGAGCAATTGCCCCGCCGCAAGAGTCAATGTAGGCGGGGGTCGGAGTGGAGTCAACCTCGTGGGAACGGGAAGCCGGCTTCGCCTCAGCTGCGGCTGATCAGGACTCCGAGCTGCCGACCTGGATCGCCGCCGCGGTGCGAGAAGAACCGCCCCTGATGACACAGGGTGCAAAAGTGGCTGACGGAGATCTGGGTCACGCCTTCCTGCCGCGCCGAGTCGGCGAGCACCTGGCGCAGGTCCACCGGCGTCGGCACGTCGACCGTGCGTCCGGTAAGCGTCTGATAGACGGTCGGGCTCACCTCGTAACAGCTTCCGCAGATCGACGGACCGAGATGGATCCGCAGGTCGGACGCCGCGAGACCCGACGCCTGCAGATCGCGAAGCGCGACGCCAAGGATGCCGGCCGCGGTCCCCCGCCACCCTGCGTGCAGCAGGGCCGATGCGCCGGAGGGGTGCGCGATGAAGACCGGGACGCAGTCGGCGACGGTAACCGCGAGCCCGATTCCGCGCGCTGCCGAGATATGTCCATCTGCGGCGTCACCGCGAAGCCAGCCGGTCCAGCAAGTGACGTGGCTGATGACGCGTTTGCCGTGCACCTGCCTCGCGGTGGCGAAGCGCGGGGCGGACTGCGCGACGTACCGGTGGAGCGCCTCCCACCGGCCCATCACGTCGGCGACGGGCTCGTCGGTGGCGGTGCCGAAGCTCCCGGTGTCGCGCGTCGTGGTAAAGGCGTCGATCCCGAAGTCCTGAAAGTCGTCGATCGGCTCGACCGTCGTGCGATCGATCACGCCCGCTTTTCACCCACGCGGGTGATCTTCGCGCCGAGCGCGTTCAGCCGCTCGTCGATGCGCTCGTAACCGCGCTCGATCTGGCCGACGTTATTGATGGTGCTCGTGCCCTTCGCGCACATCGCGGCGATGAGCATGGCCATCCCCGCACGGATGTCGGGCGATTCAACGGTCGCGCCGCGGAGCTGCGACGGCCCGGAAACAAGAGCGCGGTGCGGATCGCAAAGGACAATTCGCGCGCCCATCGACACGAGCTTGTCGACGAAGAACATGCGGGACTCGAACATCTTCTCGTGCATGAGGATCAGCCCCTTGCACTGCGTCGCCGTCACGATTGCGATCGACATGACGTCGGCCGGGAACGCCGGCCACGGCTGGTCTTCGAGCTTCGGCACGTGGCCGCCGAGGTCGTCGGCGATCTCGCGGGTCTGGTTCGCCGGGACGATGAGGTCGTCGCCATCCTCGCGGCAGACGACGCCGAGCCGGGCAAATCCGAGGCGCGTGGAGCGCAGGTGCTCGACCCCGGCGCGCTCAATGCGCAGCTCCGATCCGGTGACGGCAGCGAGGCCGATGAACGACCCGACCTCGATGTGGTCGGGACCGATCTCGTGCGTCGCCCCATGCAGGGGACGACCGCCATGAATGGTCATGGTGTTCGTGCCGACGCCCTCGAGCTTCGCACCCAGGGCGGTGAGGAACGCCGCGAGGTCCTGGACGTGTGGCTCGCTCGCCGCGTTGCGAAGGATGGTGGTGCCGGAGGCAGCAACGGCCGCCATCATCGCATTCTCGGTCGCGGTGACGCTGGGCTCATCGAGGAAGACGTCTGCGCCCTTGAGCTTCTTCGCCGAGAGGCTGAAGCCGTTGTCGAACGCGAACGTCGCGCCCAGCTGCTCCAGCGCGAGGAAGTGCGTATCGACGCGCCGCCGGCCGATGACGTCGCCGCCCGGAGGCGGGAGGCGTACCGACCCGCAGCGCGCGAGCAGTGGGCCCGCGAGGAGGATCGACGCGCGGATCTTCTCGCAGAGGCCCGGATCGAGCGCGGTGCCCTGCACCGATTTCGCGTGGATGGCGAGGGTATTCCGGGCGGTCCACTCCGCCTCCGCGCCGATCGATCGAATGAGCTCGACGAGCGTCTCGACGTCGCGAATGCGCGGGACGTTCGTGAGCGTGACCGGCTGGTCGGTGAGCAGGGCCGCGGCGACGATCGGCAGCGCGGCGTTCTTGTTGCCCGATGGGCGGATGGTCCCGGAGAGCCGGTTCCCTCCTTCGACGATATACTGCAGCGGGGCCATTGCGCGGTGAGGCAGGTGATTCGGAGCGGCGTGCGCGGGCGCGAACGCCAGTGATCATGGAACGATGCCGGGCTCGCCAATCAACGACAAGCGAAGCGGCGCCGTACCCCGACGAGACGATGCGAGCGGCACGCGGGTCACGTGCGCATTCGTGCGAAACCTGCTTGCTTGACAACGGGATGCCGCGCCCGATACGATACGCCCCGAACCTCCCCCGACGCGCATGCAGCTTCTTTTCGCCGTGATCAATCATGAAGAGCTCGTCGATGACATTCTCGCGGGATTCATCGAGCTCGGCATCACCGGCGCGACCATCGTCGAGAGCAAGGGCATGGGCCGCGTGCTGAGCCGCGAAGTGCCGATCTTCGCCGGCCTCCGCGCGCTCGCGGCAAGCTCGCGCCCCGCCAACCGCACGATCTTCTGCCTCGCCGACGACGCGAAGATCGACTCCGCGATCGCGCTCATCCAGGAAGTCTGCGGCAGCCTCGATGCGCCGGGCGCCGGAATCGTCTTCACGGTACCGGTGGGTCGCGTGGTGGGGCTCGCCCCCGAGCTCAATGACTGAGCGCCCGTCGCTGGCCTCTGGCTTGCACTCCAGGCGGGCATACCGGGCCTCCCGGGCGCCAGGGCGGGCGCAAGGGAGACCCATGCGCATGGTGGTCCGGGCCGGATGATCGCGTCGATAGCCGAAGCTGCCGGATGGCTCGCCCTGCAGGTTCCCGTGGCGAGTGACACGCTGAACATGAGGCAGGTCGGGGAGCCGTCACTGCTCGATCAGGTGACGAGTATCGCGACGACGGTGCTGACACTCGCGTTCCTCGTGCTGACGGTCGCGCTGGTGCCCGCGGCGTGGAACTTCCGGAAGAGCTATGCGCGGATCAACGAGCTGCTTGATCGGGTGTACGGGGACATCAACCCGCTCATGCGGCACGCGAGCTCGATCGCCGACAACGTCAACTATATTTCGACGTCGATCCGCGTCGATGTGCAGCAGATCAACCAGACGATCGCCTCGGCGAATGCCCGGTTGACCCAGGCGATTGCGATGACGGAGGATCGGCTGCGCGAGGTGAATGCGCTGCTGACGGTGGTGCAGGAAGAGGCGGAGGACATGTTCGTGTCGACGGCGAGCGCCGTGCGCGGAGTTCGCGCAGGCGCCTCGGCATTTCGGGACGGCACACTGCTCCGCGCTCCCGAGGGGGATGTCCGCGCCGATGCGCTCGATGAAGAGTATGATGCGTACGAAGACCTGCAGGACGACGAGGTGACTGATGGGAACGACGACACGACCGGGCTCCCGGCCGACGACGAGCCGGCAAGGCCACGAATCCGCCGCCGAGACCCGCGTACCCGCGGGCTCGCGTGAAGAGCAGTACGACCTTCTCACGGCGGCACTCATAGGGCTGTTCGTGGGAGTTGGGGCAACGGCGCTCCTGAGCCGTGGTCCGCGTGGCCACCGCCCCATCGGCCCGATCGCTCGCGGTGCGGGCCGTGGCGCGGTGTGGGCTGGCAAGCAGGGCGTGCGCGGCGCGAAGTGGGCTGCCGAGCGCGGGGAGGAGATGTGGGATCGCGTGCCCGCCGAGGAGATTCAGGAGCGCATGCAGGAGTACATGGAGTCTGCGCGCGAATCGATCGGCGAAGTCGTCGAGCACGAGCTGCGCGACCTGCGCAAGGCTATCCGGCGCCGCCGGAAGCAGCTCGGCGTCTGATCCGGCGCTGCTCGCGGGAGCCGCGCCACGGCGCGGTTCTCCCGCCTCCCGCCACCGGTCACCCAACCGTCGGACGTTGAGTCCGACGGTGTACCGAATCCTCGGGATGCTCGTGGTCGCGCTCGTCGCGACCGCGCTGCTTCCGTCGACCGCGCATGCCTGGACACCGGGGACACACATCTTTCTCGGCGAAGCCGTCATGCGGTCGCTCGCTGCCCTGCCCGTTGCGACGGCGGAGCTGCTGCACGCGTTCCCGTACGACTTTCTGTACGGGTCCATCGCCGCCGACACCAGCGTCGCGAAGAAGTACGCGCCGGCCGGACGCCACTGCCATTCGTGGAACGTCGGCCTGGAAATCTACGACCGCGCCCGCGATGAGCCGCTGCGCGCCTTCGCGCTGGGCTACCTCGCGCATCTCGCCGCCGATGTCGTCGCCCACAACTACTTCGTGCCGCGCCAGCTGGCGGTGACGTCGAGCACGGCCGCGCTCGGCCACAGCTACTGGGAGAGCCGCTTCGAGACGCACCTCGGGGAGAAGCACGCCCGCCGTGCGCGCGAGGTCATCCTGCTCGACCACAACCGCTCCGACGACCTGCTCGATCGCGTGCTGAGCCCGACCATCTTCAGCACGCACACGAACCGCCGCATCTTCCGCGGCATGGTGTACGTCACCGATACCGAGTCGTGGCAGCGCATCTTCCTCGTGATGAAGGAAAAGAGCCGCTGGGACCTCGGCGAGACGGAGGTCGGCGATTACGTCGGACGCGCGTACGACTTCGTCATGGATTTCCTCGTCCGGATCGATGCGTCGGAGCCGTACACGCTGGATCCTTCGGGAGAACGTGCGTTGCAGCTCGCGAAGCGCGTGCGCCGGTCGGCGATGCGGAAGGGCGGCGAGGCACGTGTGCTCGAGGACGCCGCCGAGTATTTCGGCATGCCAGCGACGGGCCTCGAGTACTCCCGGTCCCTGGAAACTCCGCTCTACCCCGCGATCCGCTCCGACAGCAACTGATTCACCCGCTTCGGATCGGCGCGTCCGCCGCTCTTCTTCATAACCATCCCGACCAGCACGCCCTGAAGCTTTCGCTCGCCGCCGGCGAAGCGCGCCGCTTCCGTCGGTTGTGATGCAAACACTTCATCGATCCACCCCCGAAGGGCAGCGTCGTCGCCGACCTGGGTAAGGCCTTCCCGTTCTGCGATCTGCTCGGGCCGATCGCCGCTCTCGACCATGAGCGTGAAGATCCGCTTGGCCGCGGAGTGGCTGACGAGACTGTCGCGCACCATGTCGAGCAGGCGGGCGAGGTCGGCGGGGCGCACCCGGAAGCTCGCAAGGGTAGCCCCCGTGGCGTTCAGCGACGCCATGACTTCACCCATGACCCAGTTGGCTGCGACCTTCGCATCCCGGTGATCGCGCGCGACAGCCTCGAAGTAGTCGCCGAGGCGCGGATTGCTCGTCAGCACTTCGACGTCGTAGGCAGGGAGCGCGTACTCGGCAACGAACCGCGCACGACGATCCACCGGAAGCTCCGGCAGCGACGATCCGATCTTCGCGATCCAGTCCTTGGTGAGGATCAGCGGCGGGAGATCGGGCTCGGGGAAGTACCGGTAGTCGTGGCTGCCTTCCTTGGTCCGACTCGGGCGCACCTCGCCGCGGTTTCCGTCCCACAACATCGTCTGCTGCACCACACGCTCGCCGCGGTCGAGAAGTGCACATTGCCGCGCAAACTCCACCTCGAGCGCACGCTCGACCCCGGAGAACGAGTTCATGTTCTTCACCTCGGTCTTCGTGCCGAGCTTTGTCTCGCCGCCAGGGCGAGCGCTGACGTTCGCGTCCACGCGGAGGCTGCCCTCCTCCATGTTCACGTCGCTGACGTCGAGATACTCCAGAATCTGCTTCAACGTCCGGAGATACGCGCCGGCTTCGACGGCCGACCGCATGTCCGGCTCGCTGACGATCTCGATCAGCGGCACGCCGGCGCGGTTCAGGTCGATCGCCGTCGCGGACGGGAAGCGGTCGTGAATGGATTTTCCCGCATCCTCCTCGACATGCACGCGCGTGATGCCCACCTGGATCGGCGTGCCGTCCGGGTTCTGGCCGATGGCAAGGACGCCACCGGTCGCCAGCGGCCGGTCGTACTGGGAGATCTGATACCCCTTCGGGAGATCCGGATAGAAGTAGTTCTTCCGCGCGAACACGGAGCGCTCATGCACCTCGCAGCGCAGCGCGAGAGCGGCACGCACCGCGAGCTCGACGACGAGGTAGTTCAGCACGGGGAGTGCCCCCGGAAGTGCGAGGCACACGGGGCAGGTGTTCGTGTTGGGCGGCGCACCGAAGGTGGCGGAGCAGTTGCAGAACGCTTTCGTCTTCGTGCGGAGCTGGACGTGCACCTCGAGACCGACGACCATCTCGTACTTCGCGGTCATCGGTGCGCCTCCTGTCCCAGCGCCCGCTCGAGGGCATAGGCCGCAGAAAACATGCGGTGCTCATCAAAGTGCGACGCGAGCAGCTGGCCGCCCACCGGAAGGCCCGCGATGCGGCCGATGGGAACGGACATCGCGGGGATCCCCGCCAGGTTCGCCGTCGCCGTGAAGATGTCGCTGAGGTACATCTCGTACGGGTCGGCCTTCGCACCCAGCGGGAATGCCGTCGTCGGGGTGGTCGGAGTGAAGAGCAGGTCCACCCCGCTGGCGAAGACGGCGCGGAAATCCTCCGTGATCTGGCCGCGAACTTCCTGGGCCTTCGTGTAATAGGCGTCATAGTAGCCGGCCGACAGCACGTAGGTCCCGAGGAGGATGCGGCGGGTGACTTCGGGGCCGAATCCCTGCGACCTCGTCGCCTCGTACATCCCCCGCAATCCATCACCGTCGATGCGAAGGCCGTATCGCACCCCGTCGAAGCGAGCGAGGTTGGACGACGCCTCGGCGGGCGCAATAATGTAGTAGACCGGGATCGCGAGATCCGTGTGCGGCAGGGAGACGTCGCGGATGGTGGCCCCGCGCTCGCGCATCGTGTCGAACGCGCGGTCGCACAGCTGCCGGATTCGTGGGTCGAGATGCTCCGGGAAGTATTCTTTCGGGCGTCCGATGACGACGCCCTTCAGCGGCTCATCGACGGCGTTGCGATACGCCGCCGTCGGAATGTCGGAGCTCGTCGAGTCGAGTGAATCGCGACCGGCGATGACCTCGAGCGCGATGGCCGCGTCGTCCACCGTACGTCCGAAGACGCCCACCTGATCGAGCGATGACGCGAAGGCAACGAGCCCGTAGCGGCTCACTCGTCCATACGTCGGCTTCACGCCGACGATGCCGCAGAAGGCGGCCGGTTGCCGCACCGAGCCGCCGGTCTCCGAGCCGAGCGCGATCGGGACGACCCCGGCGGCGACGGCGGCAGCGGAGCCGCCGGAGGAGCCACCGGGCACCCGGGATGGGTCGAGTGGATTCCGGGTCGGGCCGAAGGCGCTGTTCTCGGTGGATGATCCCATTGCGAACTCGTCGCAGTTCGTCTTGCCGACGATGACGCCGCCCGCACGGCGCAGCCGGGTGACGACCGTCGCTTCGTAAGGGCTTACATACCCTTCGAGGATGCGCGAGCCGCAGGAGGTCGGCAGCGTCAGCGTCGCGATGTTGTCCTTCACGGCGATGGGGACGCCGGCCAGGTCGAGCCGCACGCCTCCGTCCACGATGCGCCGCCCGACTTCCCGGGCCTCGTCGAGTGCCTCGTCCTCGTTCGACCAGAGAATCGCATTGAGCCCATCGGCCCCGGCACGGACGGCCTTCGAGCGCGCGAAGGATGCCCTCACGACTTCGCGCGCGGTCATCTTGCCGGAGCACGTGGCGTCCGCGCAGGCGGCAACCGACTGCGGCGCACCGGACGCGGCGCTCACGACGGCTCCCCGGGGCTATCCTCGTGCGATGCGAGCCTCGGCACGATGAAGAACCCATCCCGCATCACCGGCGCCAACTCGTCGCGGGTACGGGCGAGGGGGATCTGCGGTCCGACATCCTCGCGCAGCGGCATGCCGCCGCCACTGACGCCCGTGACGCGCTGGTCGGGTCGCGACGGCACGGCGCCAAGCGCGTCCATGTGCTCGAGGATGCGATTCAGCTCCGCGACGAGGGAGGGGATGCGATCGGGGGGCAGCCCAAGCCGCGCCAAGGCGGCAATGTGCCGGACATCGTCTACCGTGACGCTCACTCGTCCCACCCCCGTTGAAGTCCGGCATACGCAACGACGAGCCGCTTGCGCCCGATGCTCTCATCGTCGAAGTCCACGGTCACCTTCACATCCTTTCCGACGCCGCCGATCTCGGCGATCGTGCCTCCGCCGAAGCGCGGGTGCTTTACCCGCTCGCCCTTCACGAACTGTGGCAGGTCCTGGGAGAACTCGACATCGCGCTCGACCGCACCGCCGAAGGAGCGGCTTACCGGCGCGCCGGGGCGGCGCACGGAGGCCGGCTGCGGCATTGCACCGCGTCCCGACGCGCGCAGCTTGAAGGTGCCCCGCTCCTCCAGCATGCCGGGCGGAATTCCGCGCAGGAAGCTCGACGGAATTGACGGAAGCAGCTCGCCGTTGCGGCGGCGCTGGCGCGCATGCATGAGGTAAAGCTTCCGCTCCGCGCGGGTGATGCCGACATAGAACAGCCGGCGCTCCTCCTCCAGCATCGCGGGATCATCGAAGGCGCGATTCAGCGGGAAGAGTCCATCCTCGAGCCCGGTGATGAAGACGAGCGGAAACTCCAGTCCCTTGGCGTTGTGCAGCGTCATCAGGGTAATGGCGTCGGCATTCGCGTCGAGGGCATCGAGGTCGGCGACGAGCATCGCGCGCTGGAGGAAGTGATCCAGCGGCGTGAGCCCGACTTCCCCACCCTCCTCGACGACCGTTTCGGCGACTCCCGTGACGAGCTCGCGGACGTTCTCGATTCGCTCGACGCCTTCGGGGCCCTCGGACCGGAGGTACTCCACGTATCCCACGGCGTCGATCAACTCGGTGAGGATCTCGTTGACGGCCGCGTCGGCAGCGCGCTCGCGCAGGCGTCCAATGACGCGCGCAAACTCCGTCAGCGCCGTGCGGGCCGTGGATCGCATCCCATCCTGCAGGTCGGCGCGCGACGCGGCCACGAGGAGCGGGACGCCGGCCGCCCGCGCCAGCTCGCCGAGCGTGTCGATCGTCGTCTCACCGAGCCCGCGCCGCGGGACGGCGATCGCGCGACGAAAGGCCTCATCGTCGGACGGATTGGCGACGAGCTTCAGGTAGCTCATCATGTCCCGGATCTCGCGGCGATCGTAGAAGCGCACGGCGCCCACGAGCCGATAGGGGATGGCGCGCTTCCGCATCGCCTCCTCCATCGAGCGGCTCTGCGCGTTCGTTCGATACAGGATCGCGATGTCGCGAAGCGCGAGATCGCGCTGCGTTGCCCGACGCGCCTCGATCTCCTCGGCTACATAGTCTGCCTCATCGCGGTCGTCGAGCGCGCCCACGATGGTGACCTTCTCGCCATCGGGCAGCGTGGGACGCAGGGTCTTGCCGCGCCGCGCGGTGTTCTCGCTGATGACCACGTTCGCGAGCGCGAGGATCGCGGGGGTCGAGCGATAGTTATCCTCGAGCCGGACGACGGCCGCCGACGGAAAATCCTTCTCGAAGTCGAGGATGTTCCGGATGTCTGCACCGCGCCAGCCATAGATCGACTGGTCGTCGTCGCCGACGACCGCCACGTTCGCGTGCTCGCCACCGAGGAGGGTAATGAGCCGGTACTGGGCGCGATTGGTGTCCTGGTATTCATCGACGAGAATGAACTTGAAGCGGTCGCGGAGCGAGGCGAGCCGCTGCGGGTCCGTCTCGAGCATGCGCACCGGCAGGACGAGCAGGTCATCGAAGGAGACCGCGTTCGCGGCGCGCAGCGCCGGCTCGAGCTCCTTGTAGACCGTGGCCGTCGCCCGCGTGAACGGGTCCATGGCGAGTCGCTCGTACTCCTCGGGGCTCACGAGCGCATTCTTGGCATCGGAGATCGCGTTGAGGATGGCCTTCGGCGTCCACGTCTTCTTCGAGATCGAATGCCGGTCCATGGCGCGCTTCACGACCGAGAGGGTGTCATCCTCATCGTAGATCGTGAAGTTGGGCGCCCGGCCCACCGCCGCCGCGCCCATGCGCAGCAGGCGAGCGCCGATTGCGTGGAAGGTGCCGCACCACATTCCCGCCGGTGACTCGCCGAGCAGACGGGCAATGCGCTCCCGCATTTCGCCCGCGGCCTTGTTCGTGAACGTCACGGCGAGGATGCGGGCCGGATCGACCCCGTGATGCTCGATGAGCCGCACGATGCGCGTCACGAGGACGCGGGTCTTTCCCGAGCCGGCGCCGGCAAGGACGAGCAACGGGCCTTCGAAGTGCTCCACCGCCTCGCGCTGCGCGGGGTTGAGGCCCGGTCCAGCGATGGGGTCCGTCAGGATCTGCATCAGCGAAGTATAATCTCGAAAACAGCGCCGGGTCCGTCGGTGGACAGGAGCGTCAGCTTGCCGCGGTGGCTGTCTTCCACGATCCGTCTCGCGAGCGACAGCCCGATCCCCCAACCTCCGTCCTTCGTCGAGAATCCGGCCTGGAAGACGCGCCGGCGCAGTTCGCGGGGGATGCCGGGACCGTCATCCGCGACTCGCACGAGCACGCCCGTCTCCGGCGCGGCTTCCACGTCGACACGCACAGTGCCTCCGCGGCCCGCGAGCGCGTCCACTGCATTCTTGATGAGTGACTCGACGGCCCACTCGAGAAGGACCCGGTCGCCCTGGACCGTCAGCGGCTCACCGCGACGCTCGAAGAGGATGCGCACCGTGTGCGCGAGCGTCGGGACACGCGCCCGGAAATATCCTGCGACCGCCTCGACCAGCGCCCCCACGTCCACCGGCTCGCGCCGCGGCGGCCGACCGATCCGCTCGAATCGGTGGGCAACGCGCTCGAGGCGCTCGAGGTCGCTGCGCATGTGGCCAAGCGCGACCGCAGCAGTCCCGTCGCTGGCTTCCTCGGACAGCAACTCGATCCAGCCGTTGAGGCTCGACAGCGGCGTACCCAGCTGATGCGCCGACTCGCGCGCCATGCCCGCCCACACTTTCTCGCGGTCGGCGCGTCCCCTCGCGCGGAGCATCGCGACGCCGGCGACGAGGACCAGCGCGAGCACGACCGCCTGCACGACGGGGATGATCCGCAGCCATTTCACCAGCGGCGTGTGCCCGTAATGCACGGTGCCGATGCCGGGCTCCATCACCGGCGGGTTCTGTCGATCCAGCTCGGCGGCGAAGGCCCGCACACGCGGGTCGGCAACACGCGCCTGGAACGGAAGGTTGGCCGCGGCAGTCGGCACTCCGTTCGCATCGGTGACGATCACCGGCACGCCCATATCCCGGATCTGCTGCGAAAGATCGAGCAGCGCGCCGAGCGGATCGCGGTCGGCGCTCGTGTCGCTCAAGGCGCGGAACACGCGCGCGAACATCAGCGCCGTGCGATTCGTTTCCCGACTGAGCTCGACGACGACGCGCTGCGTATAAGCGACATACGAAACAAGCAGCGCCGCGATCCCGACCGCGACGAGGACGGGCGCGGCGCGGCGCACGGTCAACTCAGCGAGTCGCTCCCGAGATACGCGCGCAGCGCCGGCGGCACCTCGACGGTTCCATCGGGCCGCTGGTGCGTCTCGAGGACGCACGCGATGGTGCGGGCGAAGGCGAGCGCCGACCCGTTGAGCGTGTGCACGAGGCGTGGCTTCCCGCCGCTGGCCGGCCGGTAGCGGATGTTGGCACGGCGCGCCTGGAAGTCGACGAAGGTGCTGCACGAAGAGATCTCGAGCCACTGGCCAACGCCCGGCGCCCATGCCTCGATGTCATACGTCTTCGCGCTCGCAAACCCGGTGTCCCCCGCCGCAAGGAGCTTCACCCGATAGGCGAGGCCCAGCGACTGGACCACCTTCTCGGCGTGTCCCAGCAGACGCTCCAGTTCCTCCGCGGAGCTTTCCGGGGTTGTGTACCGCACCAGCTCGACCTTGTCGAACTCGTGGACGCGCAGCAGTCCCCGCGTATCCTTGCCGTGCGAGCCCGCCTCGCGCCGGAAGCATGGCGTGTATGCGCTGAACGCCTTCGGCAAGTCGGCTTCCGTAAGGATCTCGTCGCGATAGAGATTGGTGACCGGCACCTCCGCCGTCGGGACGAGAAACAGCGGCTCGTCGCGCAGGGCGTACATGTCATCCTCGAACTTCGGCAGCTGAGTGGTTGCCGTCATGCTCGCGCGATTGGCGACGAACGGAACCCAGACTTCCTCGTAGCCGTGCGATCCGGTGTGTAGATCGAGCATGAAGTTCATGAACGAGCGCACGAGGCGCGCGCCCGCCCCGCGAAAGACGACGAACCCTGAACCGGTGATCTTCGCGCCGCGCGCGAGGTCGAGGATTCCCAGCGCCTCGCCGATCTCCCAGTGCGGCCGAAGGCCCTCGCTCGAACGCGGCGTTCCCCACTCGCGCACAATGACGTTGTTCTCTTCCCCGCCGACGGGCACCTCGGGAAGGGTGACGTTGGGAACCTCGAGAAGCATGGCGTTGAGCGCGCCCTCGGCATCGGCTAGCTCACGCTCGAGGCGCGTGATCTCATCGCCGAGCACGCGGGATCGAGTCATCACCTCGGTGGCGTCGGCACCGGTGCGGCGGAGGCGCGCAACCTCCTGGCTTGCCTCATTGCGGACCGCCTTTCGTTCCTCGACCGCCTGAATCAGCGTGCGGCGTTCAACGTCGAGCTCCGCGGCGCGGTCGAGCACAGGCGCGATCTGCTCGAGTGCCCCGCGGCGCGCCATGCCTTCCCGGAGCCCTTCGACGCCCTCTCGAAGCAGGCGGAGGTCGTGCATCCTATCGCTTCGGCAACTCGCCCGGCACCAGGGAGCGGAAGCCGCAGCTCGGATCGCTGACCGCGTGAAAATAGATCGCCCGCCGCGCCGGGACCACGCTGTCGACCTTGAGCTTTCCGTACACGACGCTCGGGTAGGGATACTGGCAGGGCACGCCGGCTTCGATGACGACCGATTCCCCTGGCGCGAGCGTCAGCGCCCGGTCGTAGATGTAGCCGGCGCGCGGCGCGCTGGTGAGCTCCTCGAACGGGCCCGTCAGCTTCTGCAACCCGACGCGGCGGAAGGGGGCGTCGGCAGCGACAAGGAGCTCCATCGGATACAGCACCGCGTTACCGGATGCATCGATGTCGAAGGCGAGGTCGTAATCGAACACGCCGGTCGCGCGAACCACCGCCAGGTTCTGGAGGCTCAGCGCGGTGGGAAAGGTGACATCGGTGCCGCGAAGCGCGTACACGATCAGGGTGTCACTGATCACCGGCCCCATGGCCGGCAGGCGCTGGGTATCGCCGCACGCGGCGGCGGAGAGGGCGGAGATGGCAACGACGGCGAGACGGCGGACTGCGTGATGCATCGGCTGGATCCGGGGGTTGGGACGACGTGCGAGGGCGAACAATACCGATGAGCACGAAGCTCTGCAAGCGATTCACCTGCCTTGACTTCACTCACATCCGCCCGTAGCTTCGGCAGCAATTCATTTGGAGCGGCGATGCCCAGCATACGAGACCTCGTCGGCACGATTCGCCAGCGGGACGGAGTAGAGGCCGCCATCGTTCTCGGACGTGACGGCCTCTTGATCGATGGCCAGGTGATCGGCTCCATGAATGCCGAGGATGTCGCTGCGCACATCCCGTCGATCATTAACGCGGCCGATGAGTTTGGCAGTGGTACCGCGCTCGGTGCCGTCACCACCGCCGTCCTCGAACATGCGAACGGGCTTGCCATCGTGTCGGTGCTCTCCGGTGACGCGGTGCTCCTCGTCCTGCTGCGTCCGAACGCCGACATCGGCTCACTGCTGTACGAGCTGCGCCGCAATCGCAGTAACCTCGCCACGCTGGTCTGACCCATAATGGCTCCTGTTGGTTCCACGACCCACGTGCTCGTTGCCGATGACGAGCCGCACATCGGGCGCATCATCAAGATGAAGCTCGAGCAGGGTCCCTTTCGGGTGACGCTGGCGTACGACGGCCGAGAAGCGCTCGAGGTCCTCGAGCGCGAACCCGACATCGGTCTCGTCCTCCTCGACCTCATGATGCCGCACCTCAGCGGACTCGACGTCCTCACGAGGATCCGCGCCGACCCGCGCTGGAGTCACCTGCCCTGCATCATTCTCACGGCAGCGGGCCAGGAGCAGCAGCACCGCCAGGCAATGGAGCTCGGCGCGAGCGAGTTCCTCACGAAGCCGTTCAGCCCGAAGAAGCTTTACGCACGCACGGCCGAGCTGGCGGGGATCGCGCCCGAGGAGAGCGGCGCGGAGAGCGCATGAGCCGCTGGGCCGTCGTCCTCGCGGGCGGCGTCGGGTCACGATTCTGGCCCGTGAGCACTCCGGAGCGACCGAAGCAGCTCCTTCCCCTGGTGACCGGCGAGCCCATGCTCGCGGCGACGCTGCGGCGGCTCCAGCCACTCGCGCCGCCGAAGCACACGCTGGTGCTGACCAACGCATCGCTGACGGACGCCGTGCGGCGGCTCGCGCCGGATCTTCCACCGCGCAACGTCATCGCGGAGCCACGGCCGGCGGGCACTGCCGCGGCACTCGCATGGGCCGCCGATACCGTCGTGCGCCTCGATGGGCCGGACGCGGTGATGCTCTGCGTGCACGCGGACTGGTCGATCGGCGACGAGCCCGGGTTCCGCGACGCCCTCGAGCGCGCGGCCCGCGCCGCGGAGAAGCATCGGGCCCTCATCACCATCGGCGTCGTCCCGACGCGCCCCGACCCGGGGTTCGGCTACATCCAGCCGGGTGCAGCCGTACATGGGGAGGACATTCTGCGGCGCGTCGCGCGCTTCGTGGAGAAGCCGGATCGGGCACGCGCCGAGGGGATGGTTCGGGAAGGCTATCTCTGGAATTCAGGGATCTTCGCATGGCGCGCCGGCGACTTCCTGGAGGAGCTGCGCGCCCATACCCCGGAAGTCGCTCCGGCGCTCGACGTTGCCGCCGGTGACGCGAGTCGGTTCTTCGCCGAGGTGCAACCGATCGCCGTGGACGTCGGCGTCCTCGAGCGATCAACACGCGTCATGGTGCTGCCCGGCGACTTCCAGTGGGATGACGTCGGGACATGGGCCGCGCTCGGACGCGTTCGGGCGCTGGACGCCAACGGCAACGCGACGAGCGGCGCAGTGTTCGCGCACGACGCGTCGCGCAACGTCGTCCACGCCGAGGCGGGAACGGTGGTGCTCTATGGGGTATCAGACCTCGTCGTCGTGACCCGCGACGGACTCACCCTCGTGACGACGCGCGATCATTCCGCCGACCTGAAGCGATTGATCGAAGCGCTGCCTCCGGCGGTGCGCGACCCCCGATGATTCCGCGACGGAGCATCGCCATCCCGTGCGGAGCAGCGCGATGACTTCCCCGGCTGCAAGTGGCACGATCTGGCTGTACGACGATGCGCGCGCGCGCGGGTTCGAGCCCTTCGCCCTGACACGCCCAGCGTCGGCGATGCTCGCCGGAACGCGGCTTGTGCGCGACCGGTGGGCGACGGTGTTTCACAGTGTCGAGACGATCGCGCTGACGCACGACTACCTGACGGGGCTCCACGACTCCGCTGGAGCGGGCGAGCCGCCGTCGGACATTCCCGCCGGCAGCGTCATCGTCAATGCACGGTGTGTCCCCGTCTCGGGCGTTCTCGAGTGGGATGGCACACCCGGATCCGGACCGTCGGTCTGGCGCTGCGCAGGGCGCGTGGCGGCGATCCGAACGCGAGAGGCGCGGCGGATGGACGACTTCGCAGACGGGTCGGTGTCGCTGGAAGACCTGGCGCCCCCCGGTGTGGAGGGCGGCGAGGTCGCCGGCTGGTGGGTGGACGACGTGTGGGATTACCTCCGCTGGCTGCCCGCGCAGCTCGAGGACGACATCATGCGCGTTGCCCGGGGCGCGCTCAGTGGCTCGGGCGTCATCACGAACTTC
>JANPKQ010000086.1:0-9485 GCA_031426115.1 Gemmatimonadaceae bacterium | reverse complement strand
GTTCGACCCCGCGTGGGCGTCAAGAATCGCCACTTGACGACATGCTACCTGGTTCGGCGCTAAGCCTCGACTCGTCGGCCGGTACCTCCCGAGCCTGGCTACCCACGGGCCGAGATAGCCTTATCGACAGCGTCGGCGATGTCATCGGCCTCCTGCGAATCGACCGTCACATACGCTTGGAACTCCCGCGCCGCGGTGCAGATGCGGACGGCGTATCGGGCCTTTTGGAGGTACAGCCAGAGGCACGCGAGGACGGCTACAACTAGCCCCAGGACGGTGCTCAGGATCGTGAGCGCGACGCTGGCCCGGGCGTTGTTCTGCCCGGCCGCCTCCGTCTTGTCCCCGGCATGGATCACCCCAAGGCCGTTTTCCACCACTCACCGCGTTCCGGGCGGGGGCGGGACCATCACTACCGATCCCTGGCGGACGCTCCCCACCTCGAGGGCGAAGGTCCTCGCGAGCATTGGGAGGTCCACCGCGACGCGCTCGGTGGATTCCTCGAGTTTTTCCACCCGTGCCAGGCTGACGATCGCCCGGGTGTAGGTGCTGTCGCCGGCAAGCGCCGCCCGATACGACGCCGCGGCCGTCGTGAAGTGGCCGAGGCGCTCCAGCGCCATACCGAGGTTGTTCTGGAAGACGGGTGCCCCGGGGCGCAGCTCGGTGGCGCGGGCGAGGGGGCCAAGCGCCTCCTCGAACCGACCCGAATTAATGAGGGTGAGGCCCATGTTGTTCATCGCCCAGACGTCATTTTCATCGAAGGCGATCGCCTTCCGGTAGGCCGCCAGCGCCAGGTCCACGTTGCCCATCTGACCCTGGACGCGACCAAGGAGCCGCCAGGCCTCGCCCGACGTCGAGTCGATGCCCAGACCGGTCTCGACATGCGTGAGTGCTTCAACGGGGCGCCCGAATTCGAGCAGCACCCTGGTGAGGTTCAGCTCGCTCTTGAGGTGCCGCGGATCGCGTTCGAGTGCTGCCGTAAAGGCACGTTCCGCGCGATCGAGGTCCCCAGCCTTCCAGGCGGAGAGGCCGAGCATGTAGTGGTTCCAGGGGTTCTCCGGCTTCTCGGCGGCGACGACCGCGAACATCTCTGCGGCCTCCGAGTATCGCTTGGCGGCGAATGCGGACTCTGCCGTCGCGTAGGTGATGAGCTCACCGACGACGACCGGTCCGACGTCGATGACAAGGGGAACGCTGTCGGGAGTCGGCGCGACGTATTCCGACGCCGGGATGATGGCGACGGCGGGCGAACCGCTGTCTCCGGTGCCGCCGCAGGCGACAGCGGCGCCAAACGTGGCCGTCGCGAGCGCGGCCAGTCCTCCGAGACGGATATGGAGGAGTGAGGGACGGGGGAGCGTGGTGGAGCGAAGCATGGAGAGCCTCCTTCGGTGTGGCGCACGGGGCGCCTCGGTGAGTGGGTCCTGCGTGATCGCATGCCGTAAAAGCAAGCGCGTGCCCACGTACCGACCGACTTCAGCTACTGTACACAACTACGCATTAAATAAGATGATATAGGCCCCATATAAAGTTATCTGTGAGCCTTGAGGCACCCCGATGTGAGGCGTTGGACACGACCTGGACAGGTGTCGAGTGTCCGGCGGGACACAGCCGGGACGAACGGGGACGGGCCGCCCCGTTTGCACGATGGCGCCAGCGACGATGTGGACTCCGACGCGCTTGTCCACAAACGCAGTGGCGGGATCATGGCGCCCAAACGAGGGCCTTAACTGTCGGCCTTGTGTTCGCGGGAAATCCCGTGACGACGCATGATCTTCAGCAGGCTCGAGTGATCCGAGAGGCCGAGCTCGCTGGCGGTTCGCGTGATGTGCCAGTCGTTCCGTTGCAGTGCGACGGTGATGATCTGCCGCTCGGCCTCGGCTTTGAGCTCGAGGAACGTCCGTGAGGCTGACGCGGATGCGGGAACGGCAGCGCTCGCATGCTCGCGGATTTCCGCCGGAACGTGCTCGGGTCCGACGAGCTCACCGCCGGTCGCGATCACCATTCGCTCGATGATGTTTCTCAGCTCCCGAACATTGTTCTGGCTCCAGTCATATGCCATTAGGGCATGAAGAGCGCGGTGGTCGAGGGTTTTCCGCCGCATGGAAAATCGGGAGCAGATCGACGCCAGAAGGTGGTCAACCAGACCCGGCACATCCGACATTCGTTCGCGGAGCGGCGGCACTCGCAGCACATGGACGTTGAGCCTGAAGTACAGGTCGCGCCGAAATCGTCCCCCGGCGACCTCGGCGTCGAGGTCCCGGTTCGTCGCCGCGACGACCCTCGCCTGGACGGCGATCGGGCGGCTCGCACCGACCCTCGTCACCTGCCGTTCCTCGAGCACCCGGAGCAGTTTGGCCTGCGCGGGCAGGGGCAGCTCGCCGATCTCGTCGAGGAACAGCGTCCCTTTCCCGGCGGACTCGAACGCGCCCTTTCGCAGGGTGGCCGCCCCGGTGAAGGCGCCGCGTTCGTGCCCGAAGAGCTCGCTCTCGACGAGGTTCTCCGGCAACGCCGCGCAATTGATCGCGAGGAAGGTCTCCTTCGCGGCACCGCCGAGCCGGTGGACGTCGCGGGCGACGACCTCCTTCCCTGACCCGCTCTCGCCCACGATGAGCACGGCACTCGGGATTGGCGCGACGCGCGCGATCTCGTCCTTCAGCTTTCGCATCGCCGGGCTGTCACCGAGGAGCGGGCTGTCGGCCGCCATGTACTTCCGAAGGCTGGCGATCTCCCCGGTCAGGCGTCGCCGTTCGAGCGCCGTCTCGACCTCGTGGACGACCCGCTCCATCGGTTCGGACTTGTCGATGAACCCGTGGGCGCCGAGCCGGACCGCCTGAATGCAGCGGTCGTAGTTGCCCGTCCCGGTGTAGACGATCACGGGCGTGTCGAGCCCGCGCTGGCGCATGGCGCGCAGGACCTCGAACCCGTCGGTCCCCGGCATTTCAAGGTCGAGGATGACGCAGTCCACCGGTTCGCGCATCAGGACCTCGAGGCCCGCGGCACCACCGTTCGCGGTGATGCACTCGTACCCCCCGACCCGCTGGAGGTCGTAGGCGTACTGCTCCGCCATCGCGGGAAGGTCGTCGACGACGAGTACGGTGGTCATGCGTGGCTGTGTTCGAGGGATTGAGTCGTCGGCGCACTCACCGGGCGCCACCGATCGCCGCTGGCCGCGCGCCAGGAGCGGCCGGGAGGTCCACGAGGATCGTCGTACCGCGCCCCGGCTCGGTCTCGACCTTGAGCGTGCCGCCCAGATCTGCGACCAGCCGGCGAACGACCGACAAACCGAGTCCGGTCCCGTTCGGCTTCGTCGTATAGAAGTCGTCGAAGGCGAGCGAGAGCTCGCGCTCGTCCATGCCGCGGCCCGTGTCGCGCACCGTGATCCTCACGGTCGCGCCTACGCGATGGTCCGTCGCGCCGTCGGCGCCGATCGTCACCTCTCCGGCTTTCCCATCGAGGCTGTCGATCGCATTCCCGACGAGGTTCTCGAGGATACGGCGCAGGACGAACGCATCGGCCAGCACCAGCGGCAGCCCTGGCTCGGGGCGGGCATGAACGACCGCCCCGCGGCCGCCCGTACCAGCGACGATCTCGGCGATCACCGCACTGACGTCGCAGGGTCGGGTGGCAAGGGATGGCGACAGACGGGCGTAGTTCCGGGCCAGCGTTTCGAGGTACTCGATGCTCGACTCGATGGTCCCCTGCCGCGCGGCGAAAATGCCCGCCAGCTCCGATGGCTGCTCGCGGGCGACCTGGGAGAGATGCCGGACGACGTTCCGGATGGGGGCGAGGCCGTTCTTGATGTCGTGATTCACCTGCCGCGCGACGTCGCCGACCGTGGCGCGCCGCTCGGCTTCCCTGAGGCGAGCCGCACTTCCGCGCAGTCGATCCACCATGGAGGAAAGACGCCGCGAGAGGACGCCGATCTCATCGTCGCGGCCGGTCGCGAACCGGACGTCGAGGCGGTCGAGATCCACGGTCGCCGCGGCGGCGGCGAGCTCTTCCATCGGGCGGCTCAGACGGCGCGCCAACCAGAATGCCGCGAGGACCGCGGCTCCCATCGCGAGCAGGAAAGCAGCGAGGGTCCACCGGTCAACACTCCGACGCAGGTCGTCGGCAGGGGTGAGCGAGCTGGTGATCGAGATCTCGGCATCGCCCTGGGTCGTCTCCACCGACGTCGCATCGATGTAGGGCAGCGCGAGCGCCTGGACGATCCGCTCGCCATCGAGGCTGTCGCCCGACGTTTCGACCCGAATTGCGGACCGTGCTCGCATGGTGCGGTCGGGAAGCCTGAGAATCACCCCCATTGCCTCGTCGCGTCCCATTCGGTCGAGGAAACGCTGGTCGATCGCCCGACCGCCGACGACGGTGAACGATCGGCCGGCGATCCGGACGGAGTCCACCCGCGCGACCCCGAGGAGCGACCCTTCAGCGGTGCGGGTCTCGACGATGGCCGGGCCGGACAGTGCGCTCAGCAGCCGCGGCAATGCCGGGTCGATGCGGTCGAACTCGCCGGGAAAATGGCCCGAGCTCAGGATGCGGCCCGAGTCGTTCCGGATCTGGAGCGTCGTCAGCGCCGCGGCCCGCATCGCCTTCCCCGCGAAATCGATGACATGCGTGCGGTCGGCGCCGGCTGCGAGTACTCCAGCGCGAAATGCGCCATCGTCAGGGAGGGTGCGCGCAATCGCCGCCACTGCCGCCCCGATGGAGGCATGCGTCTCGTCGAAGTCTTCCGCAATGACGCGGGCGAGTGCCTGCACGCGCCGGTCGCTCTGCGCGATGACCCTCGTCCGCATCTCGCGGCGAACGCCGAGCGCGAGCACGATCATCGGCAGGAGCACGACGACAAGCAGGGCGATCAGCAGCCGCGCGCGAAAGCTCACCGTCGCACACCGCCGGGAGGGGAGGACTGGAGCACGTGAATCGTGTTCGCAAAGTCGATCATCACCGCCGGAGCACGCGCGCTCATCAGGAGCGCGGCGCTCGCATCGGCGAGGAAGATCGGGAGCCCGGGCCGAGCCCACGGCGCGGCGGCGACGAAGCGCCTCCAGCTCCTGCACGGGTCGAGGGAGCGGCGAGGCACAACGGCGACATAGGCGAGCTCGTTGCCCTGCATCAACGCGCGCTCGAAGGCGGCGTCGGTCAATGCTGCGGCGGTGAGCGGAACGTCGGTACGCTCGAACCAATCGGGAAGCAGCGCCGACAACCCCGCGCGCCCGCCCGGGCCTCCTTCATCGGAGGCGAGCGCAACGAGGCGTTGAGCAATCTCCCCTGCCAGACGATCGCTGGACGGATAGACGAGCCGGCGCGAGCGGGCGGCCGCGCTCGTGAGCGCGCGTCGTGGCTCGGGCACCGTGCGGTCATCGGCGCAGGACTCGGCTATGTCGCGGGTTCCCCGCCACCCATCGCGGGGTTGGGGCACCCGCATGCGGACAATATCCCGTTCCAATGACGAACGAATGGCTGCCCATCCCGCGTCAAACCCGGAGTCGCGTGCGACGGGGTCGATGCGCCGAAGTGTCGAGACGAGCACATACGCACGGTCGGCTGGAAGAACGACGATTCGAAACCCGGGCCGCAGCCTGACATACTCCGTGACGCGGCGGTCGGCGGTCACGATCACATCCGCCCCGCCGTCGACGACATCTCGCGCATCCCCGGAGGGAATGTCTCGAACGACGAGGACGGGAGTGGTACCGGCCGTGCGGGGAACCAGGACGGCCGACGCCTTCATCGCGATCGTCGAAGCGACATCTTGGTCGCCCGGCGGGAAGTACGGCCCGCTGCCGAGCATGGCGTTCGGCGCGGCCATGGATCCCTTGTGCACGGCGAAGGCCGGGTCCGCGAGGGCGCGTGGGCCATCGGGGGACGGCCGGCGCAGGTGCACGGAGATCCGGCGAGCGCCATCGACGGAGACGTAATCCACCGCCAGCGCCGCGGGATCCAGCGCCGCGCCCGGGATTGACCGGCGCTCGCGCCAGGACGTCAACACATCGTCCGGGGTGACTGGCGTACCGTCGGAGAAAGTCGCGTCGGCCCGAATGGTGAGCGTCCAGACCCGGGACGCGCTGTCGCTGGTCCATCGCTCGGCGAGCCCGGGTATGATCTGACCCTCGCAGTCCACACGAACGAGGGTCTCGTACACGTGCGCAACGACGAACCGCTCGGCGGCGGACTGTGGATCGATCGCGAAGCCGCGCCGTACGTCGCCAGCGACCGCAATGACGGTGGTGTCGCTGTGCCCCGTTCCCGGGGAGCCGTCGCGACACGGAACGATGGACGGCGGGTCGGCGATGACAGGCCCGCTACCGGGCCTGCACGCGGTGAGCGCCAGCGCGAATGGGAGAAGACGCGTCCGTCCGATCACCACGCCACGGCGTACGCCTCGCGGCGCGCATCGGCACCGGTGATCCGCGCCTTCGAGACGGGGTGGACGAGGATCATCTGTGAACCGCCGAATTCGGCACCCGACGGACGAACGTTCACCGTGTAGCCGCGACTACGCAGCGCGGTCAGCACCGAGTCCGGAAGTCCCGGCTCGATGGACACCCGCGCGTTCTGGTACGCGCGAAACCGGGGCGCCTCGACTGCGCGCTGCGGCGTCATTCCGAACATCATGACGTTGTTCAGCATCTGCACCAGCGTTTGTGGCTGGCCGTCGCCGCCCGGGGACCCGAGCGCCATGAACAGCGAGTTGTCGGCGTTGAGTACAATTGCCGGACTCAGCGTATGGAATGGCCGCTTGCGAGGCGCGACGACGTTCGGATGCGCGGCGTCGAGCGAGTAGAGCGACCCGCGATTGTGCAGCGTGATGCCCGTGCCTGGAACCACGCGTCCGCTGCCGAACGCCGCGAAGAGGCTCTGGATGTAGGAGACCGCATTGCCGTCCTTGTCCACGACACAGAGGTAGACCGTGTCGCCGGTGCCATTCGGCGCGGGGCGCTCAGGCGCAGGCGCGAGGGCGCGCGGGCTCCGTCGTACGCTGTCGGCGATGATCTTCGCGTGCTCGCGGGAGAGCAGTCGGTCCATCGGGACCCTGGCGAACTCGGGGTCAGCGATGAAGCGGTCGCGATCCTCGTAGGCGAGGGTGCTGATGCCGACGAGTGTATGGAGATACGCCTCGGTGTTATGGCCAAGGGAACCAAGATCGAGCTGATCACCCGCGGCGAGTGACTGAAGCAGCGTCACGCCCTGGGTGTTGGGGGGAAACGCGAGAACGCGAAAGCCGCGATACGTCGTGGAGATCGGGTCGGTCCACGTCGAGCGGTGTCCCGCGAGGTCATCGGCCGTGAGCAGCCCGCCCTCGCGCTCCATGAACGCCACGATCTGCTTTGCAATCGCGCCGCGATAGATCGCGTTGGGACCTCCCGTCGCGATCGCTCGGAGCGTCGCGGCGAGCTCGGGCTGCTTCAGCAGCGTGCCGACGGCGGGAGCGGTGCCTCCCGGCATGTAGATCCGCGCGAGCTCGGGATCGCGCGCGACCTTTCTCGACTCCTCGGCGAAGTCAGCGGCGAGTCGCTCTGAAACCGGAAAGCCGTCTTCGGCATAGCGGATTGCGGGCGCGATCGCCTGCGCGAGGGTGATCGTCCCGAACTTCGCGAGCGCATCGCTCCATGCAGCCACGGCGCCGGGCACGGAGACGGAGAGGATGCCGGTCGATGGGATCTCCGACATCTTGCGCCCGGTGAACAGCGCGGGGGTCGCCTTGCTCCCGGCGCGCCCGCTCCCATTGAGTGCGTGCGTCTTTCCGGTCGAGGCCTCGTGCATCAGCATGAAGGCATCGCCGCCGACCCCGTTCATGTGCGGCCGCACGACCGTCAGCACCGCCGCCATCGTGATCGCGGCGTCAACGGCGTTGCCGCCGCGGCGCAGCACGTCGGCGCCGGCGGCGGTGGCGAGGGGATGGTCCGAGACGACGGCTGCCTCGGTGCCCGCGACGTTCGGTCGGTTCTGCGCAGGCAGGGTCATGGGAAGGGCAGCTGCGAGCGCCAGCAGCACCGGCGCGAGCGAAGATGAGCGGGCCATGCGTGCCTCCTCGAGGTGCGACAAGCAAACCGGGTTGACTGTCGGGTGCAGCCCCCCGATGCTGTACCCACGACAATAGCCCGGTGTCGCGGAGCAGGCAAACGGGCTCGCCCTTCAACGACACGCATGACCTCGACATCGCTGGACCTCGATCGGGAGACGATGCGGCGACTTGGCCATCGCGTCACGGACATCGTGGCGGATCATCTCGCGACCCTGCGCAGCCAGCCCGTCATCACCGGGCTCGGGCGGCGCGAGACAGACGCCATGCTGCGGCTTCCGGCGCCGCGCGACGGAACCGATTTCGAGCTGTTGATGGACACGCTGCGGGAGCGTGTCTTCGACCAGCATGCGCGCGAGCCGCATCCGGGCTTCCTCGCGTATGTGCCGAGCTGCCCGACCTTCCCCGCTGTGCTCGGCGACTGGCTGGCGACGGGCTTCAACTTCTTCGCCGGCGTCTGGCCGGTGGCCTCGGGACCGAACGGCCTCGAGGTCGCCGTGCTGGAGTGGTTCCGCGAATGGATCGGCATGCCCGAGGGTGCGGGCGGGCTCCTGACCTCAGGCGGCTCGGGCGCGAACCTCACGGCGGTCGTTGCTGCGCGGCATGCCGCCATCGGTGACGATGGTGCGCGCCTCGGTCGCCTGACGATGTACGCGTCGGACCAGGCGCATTCGTCGGTGCGCCGCGCGGGCTGGATCGCCGGGATTCCCCGCGAGCAGATCCGCGCGGTTCCGACGGACGACGCCCTTCGCATCGACGCCGCGGCGCTCGCGGCGATGATTCGGGCGGATGCGGAGGCGGGATTCATCCCCTTTCTCGTCGTCGCGAGTGGAGGGACGACGAACACCGGTGCGGTGGATCCGCTGCATGCGCTCGCGGATCTGTGCGCCGCCGAATCGCTGTGGCTTCACATCGATGCGGCGTACGGCGGGTTCGGCGCCCTGACCGCGACCGGTCGCGCCGCGCTTGACGGTCTCGGACGCGCCGACAGCGTCACGCTCGATCCGCACAAATGGTTGTTCGTGCCCTTCGAGTGCGGCTGCCTGCTCGCGCGCGAGCCGAGACGCCTTGCCGACGTCTTCCGGATCTATCCGGAATACCTGAAGGACGCCGAATCGTCGGGCGACGAGATCAACTTCGCCGACTACGGTGAACAGCTCACGCGTTACTCGCGCGCGCTGAAGGTATGGCTGTCGGTGAGCTACTTCGGCACGGATGCGATCGCCGCGGCGATCGGGCAGGGAATCGAGCTCGCGGCGCTGGCCGAGTCGCTGGCAGTTGATTCACCGGTGCTCGAGGTGCTTTCCCCGGCTCAATTCGGGATCTGCTGCTTCCGTGCACATCCCGCCGGCATCGACGATGGCGACGCGCTCGACAGACTGAACGAGCGCATCCTCGGGCAGGTCAACGCGGCGGGGCGATTCTTCATCTCATCGACGCGGCTCCGCGGCGCGTACTCGCTGCG
>JANPKQ010000085.1:0-29772 GCA_031426115.1 Gemmatimonadaceae bacterium | reverse complement strand
CGGATCCGGAAACGCGCGAATGGTGGACGTCGGGCCGAAGTCCGAGACGGCCCGCCGCGCCCGGGCTTCGGGGTTCATTCGCATGAGCGCCGGAACTTTGGACCTCATTGAGAGGAATCAATTGGAGAAGGGAGACGTAGTGACGGTCGCACGGATCGCGGGCGTCATGGCCGCCAAGAGGACGTCGGACCTCGTCCCGCTGTGCCACCCGATCCAGATCGATGACATTCAGGTCAGGATCGAGCCGGATACGACCCTTCCCGGGCTCCGCGTGGAGGCCGAGGCGAGCGCAGTCGGAAAGACCGGAGTCGAGATGGAAGCAATGGTCGGGGTCATGGTGACTCTCGTCACTGTTTATGACATGGCAAAAGCGCACGATAGGGGGATGGTAATTTCGGAGATTCAGCTCGAGCAGAAGTCGGGCGGAAAAAGCGGGACCTGGACACGCGGTTGATGGCATGGGCGTTGCCCTTGTAGGAGTCGCGACGGAGTGAAGGCCCTGCTCTCGATCGTGTAACTCATTACGCTGAATCTACTTATGCGAAATCTTCGTGGTACGTATGTACACCGTGGGGATAGCGAGCGCAGACTTCGGCGCCTCAAGCATGCACTGCTCCTGGTAGGCACTTTCGGCGCGGCGACCCTGCTCGCGGAGAGCCCGGAGCCCCGGGAAGCCATGGCGAGCTCGAACGGCTTTTCGTTTTCGCTTGGCGATGTGTCGGGCGAGCTGAAGTCGGACCTGTTGAATGCCCAGGGGGAGCTCGACCTGGCCAAGGTCCAGCTCGACCGCATGCACAAGATTTTCGCGTATTCGAGCCGCTACGGGATCGGGGCCGATCTGGCCGGGTCGATCTACGAGATCGCGCTGGCCGAGGGTATCGATCCGGAGCTGGCCTTCCGCCTCGTCAACGTCGAGAGCGAGTTCAATGAGAAGGCGGTCAGCCCGGTTGGGGCCGTTGGCCTCACCCAGCTGATGCTGCCAACCGCGCGATATTTCGACAAGGACGTCACCCGGGAGAAGCTCTACGACCGCGAGACCAACCTGCGGATCGGCTTCCGGTATCTTCGCGGACTCGTGAAGAGCTACAAGGGCGACCTCAAGCTCGCCCTGCTCGTGTACAACCGTGGCCCTGTGGCGGTCGAGCGTTCGCTGACCGCCGGCCTGGACCCCGCCAACGGGTACGACCGGGTGATCCTGAAGGGTTACGAGGGGAAGGGACTGGTGCAGGGGCAGTAGAATTCGCCGGGGGGCGGATGAACGCGAAGAAGGCGGAGCGCACGGCGGCTCCGCCTTCTTCCGTTCTACCCCTTCCCTTCCAATGAAAGAGCGCCTTACCGAACCCTGAGCGACTGGCCGGGGAAGATCGAATCCTTGCGCAGCCGGTTCAGGCGTTTGAGGGTCGCGACGCTGGTCTTGTATCGCTTTGCGATGCCGCTGAGAGTCTCGCCCTTCTTCACGATATGGCGCACCGTGCTGGACCCATAGATCTCGACCGCGGGGTCGGGCACGTCGCGGG
Organism: Gemmatimonadaceae bacterium; assembly: GCA_031426115.1. Classification (GTDB taxonomy): domain Bacteria; phylum Gemmatimonadota; class Gemmatimonadetes; order Gemmatimonadales; family Gemmatimonadaceae; genus JANPKQ01. The sequence continues at coordinate 28,255 of JANPKQ010000085.1, read as the reverse complement.
CGGCACGCAGGACGTCATCGCTCGGGACGAGGATAGCGGTGCCGGTGCGGAGGCGGCCCTTTTTCTTCGCATCACCCGGGTTGAACCAGCCAAGCTGCTTCGACGTGACGCCGACGCGCCGGGCGACGCCGGCGAAGGTCTCTCCGGCCTTGGACGGAACGCGGCGGTAGGCGGTCCGCTGCGCGACCGGGACCGAATCCAGGGCGGCAGTGAAGTCGGCAGCGCGGCCGACGGGGACGTTCACGAACACGGAGTCCTTCGGGGGCGTGACGCCGCGAAGAATGTGGGTATTCAGCTCGGTCAGCTCCGACAGCGTGACGCCGGCGGCCCTCGCCACCGCTGCCAGGGGAACCGATGGGCCGACATGTACTGAATCGTACTCGAACGGCGGGCGCGGCTTGATCGTCAGGCCGTAACGCGACGGGCTTTTTGCCACGAGCGCCGCGGCGATGAGCTGCGGGACGTAGTCCCTGGTCTCGGGACGCAGGTAGTTCTGTTCGGCGAGGGCAAAGAACACATCCTCGCCCGAAGTCCCTTCCAGCTCGTCCGCGTAGCGCGTCAGGCCGCGCGAGACCCGACCGGATCCTCCGTTGTACGCGGCCGCTGCGAGGTAGAGCGATCCGAACTGATCCTTGAGCCAGCCCAGGTGGCGTACCGCGGCCGTGGTCGAGCGGGTTGGGTGGCGGCGCTCGTCGACCCACCAATCCACTCGCAGGCCGGTACCGCGCGCGGTCGCGGTCATGAACTGCCAGATCCCGACGGCGGCCGCACGGGAATACGCATCAGGGGAAAAGCCGCTCTCAATGAGCGCCAGATAGTACATGTCCTCGGGCAGCCCGCCGGCTTTCAGCTTCGCCCGGATCATCGGCTCGTAGCGTGAGCCGCGCTCGAGCCGCTCCACGATCCGCGACTTCGCGCCGCCGCTGAACATGTTCACGTAATGCTCCACACGCGCATGCGTCTCGTACGAACGCACGTCGATGTCCCAGACGGGGTCTTCCTCCGTGACGACCGCACTGTCTGGAGGCACGCCGACGGAATCTCCGAACACCGCGACCGCCTGCTTCGTCACTTCGGCGGAGCTGACCGCGATCGTGTCGGGGGCCGGGGGCGGAGTGGAGGGCAGCGCCTCGACTGACACGGGCAGGTTCACCGGCCGAGAGAGCGGCTCCGGGGTTCGCACCGGGGCGCCAGCACGGGCGCAGGCACCCAGGGCGAACAGGGATGCCGTCCGAACAACGATTCGCGTGACCCTCAACTTCGACTCCTTCTCTGTCTGTCGATGTGCACCCACCGAGAGTGGCGGTGCCAGGAACGGAAATGCCGGCGGCTGTTCGCCGTCGGCAGGAACTGCTCGACGCTTCCGGTGCCCTACACCGTGCGGGGCGTCGGGGTCCGCATTACCGCGTCGCTATGAAGTTGCCGAGAACACGATTGGTCGCGTTGAGGACAGCGACCACCGAACCCCGTACCGCGTCTTCCTCGGCGAGGTAACAGCCGAGCAGGCGACGGGGGCCATCGCCACGCTTCACACCGACCGAGACGATGACGATATTCGCGTCGAAAGCTCGCAGCGCCTTGATGCCGATCAGTTCGAACTGCACGGCGTGATCGGTGAAGCGCTCGAGCGCGTGAAGGGCGGCTTCGGCGGCGATTCGCAGGTCGCCGAGCGGGCTCGATTGTCCCTCCGCCTTCCCCACGACACGAATGCCATCCACCCAATCCAGCTCGACCTCGACCGTGCAGCGCCCTGACGGCGTGCGGTCGAAGCGAAAGTTCGTGAAGCGCAAACGCTCCCGCTTGAGCTGGGCCTGAGTCACGAGTTGTGACGATAGCTGAGCGCTCGACGGGCTCTGGGGTAGCATGCGCGAGTTTCCTCGACAGGGATTTGGGGGCGACGGTCCGCAGTCAGGTCGCCTCAGTGGTAGTACGACCAAGTGCCCTGAAAGCAACAGTTCTTTGCAGGCGAAATCGTGATGTGCGGCCACGCGCGCGGGCCCCATCTCGCAACAGCGCGACGTCGCGCACCGTATAATAGCTGAGGTCGAAATCGACCTTCCCCTCGAAAAGCCCCCGACGATCCTGGAGGATCGATGCGACGCTTGCTCCCGTTCGCGTTCCTGTTTCTTGCCACGCTTGCCTGCAACAAGGAAATCGCCGAGCCGGTGCTGCCCCCGGAGACTGCCGTTGTTCTCATCACCGCGAACAACCGGTTCGTCGACGATGTCACGGCGATTCGTCGCGGTGGCACCGTGACGTGGCAGTTCCAGGGCACCCACACCGTGACGTTCACGCCGAAGACCGGCGCGCCGAACAACATTCCTGAGTCGCAGCCAGGCACCAACATCAGCAGGACATTCGAGACGGCCGGCTCCTTCCAGTTTTCCTGCGACCTCCACGACGAGATCGGCACCATCAACGTCATCGGCTCGTAGCGACGGCCACCGCCGAATTCCGGGGTCGTCGTGCGTGCGCTGGTCGGAGGCCTGCTGCTGGTCGCAGGTACGGCGGGGATGTCCGCGGCCCAGACCCGCGAGCGCCAGCGCCACGACTTTGACGACCCCGAAGGGCGGGTGATGGCGTTCTATGCGGCCGCCCTCGCCGTCAGTGCCATAGGGCCCGCTCCATCTGAACACCCGTGGGCGGTGCGTGCCGGGATCGAGCTGTCGCACATTCCACGGCTGACCCGCGAGCAGCGCACCGCGGGTTTCGACAAGCCGGAATCCTCGAACCTCTCGCCCGTCCTCCCGCGCCCGCGCGTTGCGATCAGTGCACCACACGGCGTTCGCATCGAAGCCAGCTGGCTTCCACCGATCCGCGTGTTCGCGGCCCGCGCCAACCTGTACTCGCTTGCGGTGTCGCGCCCGGTTGCCACACGCGGATCGCTTGCGTTCACTCCGCGCGTCACCGTCGCCGCCGGGCGTGCCCGCGGTGCCATCACCTGCAACGATGCACTCCAACGCGGGACGCCCTCCGAGCAGGTGTACTTCGGCAGGATCTGTCACGGGCGCGAGAGCGACGATCATTTCGAGCCGCGGCAGTTGTCGGCCGAGTTGATCGTCAGCCGGTGGGGTGGCGGCCGCCTGGTGCCGTTCGCGACGGTCGGTGTCCGACGCGATGACACCCGGTTCGACATCGGCGTGCGCCGCGCCGACGGATCCCGCGACACCGACCATCCGGTGCTGGAGATGCGCGCGACGCGGCCGTTCCTCGCCGCAGGCCTCGCGCGGCGTGGACGCGTCGAGGCGGCGGCCGAGGTGTACTATGCGCCGGGAAGCCTCGTGACGGTGCGCGTCCGCACCGATCTGCTCGTGCGCCGGGGGCGTGGGGTGTCCCGTGACCGCTAGCTCTCTCCGCGCCGCGATCGCTGCGCGGCCTTTGGCGGCAAGGACCCTGATCGCCGCGCTCGGCGGCGTCCTGGCTGGCGCGGTGATGAGCTGCGCGGAGTTCGACAGCACGACAGATCCGGCGTTCGGCCTCCCCGACATCGCAGTCGCGACGCCCTCCTTCAGCGCCGACATTCAGCCGATCTTCGACCGTCGATGCTCGATTGGCGGCTGTCACTCGCTTGCCACCGCGCAAGCGGGCCTGGTGCTCACCGCGGGTCGTTCGTACGACGCGCTGGTGGGGGTCCCAGCGCGCCTGCGCCCGCAGCTCGCCCGCGTCGTGCCATCCGACCCCGCGAACTCCTGGCTGGTGCACATGATCGACGATGATCCGGCTGCACGCTTCGGCCGACAACGCATGCCGCTCTCGTCGATGCCGCTCACCGAGAACCAGATCACAACCATCGTGAACTGGATCGCGCAGGGCGCCCCGCGCAACTAAGCAGTCGCACCGCGCCGCACACCGGGTGATCGAGCGCTTTCCTCGATCGGGATCGCGCGCCGTGGGCACCGAGGCGTACCGTTTCGCGACAGTCCGGTGAAAACGGTCAAAAAAGCGTGACACGCCTCGCCGACTGCGCGTCCCTTTCACAGCGCTTCGTGCGCAGTCGTTCGGGCCGCGGCCCGCCACTTTTTCGGCGCACGCATGCACAGCGACATCCTGTTCCAGATCGCGATCGCCATCGTCACTGCCACGGTCTTCGCGATCGTCGCGAAGTGGACCCGTCAGCCGCTGATCCTCGGGTACATCTGCGCCGGGATCCTCATCGGGCCGACGGAAGGGCTGGGCTGGATCTCGACGCACGACATCGAGCCGATCTCGGAGCTCGGTCTCATCCTGCTGTTGTTCATGATCGGGCTCGAGATCGACCTGAAGAAGCTGCGCGAGGCGGGGTCCGCCGTCGTCGCCGCGGGCATCGGCCAGTTCGCCATTTGCGTCGCGCTGGGCCTCGCCGTTTTCCCGCTGCTCGGCTTCCCGTTCGGCAACGGCGACTATGCGCCGCTCTACCTCGCGGTGGCGGCGGCGTTGTCGAGCACGATGATCGTCGTGAAGCTCCTGTACGACAAGTCGGAGCTCGACACGGCGGCGGGGCGGATCACCCTCGGGATCCTCGTGTTCCAGGATATCTGGGCGATCCTGTTCCTCGCGCTGCAGAAGAACCTGCACGACCCCGCCCCGGCGATCCTCATGGTGTCGCTCGCGAAGGGCATTGCGGTCGTCGCCTTCTCGCTCCTCGCGAGCCGATATGTGCTGCCGGTGCTCTTCCGGTCGATTGCCAAGGTACCGGAGCTGCTGGTCATCGGGGCGCTCGCGTGGTGCTTCTTCATCGTCCTTGTCGCATCGGAGCTCGGCCTGTCGCGGGAGATGGGCGCCCTGATCGCGGGTATCTCGCTCTCGACCTTCCCCTACAACCTCGATGTCGTGGCGAAGGTCATCAGCCTTCGCGACTTCTTCATCGTCCTGTTCTTCGTGACGCTCGGGACAAAGATTCCGCGACCGACACTCGAGCTCGTGGCCGTCGCGCTCGCCGGTTCCGCGTTCCTCGTCGCGTCGCGGTTCATCTCGATCGTCCCGATTCTCCAGCTCCTGAGGCGCGGCAATCGCACGAGCATCCTCCCGGCGATCAACCTCGCGCAGATCAGCGAGTTCTCGCTCGTGATCTGCACGCTCGGGGTGGGGATGGGCCACATCGACGGCCGCGTCCTGGCCGTAGTCGTGTTCATGCTCGTCATCACGTCGGTCGGGTCCACCTACGGCATTCTCCTCAGCAGCCAGGTCTTCGATCGGGTGAACCCGTGGCTCAAGCGCATGGGGATGCACGACCTCGACGACACGCCACTCGAGATGCCCCCCGCGCTCGCGAAGCCGATCGTGTTCATCGGCTTCTACCGGTTCGCGAGCTCACTCCTGCACGAGCTGCTCGCATGGAACCCGCGGCTTGCCGATGAGATCGGAGTGGTGGATTTCAATCCGCAGGTGAAGGAGGAGCTCGACCGCCGCGGCATTCACGCGGTGTACGGCGACATCAGTCATCTCGACACGCTGCATCATGCGAACGTGCATCATGCGCGGGTGCTGCTGTGCACGATTCCGGACAGCCTCCTCAAGGGAACGACCAACTCCCGCCTGTTGCGGAAATTGCGATCCATCGCACCCGACGCGACGATCATCGTCACATCGGAAGTGCTCGAACAGGCGCGGGAGCTCTACCGCGAGGGCGCGACCTACGTCTACTCGCCGCGGCTGATGAGCGTCCGCGAGCTCGCCGAGCTCGTGCTCGATGCTCGCGTCGGGCTCATCGACGAATCGCGCCGGACGGCGTCGGAAGAGCTCGAAGAGCGGGTGGAGGTCCTTCCGTAGCGCCCCACTGACCGGACGCGCCACTGCACCACGGCTGCGCTCAGCGTCTCGGGCCCCACCACGGCGCGAGATCGGAGCCGGTTCCGGTGCCGGCCGCTCTCAGCGGCCTCCCCTCTCCCCCGTTCATGGGAGCGATGTACAACCCGAACGGCGGTGCACGGTCGGTTTGGTACACGACCGAGCCGCCGTCGGGACTGACCGAAGGCGCGAGCTCATTGAACGAGGTTGCCACGATGGGTGCAGGCGGGCCACCGGTGGACGACATGGCAAGAATGTCAAACGTCAGGCTGCCCTCGTCGAACCGGGTCCACAGGACACGCGATCCGTCCGGTGTCCACGACGGAAAGCGGTCATCGCCGGCGTACTGCGTGAGGTTCACGACGTCGCTGCCGTCAGCCCGCATCACGTAGATATCGAAGTCGAGATCGCGGTTCGACTGGAAGACGATGCGCTGGCCGTCCGGGGAGACGCGCGGATACTGATCGGCGGCCGCGCTCGTCGTCAACCGCACGGGCACCGTCGCGCCAGCGGCGAGACGATAGACCTGATCGCTGCCACTCGCCCGTGAGGCGAACACGATCTCGCCGTTCGGACCCCAGCTCGGCGACCGATTGAACGAAGCGTTCTGCACCACCGCGCGTGCGTCGCTCCCGTCGGCCTTCATCGTCCAGATCTCGACTGCCGTGAGATCACCGCCTGCGGTGGTGACCTCACGCTCCCAGGCGATTCGCTGGCCATCCGGAGAGAGCACGGGTGCACGGTCGCTGTGCTCCCGGCTCGTCGTGAGCCTGCGAAGCCCAAGTCCATTCGCGTCGATCCGGTAGATCTCGTAGTTGTTGTCGGTCCGGTTCGACGCGAAGACGATGGTGCCCGACTGGTCGGCACCTGCAACCTCGGTGATGTTGGTGTCGCGGCACGCGGTCGCGCCCACGAGCAGCATCGCCGCCCCCAACACGCGCGCGGCGACCGTCACAGGCCCACCACCCGGAGAACGCCGCTCGCGCGGTCAGCGACGAAGGCGAACAATCCGTCCGGGCGAACGGCGACGGCGCCTGAGCCAACGCCATCGATCCGCTCCGACACGGCTCGCGTCAATCCATCGAACAGCGTCGTCGGTGCGCCCGATACGACGCCAAGCGGATCACCGACCAGACGGGCGGAAATGCCGCCGGCGTTGGGACTCACGGCGACCGACCCGGCAATCTGGTAGCGGCCGTCGGCTCCTTCCGCGATGACGACCGCGCGTGCCTCGTCCGGCAGGAGAACGTAAACGCGCGCGCCGCTGGCATCCGTGGCAATGCTCGTGGGCCGGGACGAAAGCACCACGCTCATCAGGGTGTCGCCCGGTGCTCCGGCGGCCACTGCGAGCCGCCAGCCCGTCGGCGTCTCTACCGTCGCGAACATTCGTCTCCCGTCGCGGGCAACGGCCACCTCGACGGGCGCACCACCAACGGCGATGAAGCCGACCGCAGCTTCACCCGCGATCACGGCGATTCGCCGCTCGTTGCGCACAGCGACGAAGGCTCGGGTCGCGGTGGCCGCAATCCCCATGGGCCCATCGCCAACCGAGATCCGCCGCCGGACAGCGTTCGTCGCGGCATCGATGACCGTGACGGAGTCCGCGTCGGCGTGCGTGACGAACACCGTCTGGGAGGTCGCCGCGATGGATCGCGCCGACAGGCCGAGTGCGATCGCCTGGAGGCGAAAGAAGCCGAGCGCATCGACGATCGCGAGCGAGTCCGACGCGATTCCCACGTACAGCCGTGTGTAGTCCGGGCTGAAGGCGAGCGCCCCCGGCGCAGTGCCCACGGGGATCGTGTATCGAACGCTCGACGGTACCACGACGAGCGTGCCCTCGCCGGCCGGACCTTCCGGCAGCGCTGCCCGAATGGCCACCCTTCCAGGGCCGACGGCACGTACGACTCCGGTTGCGTCCACTACCGCGACGCTGGCATCGGATGTGGTGTATTTGAAGTCGGCTCGTCCGACATCGAAGCCGGTTCGCCCGATGGCGGCAGCGCGGATGCGCGTCACCTCGCGGAGCCCGATGGTGTCGACGCTTCCGCCTGCGTCGAACGAGACGCGCACTTCCGAGATGGCAGTCCTCGCGGGGTCCACCGGCGTGAGGCACGCCGCCATGGCGAGCGCCCCTGCGCCGAGGGCGCCCCGCAGCACGGTGCGAAGAGCGGCGTCAGCGCGCATTGCCACTCCGTTCGACGGTGACGGTCGCGGCGTACGTCGTTCCCGGCCCGAGGGCTGGAATTGGAACGCGCATCAATCCATCCGGGCTCGCGACAATCGACGACCCGCTGTCCGCCTTGATCCTCCCGCCCATCGGCAGCGATACCAGGAGCACGAAGGGCGGAGTCTCGCTCGCGCCCTGGTTTTCCACCGCGACGCGGACGGCTCCCTCCCCGGTTGGCGTTGCTGACGTGGCAAGGTAGTGGCGTCCGAGCCACCAGTCAGCAGCAGCACGCGCAGTCGTCAGCCAGACCGTGCTGTCGGCACGGAGCGCCCGGGCGACGATACCGATCGCCGGAACGGTTGCAGGGCGGGCGAGCATGTTGGAGTGGTAGCTCATCACGAAGAGGCCGCCAAGCGCGCGCACCTTCCGGAAGGCTTCGAGTTGATCGGCCGCGAGACGCGCGGGATCGGTGATGCGTGCCCGTCGCACCGTGATGAAGTCGTCGTCGACGATGCGACCGATCAGCACGAGCGGTGCACCAGCCACTTCCACCAGCTCCGGGCTTGCGGACCTCCCGTTGTTTGCACCGAACACGTACTCCCCACCCGCCTGCTGCCACGCCAGCAGCGTTCGGGCGTCGAACTGCTCCTCTGGCGGACGAAGACCAGCAACCCGGCCGCCGGTGAGCTCCACCAGTTGCTGCTGGGTACGATCCAGCCGCCTGCGCTGAACTTCGACCGTGCCGCCGAGCGTGGCGTGGTTTTCGGTGTGGGTTCCGATCTCTCCGGCGCTGGCCATGCGCTGGACCAGATCCGCGTGGCGCGCGGCGAGATCGGACACGAGAAAGAAGGTACCGGGAGCGCCGACGGCCTGAAGCGAGTCGAGCGCATGCTTCGCATTCTCGAACTCATCCTCGACGTCCTGGGCGATGACCGCCGCCGCGGCGTGGCCTCGGGGCCATGACTCGGGGCTCGCCAGTGGAATTCCCGCCGCGAGAGCGACGGCGTTGCGAACAAGCAGTGCCGCCATCGCGCGCTCCCAGGGCCGGTCCACGACCGTGCCCAGCTCGAACCCGAAGTACACGACCCGCCGTCCCCCGTCGAGGCTGTGGACCACCGCCGCGTCGACGAGCTGGCTGCCGGGCACGCCCGCGGGGTTGAGATCACGGTCCGAGAAATAGGCCGTCCGACCTTCGCGCCGCATCGCCACGTGCGGAGCCGGGTGGAGCTCGATCCGAGCCCCGGGAGGGATGTCGAGCGCCAGCGGGGAACCGGAGGTCATGGTGACGTAGGCCTCCGCGGTGGACGGCACGGTGTCGACTCGGGCCGAGCCCGTGAGCTGGGCGAGGAAGCCAAAACCAAGGTCCCGGCATCCCGCATCCCGCGTCCCCGTCAGCCCCGTGACGATGACGCCCTGTCCCCGGCGCGGGGCCGTCAGCATCGCGGTGCGCGTCGCAGCCGACAGGCATGGCGACGCGGCGACGACGATGGCGACGGAGCGGTCGGTCGCAAGATCGGCGGGCGCGAGCCAGCGGATGCGCACGCCGGCCCCCTCGACGGCGGCGGCCCAGGACTGCAACAGGCGTTCGTGCTCGGAGGCCGTTTCGTAGTACGCAGCACTGGCCCGATCACGGACGATCCCGATCGTGACGGCGCCATTATCCAGGCGGGCGCTGCGCGATGCAGAGGTGACCGATGCAGCGGCGCCGTCGAGCCGAGCGTTGCGCGTCACCGGAGTCAACTCCAGCGCAGCCTCACTCCCGGCGATCGATGGCACTGCCGGTGACGCTGGTACCACAGCGTCATCGCGCACGAGCGCGAGCGAAATGGCGAGCACCACCGCGATGAAGACGATTGTCCCCAGCGCGGTATATCGCCGTTCCTTCTGCCTGGACGCCGGCCCCGGCCGCGCCTCGTGTCTCACCCGTCGTTCCGGTCAGCGGACGGCTCCGCCGCGCGTGCGCTCGGTGCCGCAGGATAGACGCGCTCGAAGAACACGGGCTCGCCGGCAGCGGCGGACCGGCCACCTGGCGTCCGGCCACGCTCACGAACCTTGTACGCCATGTAACTGCCCACCGCGAGAACGAGCGTCACGATGAACGAAACGAGAATCACGGTCGAGAGGAGTGCGTTGATTGACATCGTCGATGCTCCGAAGGAAGCGAGGGCTAGATGCGCCCCGCGCGCTCGAGCTTTCCCCACGTCATGTGAACGTTCAGGAACTCCTCGACCGTCGCGAAAAGCTTGGCGACATCGATCAGCGCAATGAAGAAGAAGCGGTAGAGGACGGCGTACGGAACCAGGGCCAGCTCCTCCTCTTCCATCGCGACAGTGTGCAGAGCGGCGGCGACGTCGAGCAGCGTCAGGAGGAGCCACCAGTACGCGACATACGACGCGGCGCCCGCCTGGAGGGCCGCGATCGCGAAGAAGAGGTTGCCCAGCACATTCATGAGAGGCCAGAGAATCGCCTCGAACAGCATGGCGAGGAGCGACGCCCAGACCGCTGCCCCTCCCCGCGGCGCGAGGAGCCATCCCGAGCGCTTGCGCAGCGCCTGAAGGATCCCGCGCGTCCACCGATAGCGCTGCTTGATGAGGTCGAGCAGGTGCTCCGGTGCCTCTGTGTATGCAATCGCGCCGTCCTCGTACATCACCTGCCACCCGGCCGTCAGCATCTTCAGCGTGAGGTCTGCATCTTCCGCGAACGTGTCGGTGTCGTACCCCCCGACGTCCACCAGCGCCTGCCGCCGGAACACCCCGATCGGGCCGGGAATGATGTTCACGGCGCGCAGGAATCCCTGCGCGCGGCGCGCCATGTTCAGCCCCTCGATGTACTCGAGCGCCTGGAGACGCGTCCACATGCCGTTGCGGTTCACGACCTTCACGTTGCCCGCCACTGCGCCGACGCGCTCATCGACGAAATGGCGCACGGCATTGCGCAGCGTCCCGCGGGAGAGCCGCGAGTCTCCATCCATGCAGAGCACGAACTCATGTCTGGCGAGGGCGATACCGGTATTGAGCGCGGCGGCCTTGCCGGCGTTCGCCTTGCCGACCACTCGCACCGTCACTCCGCCGTAGCGCCCCTCCAGCTCTGCGGCACGGGCGTGGGTGTCGTCGGTGGATCCATCATCGATGACGAGGATCTCGTATGCCGGGTAGTCGAGGTCGAGGAGGCTCCGTATCGCACTCTGGATCACCGGCCCCTCATTGAAGGCCGGCACGATGACGGTCACGGGCGGACGATAGCTCTCGTCGATGCTGGTGAACTGCGACTCCAGATGCTGGAGATAACCCAGCCACAGCAGGACGAAATACCGGATGATGAGAACGACGAGGAAGCCGAGGATGATCGCGATGCCCACGCGCAGCGCAGGGGTCGTCCCCGCGGTCGGCATGTTCGCAATGAGGAGCGCGATACCTCCGACAGCGATGGCCAGCCCGATGCCGGCGAGCGCGAGCGGGACGGCATAGCGAAGCGCACCTCGCGCGTTTCTCACGGCCAGTCCACCCGCACCCGAACGGTGCCGTTGAGCGAACGGTAGCCGGTTTCGCCGACGGACCCGCGAGCCCCCTGCCCGTACCCGCCGGAGGCGTTCAGCTCCCAGTTCCGACCACGGTACGTGGCGTCGACGCTTCCCTGGAACTGCCCGACCCACTTGGCGGGAGGTTGCGGGACACCGGGCGCGAGCAGCAGGCGGTCACTCGCCATCGCCGCCCCGGCGAGCGCGCGTCCAGCCACCGTGAGATTCTTCCCGACTGCACGCTCGAGCTCGACGCCGGCAGCGATCGAGGTATAACGCTCGGGCGTCCAGTAGCCCGATCCGAATGTGCTGTACCCCAGTGTGCCGGCCGTATAGACGAAGCGCATCGACCGCGAAACCGGCTGCCGCGCAGAGAACGTCACCGCCGTCCGGTCGTTGCCATCACTGACGCGCGTACGCTCGGCACGGGCATCGATCGTCATGCGGCCAACCGGCGCCGATGCGGAGATGCTCGCGGTGCGCGTGCGCATCGGTTCCCGGGTTCCCGTCTCAGAGGTCGACCGGACGAGCGTCCACAGCGACCACAGCTCTTCGTATGCGGGCGCGGTCGCAAGCCGCATCGTGACCATGACGGGGCCGACAGCCTGGGACGCGAACACGTGCCCGTAGTAGAGATCGCGGACGAGGGCATGCCTCGAGACGCTGACCCCGGCTCCGATTCGGGTCGCCGCCGCGAGATAGTGCTGCACGGTCGCCCCAAGCGTGTACCCGGTAACGAACCGCTCCGGACCCGTGGCGCTCCGCTGCGAAATCCGAAGCTGCTCGGCGCGAACGCTCCCGCTGGTGCGCTGTCCGATCTCAAAGCCGTTCGCAAGCCGCGCGCGCATGAGCAGGAAGCCAACGTTGTCCTCGGCGAATCCGGTCGACAGCGACCATCCGCGGACGTCGCCATCGACCGCCTGCGCCAGGGCAGTCCGCTCCGCGGCTGCCACCAGCGCGAGGCCGGTGAGAATGCGGGTATCTCTTGGCTGGAGCGCCAGCGCCCGACGATACGCGTTGCGGGCCCTCGCAAAGTCGCCGCGCCAGCGGTACAGATCCCCGATAGCGGCCAGCGCTTCGTAGCTCGGTGACAGAGCCGCCGAGCGTTCGAGATCCGCGAGTGCCGACGACTCGTCGCCCATCAGAAGGTGCAGCTCCCCGCGAGCCAGACGGAGCGAGGCTCCATCCCCAGCGGCGATGAGCTTCGTGTATTGGACGAGCGCCTGGTAACGGGCCCCGGACCACGCGAGGGCCTGCGCGAAGCGCAGGCGCAGCGCAGCATCGTGCGGCACCGCATCGACGGCACGAGCGAGGAGGCGCGCGGTTCCGATCGAATCGTTCGCTGCTGCAAACACACCCGCCGCTTCCACGAGGAGCTCCGTCGCCGCCGAGCCCGCGACGAGCGCCTCGAACTCGCGAGCGGCCTCGGCGCTTCGCCCCTCGCGCGCGAGGGCGCGCGCGAAGGCGAGCCGGTAGGGCGCGTGCCCGCTGTCATCGTCGAGCCACTGCAATGCCTGTGCAGATGACGGCTCGATGTTCGCGCGGGCCGTCCGAAGCAGGGTGCGAACGGTCGTGTCGGCGCGCTCCTCCCACAGCGCCGAGAGCAAGGGCTCCGCCTCGGCGGCCCGGTTCCCCCAGACCAGCGCCCTCGCCAGTCCGAGCCGCGCTTCGCCGTCCGATCCGTTCATGGCGAGGATGAGACGATACTCCCTGGCCGCGTCGTCATAGCGTCCGGACCAAAGAAGCGCGCCTGCAAATTCGGAACGCAGGACTCCGTCGCCCGGGTTGATCCGCAGCGCCTGCTCGTAGTGCGGGAGGGCGTCACCGATTCGATTGAGGATGCCAAGCAGGCGCGCGGCGGATACATGCCGCTTGGCGTCGCCCGGATGGCTGACGAGCCAGCGCTCGAGCAGCGCGGCGGCATCGCCGAATCGCCCGGTGCTGCTGAGCGCAAAGACGCTGTCATCCACAACCTGCTCGGCGGTCGGGCGCCACGGCGCTGCCGAGCTCTCGGTCGCGAGCATGGCGTGGAACCGCGCGGTGACCGCGGCGCGCCACGCCCGATCGCCCTCGGCGAACGCCGCGTAGGCTTCGGGGCGCGGGCGAATGTCCGCGACGTTGCGGACTGCAAAGGCGTCACCGGCTTCGAGCGTGCGGACGGGCGCCTCCGCGGCGCGCGCCGAATCCGACGACGACATCAGCCAGAAGGTGTATGCCGCGGCGATCGCGATGACCGCGATGGTGAGGATGAACGCGCCCTCGTACCGCCGACGGCTCACGCGGCTTGCGCTCCGAGCATCGTCTGGAGCTCCGTCTCGTCGGCGGGGTACGCCGCACGCGTCGCCGTCAGGTCTCCATGGCCCGCGGCGGTCCACGTCGCGCGCACGCGGTGCACAAAGGGGTCGATGTCCTTGCGCCGCGCCGAATGGAGGTACACGACGACGGCGGTGCCGACCACGCCGACCATGTCGCCTGACTCGCTGCGCACCTGCGCGCGCGCGATGCGGGCGAGGTCTGTCAGCGCCTCCCGGTCGTCCGTCGGAAGCTCGAACCGGACGACCGTGAAGAACGCCGGTACGGTTGACCCAAGCCGCGCTTCGATCGCCGTGCGGAACTCGCCATCATCGAGGATGCCCGATCCGTCGCGCGACTCCGCAATGGTAATGGTCGGCTCCGGGAGTACGACGGCGGCCGACCGCCCGCGAAGCACGAGGGCCTCGAGTCGCAGCAGGAGCTCCTCGGTGTGAAGAGCGGCGAAGAAGTCGTCTGCGCCAGCGCGGAGCGCACGCGCCCGGTCACTCGCCCGGAGGACGAATGGCGTCACGAGAGCAATTGGTGCCTTGCTGCCACCGCGACGAAGCTCGCGCACGAGCTCGAGCGCCTCGTCGAGGGAGTCGCGCCGGACATCGAGGAGCACGGCCCCCGTCGGCGACTGCATGATCTGCGCGACGACCCGCGGCGCCGGCGATCGCACCGCGACATCGAATCGCGCGGCGAGCACGTGCAGCAGCTCGGCGGACGTCGCGCTCTGGTCGCTGACGACGATGAGCTTGCGCCTCGTCTCCTCTGGAAGGTCGTAGGCGCGGCGCGAGAGACCATCGCCAGCGGTGACGATACCAACGCCCGACCGGATGACGAAGGAGATCGACGAAGTCGACGGCGCCGCGTAGCGGATCTTCTGCACGTTCAGCTTCGTCGTTCCATCGCGATCGGAGGCAAGATGAAAGATGGCCGCGGCTCGCTGCGCCAGCGATTCGAGTCTGCGGTCATACCGGCTCGCGAGCTCGCCTGGATACGTCAGCAGCGACGTCGCGCCGAGCCCCTCGAGAAAACCGAGCAGGGATGCGACGCAGGCACCGGATGCCGTCCCCGCCTCAATGATCGGCGTGATGGAATCGATCGCGATGCGATCGGGTGCCGTTGTGCCGAGCATTTGACGCAACTCGGCAAAGGCGACGTCGGGCTCGGCAGCTCGCGCGAAGCGCCGGGCAAAGTCGAGCTGATAGCGCACCAGAATGAAGCGGTCGCTCGCGAACGCGTCGGCGAGGTTCAGCCCGAGAAACTCCCCCTGTGCGAGAAGGTCGGAGGGGTCATCGTGCGTGAGGAGCGCAACGGTGCCCCCATCCCCAAGCCCGGCGTTCAGGAACTCGAGACACGCGATGCTTTTTCCCGTTCCGGGGGCGCCGCTGAGAACGTGAGACCGACCGCGGGCCAAGCCGCCAACACGCGCATCCAACGGGGCAATTCCGCTCTTCACCAGCATCTGCGTCTCGGCTGCTGCGCCACGTCCAGCCGGTCCGACCCGGAAGGGTCACCGCATGCGGACCCGTGGCAGCGTGTTATGCGGAACGCCCGTCATCGTCGTCGGGCGCCTCCTGTGACACAGCACACAATGCACCATCTGTTCCACCGTTGTGGACGCTTCACTTTTGTGACGCCGCCGGGGGCTGCGGCAACGCCGTCCAGGTGGCAAGACGCCCTCCGGCCGAAGGGATCCGCGTGGGCTACGGAACACTGCCGGTGAAGGTACGGGCCACGACCGCGTGGGCTGCGGAAGACCGCCGGTGAAGGCACGGGCGACGACCGCGTGCGCAACCTTGGCGTCGTATCGCGCGGGGTGGGCGAGCGAGGCACGAACTGTCGGGTTGCGGAGTGACCGGAGTGGGGATCGAACCCACGACCTGAAGATTAAAAGTCTCCTGCTCTACCAACTGAGCTATCCGGTCAGCGATTCGAGGGCGATCAGGCCTCCTGAACCGTCGGGGCGCTTCGCGCTCCGCCGGACAATCTAGGTGAGCATGATGCCTTCGTGCCACGTGTCTGAGATGGACGCGCGGCTCTGCGGGTAATCTCAGGCGGAACGGGGTAGCATTGCCTGGCCGCATGCCGCTCGGCAGAACCCACGGCTCGGCGCCTTGCCCCGGCCGAGGGGCAGCGATACCCTGCGCCAGCACACCCTGCCGGTCCGGGGGACGCGCGTTCCCAGCCTTCTCTTCCCCCCATGCGCTCACTTACCCTCTCGATTGCCATCGCGTTCGGCTTCGCCTCGCCGACGCTTGCCCAGACCACCTCCGTCGATTTCCTCAGACGAGGCGGCAGGGTCCATGACGGCGTCGGCGCGGTGGCGCGCGTTGCCGACATCGGGGTAACGGGTGACCGAATCACCTTCATCGGCGATGCGCGCGCCCGCGGGATCAGTGCGCGGCGGATGATCGAAGCCAATGGGCTCATCGTTGCGCCCGGCTTCATCGATCCCCACACCCACACGACCGAGGATCTCGGTCGTGCGGAGGGCCGCGCGAACCTCCCTTTCCTGATGCAGGGCGTCACCACCGTGCTTACCGGCAACGATGGCGGGGGCCCCGTCGAAGTGGGCAGGACCCTCGGCGCGTGGGAACGCGATGGCATCGGCACCAATGCAGCGCTGTACATCGGGCATGGATCGGTTCGCGGAGCAGTGCTCGGTAGCTCGGACGCGGCACCGACCGAGGTGCAGCTCGAGCGCATGAAGGGCATGGTGACCGAGGCGATGCGTGGAGGCGCACTGGGACTGTCGAGCGGTTTGTACTACGCGCCAGGCAGCTTTGCGACAACGGACGAAGTGATCGCGCTCGCTCGCGCTGCTGCAGCCCTTGGCGGCGTGTATGACACGCACATGCGTGACGAGAGCTCATACACCATTGGGCTTCTGGGCTCGATCGAGGAGTCCATCCGGATCGGTCGCGAAGCGCGCATCCCCGTGAACATCTCCCACATCAAGGCGCTGGGAACCGATGTCTGGGGAAAGAGCGGTGACGTCATCGCGATGATCGAGAAGGCTCGCGCGGAGGGCCTCTTCATCACGGCCGATCAGTACCCGTACACCGCGTCAGGGACCGGGCTGGGAGCCGCACTCCTGCCTCGCTGGGCAGAGGCGGGCGGACGCGACTCGCTGCTGAAGCGGATCAGCGACCCGGCCATTCGCCCTCGGCTTGTCGCGGAGATGACGAACAACATGCGCCGTCGGGGTGGTGCGCAGTCGCTGTTGCTGACCTCGGGCCGCGACACGACAGTGCGCGGGAAGACGCTTGCCGCCATCGCGACGCAGCGTGGACTCCCGCCGATCGAAGCCGCGCTGCAGCTCATCGTCGAATCGGGCGGCGGCGCCGTCGCATCGTTCAACATGGACGAAGCCGACATCGTCCGGTTCATGGCGCAGCCGTGGGTAATGACCGGCTCCGACGGCTCCGGTGGCCACCCGCGAAAGTACGGCACCTATCCGCGGAAATTCCGCGAGTACGTCCGTGAGAGGAAGACGATGACGCTGCCCGCGTTCATTCGCGCGTCGTCCAGCCTTCCCGCCGAGACGTTCCGCCTGAAGGATCGCGGCACCCTGCGCGAGGGAGCGTTCGCGGACATCGTCGTCTTCGACGAGCTTCACTTCACGGACCGCTCGACGTACGAGCAGCCGACGCTGCTCGCCACCGGGATGCGCTGGGTTCTCGTGAACGGCACGGTGGCCGTTGACGACGGGAAGCCTACGAGTGCGCTGGCGGGTAAGGCGATTCGAGGTCCGGGGGCCACGCCTCGGTGATCCGCGGCGAATCGCCGCTGTCGTCATAACCGGGCAGGTCCGCACAGTCCCCGGTTTTCGGCGGTCGCTCGACCGCAACGTCCGCGAGCACGACCTCGAGTGAACCGACAGAGACCCCGTCGGGCGCATCGAGGTCGAGGGTGAGTTGGCTCACGCGGAAGAACGTGCGCCGGTGGTGCCGGGTGATGCCATGCGCGGCGAGCCCATCGATGTGGTCCTGGGTGGCGTAGCCGGCATTCCGCTCCCACCGATAGCCCGGGTGCTTTTCGGCGAGCGCACACATCAACCGGTCGCGCGTCACCTTTGCGACGATCGACGCGCAGGCAATGCTGAAGCAGCGGGCGTCGCCGTGGACGACGGCGGTATGCCGGACCGCGAGGGTGCGAATGGCCCGTCCGTCCACCAGCACGTGATCCGGAGCGACGGAGAGGCGCGCGAGCGCGCGCCGCATGGCGAGCGTGCTCGCGTGGTAGATGTTCAGCCGGTCGATTTCGCGGACCGACGCGGCCCCGACCGCCACCGCGATAGCGCGCTCACGGATCCGAGCCGCCAGCTCAACGCGCATCCGTGCGGTGAGCTTTTTCGAATCGTCCACGCCGCGGATGGCGCGCTGATCCGGTGGCATGATGACGGCGCATGCGACGACGGGGCCCGCGAGTGGGCCCCGTCCGACTTCATCGACTCCGGCGATCAGCGGGCCAGCCCCCACCCGCAGGTCGCGCTCGATCGTGCTCCAGCGATGGCGCCGGCGCATGACCCGCTCAGCTCTGGCTGTCCGCCTCGCTGCGCGTATTTGCCGTGCGCGTCTTGTTCTCGCGAATACGGGTCGCCTTGCCGGTGAGCGAGCGGAGGTAGTACAGCTTCGCACGGCGGACACGGCCGCGACGAACGACGATGAGGTCGCCGATCATTGGGCTGTGCACCGGGAAGATGCGCTCGACGCCGACACCGTTCGAGACCTTGCGCACGGTGAACGTCTCGTTGACGCCAGCACCGCGGCGGGCGATGCACACGCCCTCGAACGCCTGGAGGCGCTCCTTGTCTCCTTCCTTCACGCGGACGTTCACTCGCAGGGTGTCACCAGCCCGGAAGGCGGGGATATCCGTGCGGAGCCATTCTTTCTGGGTTTCGATGAAGGGATGCATATGATTGCTCTGGGCTGAGGGTTCGGGCCCGAATCGGAGACGGTGTTCGTTATGGATGACAGACCGGGAAAGGTAAACCGGCCACAGGAGTTACGCCAGTTTCGTCATTGGCCGCGGAGCGGATCCCGCGTTGGACCGGCCGCCGACCGTGCATCCCTCGTACAGACGGTATCGAAAACGTCAACCGCAAATCGGCCGCGGACTTACGTCCAGCTGCGCAGGCCGAAAGAACCGCTCACGGGTGACTAACGACCAAAGCCCAAAGCCTATAGCCCAACAACCAACGACCAACGCAACGGCAACGGCAACGGCAACGGCAACGGCAGCCGCGGATAACGCGGATAACGCGGACGAACGCGGATACTGCATGTGCACGGCAGCGCAGTCCAAGCTACAGCGAGACAGGAAGTCAGGAGCGCGGCCTGAAGCCCGCCGTTTCTCGCTGTTGTTCAATCGGGCTCAGGCAATACCGTGGCCGAGCGATGACGTCATCCGCGTTCATCCGCGTCATCCGCGGCCGGTCTGGCTGTTGCCGTTGATCTTCCCCGGTCGGTCGAAGGCATTAACCTCGGTGGCACCAGTAGACCTGCATCGGTTCGTCCGCCGCAGAGTGCAGCGCCGGACATGGCAGGCGACCGGACCGGTCAGGCCGATTCCGGCTCCGCGGCGTCCCGACGCGCCCGCGACAATCGGCGGCCCTCTTCCTCGCGCCACGCCGCAATCTTCTTGTGGTCTCCCGAGACCAGGACGTCGGGCACGGCGTGTCCGCGGTACACCGCCGGCCGGGTGTAGCTCGGTGCGCTGAGCTCGCGCTCATAGAAGGAATCGGTCCGCGCGCTGTCGTGATCCGAGATCGCGCCATCGAGCAGGCGAACGGTGGCGTCCACGATCGCCAGGGCCGCCGGCTCCCCGCCGCTGAGCACGAAGTCACCGAGCGACAGCTCCTCGGTCGCGAGGTGCTCTGCGACGCGCTGATCGACGTCCTTGTAATGGCCACAGAGAATCGTGAGGCTGTCCCCGGCGGCGAACCGCACCGCATCGGAGTGACCGAACCGACGTCCACGCGCCGACATGAGCACGATCGGCGGCCCCGGCGCAATCGCATCGATCGCCTCGAAGAACGGCTCCGGTTTCATCACCATCCCCGCCCCACCGCCATAGGGCGCATCATCGACGGTGCGGTGGCGGTCGTGGGTGAAGTCGCGCAGGTCGATGACCCGGTACGACACCGCCCCCGCGGCAACGGCGCGCGCGGGGATGCTCAACGAGAGCGGGCCCGCGAAGAATTCCGGGAAGATGGTGACGATGTTGATCTTCAGCATCAGTCCAGCATTCCCGCTGGCGGATCCACCTCGACGACGCGCTCTGCTGCGCGTACCCGCTTTACGACGTCAGGGCTGAAGGACAGCACGACACTGCCACCGCCAACGCGCGCGACATCGAGCGCGAGGCCCTGCGGCAGCTCGTAGACTTCGCTAACCGTGCCCAGCGGCTCGCCGGATACGAGGTCGACCCGCATCCCCACGAGGTCGTGGATGTACACCTCGTCCTCGCGCGGCGGATCCAGCTCCGAGAGGGGCAGGAGGAGATAGCGATCGCGCCAGAGCTCCGCCGCATTGCGGTCGGCGATTTCCGCGAAGCGAACGAACAGACCGCCCTTGAACGGACGGGCCTCCGACACGGACAGCTCGGCACCATCACGCGCGCGGTCGCCGCTGGCGGTCCCGGCGAAAATGCGACGGCCGGCCGCGAAAACAGCGGCCGGCGCGTCCGTGATCGGTTCGACGACGAGTTCGCCGCGAATACCGTGTGCCTTGCGGATCCGCCCGACGATCGCGAACTCGGGCGACCCCATGCTACTCCTCGCTGACGGGGACCGCGCGCGAAGTGAGCGTCGCCCCGACACGCGTCTCGTGCCGTGCCTTGAGCACCCCGGCGCGCCGCAGGAGCGAGCGGACAGTGTCGGTCGGCTGTGCGCCGACGTCGAGCCAATGGTTGGCGCGGTCGGCCTTCACGACGAGGGCCAGGGCCTTGTCGCTCTGCCGGGGCGCGTACTGGCCGATGATCTCGATGAAACGGCCATCGCGCGGGCTCTTCGAGTCGGCGATGACGATACGGTACACAGGGGCTCTCTTCCGCCCAATGCGGCGAAGTCGAATCTTGACGGCCATGCTATGCGCTCCCGAAACGGGGGTGATCGTGCGTCGGGCTCATCGCGTGCTCGGCATTTCCGAGCCGCACCCGAGGTGCTGCCTGAGGGGCTGAAGCGTAATCTAGCGACCGCCCATCATGCCAGGCGGCAGGCGCATGCCCCCCGCTGACATTTTCTTCATCATCTTCTGCATGTCTCGGAACTGGTCGAGGAGGCGATTCACCTCGCTCACCGGTCGTCCGGCGCCCTTCGCGATTCGCGAGCGGCGAGAGCCGTTGATCACCGAGGGTGTCTTCCGCTCCTGCGGTGTCATCGATAGTACAATCGCTTCGATGTGGGCCATGCGCTTCGGATCCACCTTCGCCTGCTTCAACATTTTCGTGTTCACGCCGGGCAGCATCTTCAGCACGCCTTCGAGCGGCCCGAGCTTCTGGATCTGCTTCATCGTCGAGAGGAAGTCCTGGAGGTCCATTCCCTCCTTCTTCACCTTCTTCTCGAGCCGCCTTGCCTCCGCTTCGTCGAAGGTGGACTGCGCCTTCTCGACGAGCGACAGAACGTCTCCCATCTGGAGGATCCGTCCCGCCATGCGCTCGGGGTGGAACTCCTCGAGCGCGTCGGGCTTCTCGCCGACACCGATGTACTTGATCGGCTTCTTCGTGATCCCGTAGATCGAGAGCGCCGCGCCACCGCGCGCGTCGCCATCCATCTTCGTGAGGATGATGCCTGTCACGTCGAGCGCCGCGTCGAAGCCCTGTGCGATCCGCACGGCGTCCTGACCGGTCATGCCATCCGCAACAAGCAGGATCTCATCCGGACGGATGGACTCCTTCAGCCGCGTCAGCTCCGCCATCATTTCGTCGTCGATCTGCGAACGACCCGCCGTATCGACGATGACGACGCGATCGCGCGCGCGCTTCGACTGATCGATCCCGTCCTTCGCGATCCGGACGACGTCAGTCGTCGTCCGGTCGGCGTACACCGGGACATCGAGCTGCCTGCCGAGCGTCTCGAGCTGGTCGATCGCCGCGGGGCGGTACACGTCAGCCGCGATGAGCCGCGTCGCGCGCCCCTCGGCCTTGAGCTTGCGCGCGAGCTTCGCCGCCGTCGTCGTCTTTCCCGACCCCTGGAGCCCGACCATCATGATGACCGTCGGGGGGATGCTGCTGAGCTTGAGCGCTTCCCGCCGCTCCCCGAGCATTCCCGCGAGCTCGTCGTGAACGATCTTGACGAGCTGCTGGGCCGGCGAAACGGTCCGGAGACTGGTGACGCCCTGGGCCTTCACCTCGACCCGCTCGAGGAACTCGCGCGTGAGCTGGAAGTTGACGTCGGCCTCCAGCAGGACGCGCCGGACCTCCCGAAGCCCTTCCTTGATGTCGGCTTCGGTCAGGACCCCGCGCCCGCGCAGGCGGGCAAAGGTCGCCTCGAGTTTATCGCTCAGCTCATCGAACATAGCCTCTCAAGCTAGGCGGGCCGGGCACTGCCGACAAGTGAGCGGCTACGGAGGGCGCCCTCCACAAAGCCAGATCGAGCAACTGGTTACCGGACGCGGGGTGCCAGTCGTCTTGGCTTGTCGCTCGCACTAGCTTTCCTGCCCGCACGCTGCAGACCCCTAAAGCCGGCTCATGACGAAGACCCAGCGCAAGGACGAGATCCTCAAGGCCGAGCTCCCGCCGTCACTTCCCCTGATGGCGCTTCGCTCGACGATCGTGTATCCGCTCGGCACGATCGCCGTGCAGATGGGAGCCCCGGAGAATCTCGCGCTTCTGCGCTCGAACGAGGAGTCCACGCTGACCGTCGCACTCGTCGTCGCGAGCGGCGATCACGATGAGCCCATCGACCCGCACCGATTCGTCGGCAAGGTCGGTGTCGCGGCGAGGGTCCATGAGCGGATCAACCTCCCCGGCGACACCGTCCAGATCACGCTACAGGGCCTCCGGCGCATCACGATCGAGGGTGTGGAGTCCACCCACCCCTACCCGGTCGCCTTCATCAAGCCGGCGAAGGAAACACCGCCCGAGCCCGCGGAGCTCGAGGAGCTCATCGCACGCGTCACCGCGGCTGCCGAGACGCTGGCGGAGCTCATCGATCGCATCCCCGACGAGGTGCCGGCGATCCTCAAGATGAACGTCTCGGATCCGGGACGATTCGCCGATCTCGCCGCGACGAACATGAACTTCCGCATCTCCGACAAGGACGAGGTCCTCCAGCGTCTCGACGTCGGCCAGCGGATCCGTTTCATCCTCGGCCGCCTCGAGCGTGAAGTCGCCCGCGCCCGCGTCATGGAGGATGTGAAGAAGCAGACGGAGATCAAGATCGAGCAGCACCAGCGCGAGTTCTACCTGCGGCAGCAGCTGCGCGCGATCCAGGCGGAGCTCGGCGAGGCCGATCCTGGCGAGAAGGAAGCGATGGAGACGCTGCGCAAGCTCCAGGAAGCGAATCTTCCCGAGCGTATCATGCAGGAAGCGAGTCGGGAGACGGAGCGGATGCGCATGCTCTCGCCAGCATCGAGCGAGTACCAGGTGATCCGCACCTACCTCGACTGGATCCTCGCGCTCCCCTGGCACAAGCGGTCGGGTGACGAGGAGATCGCGCTGATCAAGGTCGAGGAAGCGCTCGACAATCGCCACTGGGGCCTTCAGGAGGCGAAGGAGCGCATCATCGAGTTTCTCGCGGTTCGCAAGCTCAGGGGTGGTGACCCCCATGGGCCGATCCTCTGCCTTGCAGGGCCTCCGGGCACCGGCAAGACATCGCTCGGCGAAGCCATCGCGACGTCGATCGGACGCGAGTTCTATCGCATCTCCGTCGGCGGCGTCCGCGACGAGGCGGAGATCCGCGGCCACCGCCGCACCTACGTCGGCGCGATGCCGGGGCTCCTCATTCAGGCGCTGCGACGCGTCGCCCTGAAGGACCCGGTGCTGATGATCGACGAGATCGACAATATGTCGAGCGGTGGCCCATCGGGCGATCCGACCGCCGCGATGCTCGAGGTGCTCGACCCCGCGCAGAACGACACCTTCACCGACCACTACCTGAACCTGCCCTTCGACCTGTCGAGCGCGCTCTTCATCTGCACAGCGAACAACGTCTTCGACATTCCGGCACCGCTACGCGATCGAATGGAGATCATCCGGATTGCGGGCTACACGATCGAGGAAAAGGTCGAGATCGCATGGCGGTACCTGATGCCGCGGCTGCTCGAGGAGCACGGCATCACCGACAAGGACATCCAGTTCACCGACGAGGTCCTTGGCTTCATCTCGAGCCGCTATTCGCGCGAGGCCGGGCTCCGCAACTTCGAGCGCAACCTCGCGGCGATCATGCGCAAGCGCGCACGACGCAAGGCAGAGGGTGAGGAAGGCGCCTGGATCATCGACACCGCGAGGGTCGAGCTGATCCTCGGCGTACCGCGCTACGCCGCAGATGAAGCGGAGAAGGAGCCCGAGATCGGCGCAGTGACCGGGCTTGCCTGGACGGCGACCGGCGGTGACCTGATGCAGATCGAGGCGCTTCGGATGTCGGGGACCGGCCGGATGACGGTCACCGGCCAGCTCGGTGACGTGATGCGCGAATCGGTGGATGCTGCATACTCGTTCGTGCGCTCGCGCGCAGTCCTGCTCAAGCTCGAGGATAGCGATTTCCGCGAGTCCGACCTGCACATCCACTTCCCTGCCGGCGCCATTCCGAAGGACGGTCCGAGCGCGGGCATCGCCGTGACGCTCGCGATCGCCAGCGTCCTGAGTCAGCGCATGGTGAGGCGTGATCTTGCGATGACGGGTGAGGTGACGCTTCGCGGAAAGGTGCTCGAGATCGGCGGCGTGAAGGAGAAGGTGCTCGCCGCGTACCGCGCGGGACTGCGTGAAGTGATGCTGCCGAAGGGGAACGAGAAGGACCTTCGCGACATCCCCCCGGAGGTGAAGTCGACGATGGCGTTCACGTTCGTGTCGACGATGGACGAAGTCCTGCGGCTCACGCTCCTTCCCGTGCCGGAGCGCGGCCTCGCGGATCAGGCGCCGCGCGGTGAGACTGTCGCGGCGCGGCCGGAGATCGTCGCGGATGAGGCGCTGCCCGCGAACGCCCGACGATAGTTCCGGGCTCCCGGATGCACAGCGGGGCCGGCTGCGTTAGCCGGCCCCGCTGTGCATCCGCACCCCACGGTCATCCCGGCGGTGGCCCCGTGAGCGTGATCCGACGAAGGTCCACCTGTCCGATGTCATCCCCACCCGGAAGATCGATGTAGACGACGACAGGCCGCCCGGCGATCTCACCGGTGGCGACACCGACTGCCCGTCCCTTGACCGCGTACGAGCGACCGCTGGTCATGCCGCGCACGCCGGGAAGGCCTGGATAACCCCGGGCCTCGGATGGACCATAGCGCTGGTCTACGGAGCGATCCAGCATCGTGTAGAAGTCAGCCGCGTCGACCTGCGTGTCCCACGCGCTGACCCAGATCAGGCCCTCGCCGCGCGTCGTTCGTACGAGCGCAAACCGATCGCCATCCCACCCGGCGGCGCCGCTCGTCGCTCCCTTGACGTCGCGAAGGTGCTCGTACAGAAAGAGCCGCGTCGTGAACTCGCCCACCGTATTTTCGTGCGTCGTCGTGGCGCCCGGCAGCGTGGGGAGTGTCACCCCCGTCGGCTCGTCGCGAACGCCGGTGTAGAGTGCGGGATGGAGGATTTGCTCGGTGGACGTCGGCATGACACCGTAGGGCGTCCCCGTCGGATTCTTTGCGCGATACGCGCGCATGAACTCTGCGCCGCTGAGGTACGGGAAGAGCAGCATCTCCTGGACGACGAGGGGCGCAGCCGCGAACACGGGCCACTTCGCGCGGTTCAGCCGGATCTCCTCGCGCACGCGGTCCCATCCGCCGGGCAGTGCGTCCGCGATCTCGCGACCGAACATGATGCGCATTTGCTCGTACGTCGCCTGGCCCTCGAGCACCGCCTGCGCGGCGGCAAGGCGATCGTCGTCGCCGGTCGCCCGCATCACCGAGTCCAGGTTCAGGTACTGGTCCTGCAGCGCGTGAATCAGCTCGTGAGTCACCGTCACGCCGACAGCCTCCTCGGCGGTGCCCTCGACGATGTACAGCGCCTTCGTCCGCGGATCGTAGTAGCCACCGATCTGCTCCTCGAGCACGGACACGAGCAGCGCACGCAGCGACATCGTGTCCGGGATGAGGCCGAAGCGCTTGAGCGCGGCTTCCTGGCCAGCCAGCTGCACCCGTGCAAGCGAATCGTCGATCTGCTGCTCGACGAATTTGCGCACCTCGTCCTTCGACCGCACCTCGACCTTCGGCGGCGACTTGAACGGAAGCCCGATCCCCTCTTCGATCTTCGGGATCACCTCCGCCACCTTCGCGTCGTACACGGCCTTTTCCGAGGGCTTCTCGCGACACGCCGGAAGCAGCGCCGCCGCCGCGAGAAGCCACAGTGCGCGCACCATCACAGCGGCCACGTCACTCTCATTCCGGTCGCAACGGCGACCACACGCGCGATGTCGGACCCGCGGACCACCGCGCCTTCCTCGAGCAGTCTCCGTCCGAGCTCCGCCTCGAGCTCGGCCAGCCGGGGGCCGTCGGGCATCCGCGAACCGTTGGCGCGGCTTGGTTCTTCCGCGGTGGCCTGAACGTCGGGCTGCCCGCCGTCGGCCGGCATTCCCACGAACATCGCTTCCAGCTCGGCCCCGAATCGCTCGAGCGCCGCGGCGCTGCCGCGCGCGAATCGATCGAGCGTGTCGTCTTCCGGCGCCATGTCCTCCGACTGGGGGCGCGGCTCCGAGGCGCGCGTCGCCCCCTGCTCCGCGCTCGGTTGGGCTTTTCGGCGGAGGACGTCGCGACGCTCGAGGATCATCGTCTCGGTGCCCGCCGAGTACACGGCGAGGGCATGAGTGTGGGCGCACGCCTCGTCCAGCGCATCGATGGCGCGGTCGGGTCGATGGCGATCAGCCGGGTGCGCATCGGTGAGCTGCACGGCGGCCAGCAGCGCGTCCTCGGCGATCATCACGTTGTGATGACGCTCGAGCCGTTCCTTTCGGGCCTGCAGGATGTCGAGCGTGGCCTCAGCGCTGAGCTCTCGAACGGCGATCTTCTGGAAGCGGCGTTCGAGTGCGGGGTCGCCACGGACCCAGCGATTGTACTCCTCATCCGTCGTCGCGCCGATGACACGGAAGTCGCCGCGCACGAGCGCAGGCTTGAGCATGTTCGCCGCGTCCATCGCGGCGCCGATCGCGGTGCCCTGCCCGATCAGGTTGTGGAGCTCATCGATGAACAGCACAACGTCCGGCGCCGCGGAGGTCTCCGCGACGAGTCCGCGAACACGTTCCTCGTATTGCCCGCGATAGGTGGTCCCGGCGAGCAGGGAGACGTGGTCGAGTGCGAGCAGCCGCGTGCCGCGCAACCCCAGTGGCACATCCCCGCTCGCGATCCGCTGCGCGAGGCCTTCGGCGATCGCCGTCTTGCCGACGCCGGCGGGACCGACGAGGGCTGGGTTGTTCTTGCCGTGGCGGAGCAGAATATCGATCACCCGCGAGATCTCTTCCGTACGGCTGCGGACCGGCTCGAGCCTGCCGTTCCGCGCATCGATCGTCAGATCGCGGGTGAACCGCGCCAGTACGTTGTCATCCCTCGAGAACAGCATTCGGTTCGCTCCACATCGGGTGCCTCAGGCAGCGAGAATCACGTCGGTATACCAACGCCACAGGTCGCTTCCCCAAAGCAACGTCAGCAGCGCGGCGGGCGCAAGGAAGACACCGAAGGGCACGAGTGGGGGCTCGAACTCCGCTTTCGCACGGCGTGAGCGCAGCCATCCGATCGGGTACACGATGAGGACGAACGTCACCGCGCCCAGCGCCGCTCCGATGAATACGGTGAGCAGCGCATAGTTCGGCCCGAGCGCCGCGCCGACCATCGCCATCAATGTCACGTCACCGAACCCCATCGCTTCCTTCTTCAATACGACCTCGCCGAGCCACCCCACGATCGCGATTGCGCCGGCGCCAGCGCATGCACCGATCAACGCATCCTGTGGACCGACGAACAGTGTCCCGTCGCCAATGAAGACCGCGATCATCGCACTGAGAAGCCCCCAGACGAGGCCGAAGACGGTGAAGCCGTCCGGGATGAGGTACCGCTGCGCATCGGTGACCGCGATGCCGAGGAGCACGGTCCCGAAGATCGCCAGCCTCAGCGCCGTGAAGGTGGGCCCGAACGCGAGGACCGACGCGGCCCACCCAAGGCCGACGACGAGCTCGACACCCGGGTACAGCGGAGAGATCGGCTCCCTGCACCCGCGGCACCGGCCGCGAAGCACCAGCCAGCTGATCACCGGGATGTTGTCATACCAGTCGATCTGTTTCGCGCACTTCGGGCAGCGCGACCGCGGGCTGACGACCGAGAGGTTGTCGGGCCAGCGCGAGATGCAGACGTTCAGGAAGGAGCCGA
>JANPKQ010000084.1:0-1586 GCA_031426115.1 Gemmatimonadaceae bacterium | reverse complement strand
GGGGGGGGGGGGGGGGGGGGGGGGGGAGTCCGCGTCGCGGCCGCCCCCACCCCATTCCCTCACTCTCTCCCTGACGGCATTGCCTTACCGTCAGTCGAACAATGAGCTCACCGACTGCTCGGCGTGCGTGAAGCGCACGGCCTTCGACAGCAGCTCGCCCACGGACAGCACGTGGAGCGACGGGAACCGCCGCTCCTCGGGGATCGCCACGCTGTCGGTGACCGTCACCTCGCGGATCGGCGCATCGGCGAGCCGCTGCCGGGCGGGGCCCGAGAGCAGCGCGTGCGTCGCGCAGACGTAGACGTCGTTGGCGCCCAGCTTCTTGAGCGCCTTCGCCGCCTCGGCCACCGTGCCGGCCGTATCGATCATGTCGTCGGCGATGAGGCAGTCCCGCCCCTCCACCTCGCCGACCACGTTCACCACCTCACTCACATTCGCGCGCGGCCGGCGCTTGTCGATGATCGCGAGGCTCGCGTCGAGCTGCTTCGCGAACCCGCGCGCCATCTTCGCGCTGCCGACGTCGGGCGCCACCACCACCAGGTCCTTCAGCTTCTTCCGGCGGTAGTGCGACACGAGCACCGGCCGCGCGTACAGGTGATCCACCGGCACGTCGAAGAAGCCCTGCAGCTGGTGCTGGTGGAAGTCGAGCCCCAGCACCCGGTGCGCCCCCGCCGTCTGGATCATGTTCGCCAGCAGCTTGGCCGCGATGGCGACGCGCGGCTGGTCCTTGCGGTCCTGCCGCGCGTAGCCTAAGTACGGCATCACGAGCGTGATCCGCGCCGCCGACGCGCGCCGCGCCGCATCGATCATGAGCAGGAGCTCCATGATGTTGTCGGTCGGCGGGTTCGTCGACTGCACGATGAACACGTCGTTGCCACGGATGTTCTCGTCGAGCCGGACGAAGATCTCCCCGTCCGCGAAGCGCGTCAGCGTGACCTTGCACAGCTCCACGCCGAGGTGCCGCGAGATCTCCTCCGCGAGCGGGCGGTTGCTCGTGCCCGAGAGCAGCTTGAACCCGTGCGCGGGGACCGAGAGTCCGTCCATGGCAGCCATCTAAGCTAGGGAGGGAAGGGCACTTACGGTAGGGGCGCGGTCCGTCGGCGGCGGCTGCGCTGCCGGCCCGTGTCGGTCGCGCGCGGGCCGGGCGGAGCAGTGCGCGGAACTTACCGGGTCGGTGGCCGGGAAAACAACTCGCGGGACGAGCGACATCCGTCGCCCGGCCCGCGCCCACCGTCATTGCCCCGCGTGGATTCGAACCACGATGACGACATCCAAAGTGTCGCGTCCTGCCATTGAACGACGGGGCATCGCCCTGGGCAAAGCTAGCCGTGCATTTCCACCGCGACAACGCTGCCGGCCGTCGTCGTCTCCAGGAGCGCCGCATCGGGCAGCGCGCCGTACACGCGCGCCGCGAGGGTGCCCAGCGCCGGCTCGCCGTCGTCGATGCGGAACACCGTCGCGCCCGACCCGGACATCAGCGTGAGCGCGGTCTCGTCGTGCGGCGCGCGCGACCTCGGGTCGCCGGCGAGCAGTGCGCGCACCTGCCCGATGTCGGCCCGGTGCGCGAAGACCACCGCCTCGAAGTC
>JANPKQ010000083.1:0-1612 GCA_031426115.1 Gemmatimonadaceae bacterium | reverse complement strand
GTTCTTCGGCGGAATCTTGGTGGCGGTGTACAGGCGCGTGTCGGGGTGGCGCTTGAGCGCCTTGCCGAGAAGTTCCTCGCTGTGTCCGTCGCCGTAGGCCCAGGCGGTGTCGAAAAAATTGCACCCGAGCGCCACCGCGTGATCGAGCGACTTCAGCGACTCCTCGTCGTCGCTCCCGGTCCACCCGGCCATGCCCCACATGCCGTAGCCGATGTCGGAGACGTCCCACCCGGTGCCGCCAAAAGGTCGATAGCGCATCTCTGCATCATATCGCGCGAGTTGTAATCGGGGGATCCTGACGTTGTCATCGACCGCCACACCGCGCCGTGATACCCTTTCGCCGACCCGGGAGGCCCGATGGCGATTGCTGCAACCACGACCGGCGCGCACTCGCCGGCCCGGCCCGTCGGCAGGCATGACCGTCTCCTCTACGGCGGGATGGCGGCGGCGCTCGGGCTCACCGTGCTCGCGGGGTTTGCGCCGAGCTACTACTCCCGATTCCTGGAGGGTGGCCCGACCGCAACGCTCAGCGGCGGCCCCTTTACCCGGCTCGTCCACGTCCATGGGGCGCTCTTCACGGCGTGGATGGTGCTCTTCGTCATCCAGACCGCGCTCGTCGCCAGCCGCAAGGTGGCGATGCACCGCCGGCTCGGGATCGCCGGGGCGGTGCTCGCGGCCGGCATGGTCGTGACGGGGACGCTCGTGGCGATCGCGACCGCGGCACGGGGCTCGTCAGCGGCGGGAATGACGCCGCTCGCGTTCCTGGTCATTCCGCTCTTCGACATGGTGCTGTTCGCGACCTTCGTCACCATCGCCCTGATCCGCAGGCGCGACAGGGAAGCGCACAAGCGCCTCATGCTCCTGGCCTACATCAGCATCGTCACCGCCGCGGTCGCGCGGCTGCCGGGTGTGCTGCCGCTCGGGCCGCCGGCCTTCTTCGGACTGTCGTTCCTCTTCGTGATCGCCGCCGCGATCTACGACTTCGTGACGCGGGGACGCGTGCACCGCGCCTATCTCTGGGGCGGGGCCTTCATCCTGATCTCGGTGCCGGTGCGCCTGGCGATTTCGTCCACCGCCGCGTGGCGCGCCGTGGCCGAAATGCTGACGAGGTGAGCGGAGGCCCCCTGGCGCCGGAGCAAGGGAGCTCCTGCGAGGCCCATCCACGCGCAGTCGTGCCGGGTGTACCTGCGCCTACCCGAGGATTTCGTTCAGGCCATCGATGACGCGTGCGAGCTCCTCCTCGCTGGCGCGGGCCAGCCGGGTGCCGATTCGGTCGACCGAGAGGGTGCGGATCTGGCTGATCTTGATCCACGAGCGCTTCTTGAGTCCCGCGGCGTGGCTTTCGAGCGTCAGGGGAAACCCTGCGCGCGGCTCCTGGCTGGTCATCGCGGCTGCGATCACGGTTCCGGAGCGTTCGTTGAAGACGTCGTGACTCAGGATGAGAACCGGTCTTTGCCCGGCCTGCTCATGACCGCGCACGGGGTTGAGATCAGCCCACCTGACGTCGCCCCTCAGTATTCGGGCCATGCGTCCAGCGCATCTGCCATGCCCTCGTCGGCGACGCGCTTTTCCTCGACCGGGTTCAGCTTCGCCACCTCTCGGGCCAGCCGCG
>JANPKQ010000082.1:0-3197 GCA_031426115.1 Gemmatimonadaceae bacterium | reverse complement strand
ACTGCTGAGCATCGACCGCCCAGGGATCAACAGCATCGCGACGGGCGGCGTCGCCGGCGGCGTCGGCACGACGGCGCAGGTGTTCCAGCCCGGCCAGCCGGTGAACACCTTCTACGTCTACCAGCACAAGCGGGTGAACGGGAAGCCGGTTGCCTCGACGAACGACATCGACATGTACGTCGATCGCAACAACGACGGCATCATCAACTCGAGCGACCTGCGCGCGTACAAGGACCCGGCCCCGAAGTGGATCTTCGGCCACACGACGAACATTGCCTGGGGCGGCTTCGACGCGAGCACGACGCTGCGCGCGTACCTCGGGAATTACGTCTACAACAACGTCGCATCGAACTTCGGGCACTACAGCGTGCTGCAGCTTCCGCTCGCTCCGACCAGCCTCCATGCGTCGGCGCTCGAGACCGGGTTCGTCGGCGCGGAGTATCTCTCGGATGTCTACGTCGAGGAGGCGTCCTTCCTTCGGATGGACAACCTGACGGTAGGGTACACCTTCGCCGGCCTCCGCAGCGTCCAGGACGCGCGGATCTTCGGCACGATCCAGAACGTGTTCACGACGACGAAGTACAGCGGCGTGGACCCGACGGCAGGCGTGAACGGCATCGACAACAACCTCTATCCACGCTCGCGCACGTTCCTCGGCGGCATGTCCGTCGGCTTCTAGCACTCACGCATTGATGCCGGGGCGCACGTCAGCGCCCCGGCTTCCCGCTACTCTTCAGGACATCAGAAGGAGAACGTCATGAGAACGCAGTCCATCAGGAAGTACGTCGCCGCCGGAGCCCTGCTCTTCGCGCCGCTCGGGTGCGGTGACATCACGGTCGAGCCGAAGAGCACGATCACCGACGCAACCATCTTCAACGATCCGGCCTCCTACCGCTCGTTCCTCGCGAAGCTGTACGCGGGGCTCGCCGTCACCGGCCAGTCTGGTCCCGACGGCAGCGCCGACATCGCGGGGATCGACGAGGGTTTCTCGCAGTACGTTCGCGGCTACTGGCAGCTCCAGCAGCTTCCGACCGATGAGATCCTCATCGGCTGGGGCGACACCGGACTTCCGGAGCTCAACACGCAGCTCTGGTCGGCATCGAACGTGTTCGTCACGGCGATGTACTCGCGAATCTTCTATCAGGTAGCGCTCGCGAACCAGTTCCTCCGCGAGACGACCGACGGCAAGCTGTCGAGCCGCGGCGCGACCGCGGAGCTGAAGACCCAGGTCACCGGCTATCGCGCCGAGGCGCGTTTTCTTCGCGCGCTGAGCTACTACCACGCGGTCGACCTCTTCGGCAACGTCCCGCTCGTCGATGAGACCTTCGATGTGAGCGCGCTGCCGCGGCAGGGGACGCGTGCGGAAGTGTTCGCCTTCGTCGAGACCGAGCTCAAGGCGATCCGCGCCTCGCTCCCAGTGGGTAGCACTGGCGCCAACTACGGCCGCGCGAGTCAGGGTGCGGTGGACATGGTGCTGGCGAAGCTCTACCTCAATGCGCAGGTGTACACGGGCACGGCGCGCTGGGCCGATGCGCGCATCGCCGCTGAAGCGGTGATCGCCTCGAGCCAGGCGACGATCGACCCGAACTTCCTCCGCATCTTCTCCGCGGACAACCACACGTCGCCGGAGTTGATCTTCTCCGTTCCATTCGACGGGCTCCGCACGCGCACCTGGGGCGGCACGACCTACCTGGTTCACGCGTCGGTCGGTGACAACATGAACCCCGCCACCTATGGCATCGACGGCGGATGGTACGGCCTCCGGCTCCGCCCCGAGGCGGTGGACCGCTATGAGGGTGGCGCCGGCGGACCGGATCTCCGGACGTCATACTTCGCGACGACCGGACGCACCAAGACCATCGCGAACATCGGCAGCTCCGGCCAGGGCTACGCGGCACCGAAGTATCGCAACGTGAAGTTCGCGGGCGGCGCCGGGTCACACATGACCTTCCCCGACACCGACTTTCCGATGTTCCGCCTCGCCGATGCGTACCTCATGTACGCCGAGGCGGTGGTTCGCGGTGGGGGCGGAAGCCGCGCGACGGCGCTCGGCTACATCAACCAGCTGCGCACGCGTGCGTACGGCAACGCGACGGGGAACATCACCGACGCCCAGATGACGCTCGCCTTCATCCTCGATGAGCGGTCGCGCGAGCTCCTGCTCGAAGGGCACCGCCGTCAGGACCTCATCCGGTTCGGACAGTTCTCCGATGTCGGTGTCTGGAGCTGGAAGGGTGGCGTTGCCGGTGGAGTGGTCACGTCCAAGTTCCGCGACCTCTACCCGATTCCGTCGAGCGAGCTTTCGGCCAACCCGACGGTGAAGCAGAACACGGGCTACTGATGCCGCTGGGCATGCTTCGCAACCTTTCTACAGGATTCACCAAGCGAACGGCTGAATGAACCACGGAAGCCACGGAGGCCACGGAAACAGCAGGACTGTTTTTTCCGTGGCTTCCGTGGCTTCTTGCCGTTGAGGTTGTTCTTTCGATCTGACATGATGTCCACTGCACCTATGTCGCGCGGAGCCGTGGTATCGGCGGCCGCAGCCACCGCCGTCCATGCAGGAGCAGGTCGATGATTCATCCCCGTGACAGGTTCGCTGCCGTAGTGTCGCTGGCTCTCCTGATGGGGGGCTGCGGTGGTGGCGACAAGGACTCGGGGACCGGGCCTCCGGTCATCACGCCGCCGGTGGAGCGGCCCGCGCTTCCGCAGACGTATCGCCCTACGGGCCGTGGCGCCGCCGGCGATGTGTTCGTGCATCTCTTCGAGTGGAAGTGGACGGACATCGCACGCGAGTGCGAGACCGTGCTGGGGCCCGCAAGCTTCACGGCGGTGCAGGTGTCGCCGCCGATGGAGCACAGCGTCCAGAGCAGCCATACCTGGAGCCAGCGGTACCAGCCGGTGAGCTACAGCGTGGCGCGCAGCCGGTCCGGAACGGGCGCGCAGTTCGCCGATATGGTCACCCGCTGCAAGGCAGCCGGGGTCGGCATCTATGTCGATGCGGTCATCAATCACATGACGAACACGCCGAGCCCCGGGGTAGGAAGCAACGGCACGGCGTACACCAAGTACAACTATCCGGGCCTGTTCACCGAGGCCGACTTCCACGCGCCGTGCGCGCTCAACGACTATCAGAGCGCGGCCAACGTCCAGGACTGCGAGCTGTTCGGGCTCCCGGACCTCAACACCGGACTCCC
>JANPKQ010000081.1:0-6134 GCA_031426115.1 Gemmatimonadaceae bacterium | reverse complement strand
CTCGACGAGGACGGCGGCCGTTCGATTGGCCCGTGCTTCCAGGTCGCCAAACGTCAGGCGTTGAAGGGCACCGCTCGAATCGGTGTACTCGATCGCCGGACGCGCGGCGCGGCCGATCAGCGAAATGTCGAAGAGGGTCGTCAGCTGCACGGCGGGACGATGGGCCGTGTTGCATCGGGACGCTAGGGCGGGCTGGCCCTCGGTGCGAAGGGGGGTCAACGGCGAAGGGACATGAGGCCAGTCGCCAGCAACTCGAGTGGCTAGTCACGAGTCTGACTTCCCGGGACCCTCACTGGCTCACATGCTCTTTCAGCGGCCGTAGGGCCGCCTGACCTCAGCGCCTCCGGGCCCGATGCATGGCGATCCCGCCGAGCAGCTTGCGGCTCACCCGCTCGACGAAGAAGTGAGATGCCGTGAGCGAGCGCGAGAACTCCTGCCACGACACGAAGTGCTCGACCGACGGGCCGAGGTAGGCGTACACCACCGGCGCCCGGTGCCACAGCCAGCCGAAGAACCCTCCCGCGACGGTGAGATAGCCGACGAGCAAGCGACGCCACACCGGGTTCTTCGGGCGATAGAAGTCGAGGGTCAGCAGGTGACCACCCGGACGCAGCACCCGGGCAACCTCGGCGAGCGCCGCACGATGGTCGGGGACGTTCCGGAAGCCGTAGCCGGCCGTCACGAGATCGACCGAGGCGTTGGGGACATCGAGCCGCGCCATGTCGCCGACCGTGAACGTGACGCGGCTCGCCAGCTCGCCAACGCGGTGATGCGAGGCAAGCGCGATCATCGCCACGGAGGCGTCGAGTCCGGTGACCCGCGACGTCGGCAGCAGCCTGGCGATGTCCATCGCGATGTCGCCGGTACCGCAGGCGAGGTCGAGGACGATGGCGTCCGGCCGCGCGATGCGCTTCACCTCGGCGAGCAGCTCGCGCTTCCAGCCGCGGTCCATGCCGAAGGAGAAGATCCGGGTGAAATCGTCGTAGCGGCTCGCGATGACGTCGAACATCGGCGTCACGAACGCCTGCTTCAGCGCCGGATCGGCGAGGTGCGCCTCGAGGTCGAGCGCCTGGAGGCGCGCCGCCTCGGTGGGGACAGACTGGTCGTCGCGCATCAGTGGCGGGCTCCGCTACATTCTCCTGCGATCACGGCGAGTGCCGTCACGTCGATGGGCCGGGCCCATGCGAGCCTGCTGGGGGAGGGTGAGTCGTTCACGACGCTGGAGCTCACGATGAACTTTCTCCGTCCGGTCTGGAATGCGACCCTCACCGCGGTGGGAGAGGTCGTCAAGGCGGGCGCGACGGTGTCGCTCGTCGAATGCACGGTCACGGATGAACGCGATCGCATGGTCGCCCACGGCAGCAGTACATGCCTCACGCTGAGGGGCGAGGGGGCGCGGGGACGGTGAGGGATCAACATCGCCTTCACAAGGTACCAGAGGTCGGCGGTTTGCGCGGTTCGGCGCAGCAGAGTACAACAGTTCGTGAATCCCGTCGCCACTCGACCTCGATGACACCGCCGGTGAGCCTGTGACTGCCGTCCACTGTCCGACCTGCCACACCTCGGTTCCCGGCCACAGCAAGTACTGCCTGAGCTGCGGATCGCAGGTGAGCGAGCCGTCGCTCTCCGGCACAATGGCGAGCGCGCCGGAGCCGCATCCCCTGCTCGAGCTGCTGCGCACCGAGCTTGCGCCGGAGTACGCGGTGGAGCGCGAGATCGGGCGCGGGGGCATGGCGGTCGTCTTTCTCGCGAATGAAGTCCAGCTCGGACGGGCGGTGGCGTTCAAGGTCCTGCCGCCGGAAATGGCACTCGCGCCGAACGTCGCCGAGCGGTTCAAGCGCGAAGCGAGAATGGCCGCGTCGCTTGACCATCCGAACATCATCCCCATCTATCGCGTCGGCCAGGTCGGCGGCGTGCACTACATGGTGCAGAAGTACATCGAGGGCCGCTCGCTGGAGGGGATCCTCGCCGTGCAGGGCGCGCTCCCGATCTCGGTGACGCTGCACGTCCTCCGCTGCGTCACGAGTGCGCTCGCCTTCGCCCACAGCCGCGGCATCATCCACCGCGACATCAAGGGCGCCAACATCCTCATCGACACCGACGGGCGCATCCTCGTCTCGGATTTCGGGATCGCGCGCGCCGTGGAGGACGTTGCGCTCACCGCAAGCGGTTCCGTCGTCGGGACGCCGGCGTTCATGAGTCCCGAACAGTGCTCCGGGCAGCCGCTTGGGCCCCAGTGCGACCAGTATTCGCTCGGCGTCGTCGCCTTCCAGATGGTGACGGGGTCGGTGCCCTTCATGGCCCCGACGCTGCCGGCGATCATGCAGCACCATTTCTTCACGCCCGTGCCGGACATCACTCAGCTCCGCGACGGTGTGCCCGCCGAGTTGCGCGAGCTCATCGTCCGCTCCCTCGCGAAGAAGCCGGAGAACCGCTACGCGACGACGGACGAAATGCTCGCGGCGGTAGAGATGATCCCTTTCTCGGACTCGACGCGGAAACGTGCCGAGGCGGCGCTGCGCGAGCTCGCGCGCGGGGTCGGGATCGGGCGCATCTCGGTCACGGGCCCGAGTCAGGGCGCGGCGACGGTCGTGCGCGACATCGGCCTCGATGCCGCCGCGCCTCCGGGCACACCGGAGATGCTCGACATTAGCGGAGCGCTCGCGAGCGGATCGCTGGCGCCGACGCGGCCAATGACCTCACAGCCGAGTGGCGCGGTGGCGCCGCGGTCCCCGTCCCCGCCATCGATCGCTGCGCGTCCTGCGGCAGCGCCGGTGCAGCCCGGACGGCGTCGGATATTGCCGTGGCTCGCGATTGCGGGCGTCGCCATCGTGCTGCTCATCATCGCGGCGACGATGCTGCGGCGTGCGGGATCCGGCCGGCAGGGAGATCGTGCGATGGCCACGGCGCAGCCCTACGTGGATCGCGCGATGGCGGCAAAGGCGCGAGGCGATGCGGGCACCGCGCGTCGGGAGCTGAGCTCTGCGCTGGAGATCGCGCCGCGCCACCCAGTGGCGCTCCGGGAGATGGGCACGCTGATGTACGGCGTCGGCAACTACGACCTCGCGCGAAGCTTTCTCCTCAACGCCGTGCGCGCAGACCCGACCGACCAGGTGGCGATGCAGGGCCTGGCGTGCTCACTGGTGCGCCTGCGCCGGACCGACGATGCGCAGCGGTTCTTCGAGCGCGCGGGGGGAAGGGCGCAAGATTGCCGGTAGGACAACCGCTCGACTGGTTTGCAGCTTGACTGATCAACGGCGTAGGACAGACGACAGCAACTGAAAAGGGCAGGGACAAGTCGATAGTAACTCAAGCGCGATAGTCTGCTAGGCTCACAACACGGGACCCTCATGGCGCGCGAACCCACCAGCACCATGGGCCGGATGCCCGACGCGAGGAGGTCCCGAGTTCTGAGCCTAGAAGACTGCCAACTTGAGTTACTATCGACTTGTCCCTTGGTGTTCTCCCTTGCTGACGCCTGTCAGCTGGAAAAAGACCAGCCATCCAGTGCCTGTGCCGTTGCAGTTCCCCGCTGCTTATCGCGGCGGCCGCGTCGTAGCGCCCGCGCGAGGGAGCGGAGGCGCTTCGGGGATCGCCATACCGTCGTGCCGCGGCTCGGACGCGCCGAAGTTCACGCCGCTGGTATCGCGCATCACCGCCTGCCCCCAGCCGAACGTTCCTGACCGCGGCCGCGGGACGCGGATGACGTGGCCGAGTGCAGTGAGCTCCTTGCGCACCGTCTCGGGGATGAGGTGCTCCGCGGCGACGTCGCATCCCTGGAAGCTCGTCTTCGTAAAGCGGCCCGCCTCGAGCGCCTCCTGGATCGAGAAGCCGTAGTCGGCGATGTTGGCGACGAACTGTGCGTGTGCGACCGGCTGGTTCCACCCGCCCATGATGCCGAAGCCGATCCGCACGCCGTCCTTCTCCATGAACGCAGGGATGATCGTGTGCAGCGGCCGCTTCCGCGGCGCGAGGGTGTTGGGCTGGTTCGGCGTCAGCGTGAAGAGGGCGCCGCGGTTGTGGAGCATGATCCCCGTTCCCTTCGGGACGAGTCCGGAGCCGAACTCCGAATAGATGCTCTGGATCAGCGAGACGATGTTGCCGTCCTTGTCCACGACGGAGAGATAGATCGTCTCGCCACCCTCGCTGTCGCTGACGCCGTCGAGCTTCGCCGGGTCCACGCGACACGCTGCCTTCGCCGGGTCGATCAGCGCCGCGCGAGAAGCGGCGTGGCTCTTCGAGAGCAGCCGCTCCACCGGATTCTTGGAGAACGCCGGATCGCCGATGTACCGCAGCATGTCGGCGTAGGCCAGCTTTTTCGCTTCCATCATGGCGTGGAGCGACTTCGTCGAGTGGAAACCCCACTCGCGCAGCGGATACTGCTCCATGATGTTCAGCATCGAGAGCGCGGCGATCCCGGCGCCCTGCGGCGGCATCTCGTAGACCGTCCATCCGCGGTATGTGGTGTGAATGGGCGTTACCCATTCCGGCTTGAACTCGGCCATGTCCGCGGCGGTCATCGTGCCGCCGTTCTCGCGCAGGATCGCGACAATCGCGTCGGCCGTCTCGCCGCGATAGAAGCCATCGGGTCCGCGCTCCGCCACTCGTCGCAGGACGCGGCCGAGTGCCGCGTTGCGGAAGATCTCGCCCTCGCGCACCGGACGCCCCGCGGGAAGGAAGGCCTCCTTCGAGTTCGGGTGCGATGCGAGCCGGGTCTCCCCCGTTCGCCAGAGGCCCGCGACGATCTCGGTGACGGGAAATCCGTTTTCGGCGTAGTAGATCGCCGGGGCGAGCAACGTGGAGAGTGGCAGCTTCGCGTAGCGGTCGCGCATCGCTCCCCAGCCCGCGATCATTCCGGGCACGGTGACGGTGTACACGCCGCGCGATGGCATGCGAGTGACGTTCTTCGACGCGAGCAACTCGGGCGTGAGCCCGCTCGCTGCCCAGCCGCTTGCATTGAGGCCCGCGAGCTTGCCGTCGCTCGCGGTGTAGATCATCGCGAAGAGATCGCCGCCGACACCATTCGACGCGGGCTCCATCAGCGCGATGACCGCGCTCGCCGCGATGGCGGCGTCGATCGCGTTGCCGCCGTTCTCGAGGATCTGCGTCCCGGCGCGCGCGGCGAGCGGCTGGCTCGACGCGACGATGCCGAACTTCGACGCGACCATGGAGCGGCC
This sequence comes from Gemmatimonadaceae bacterium, assembly GCA_031426115.1. Lineage (GTDB taxonomy): Bacteria > Gemmatimonadota > Gemmatimonadetes > Gemmatimonadales > Gemmatimonadaceae > JANPKQ01. The sequence continues at coordinate 957 of JANPKQ010000081.1, read as the reverse complement.
CGTGACCACGGGACGACGCGTCACGCGCGGCGCGGAGTCGGCTTCGGTCTCCTGGGCCAGCATCGCGCTGGATGTGAACGCGGTGAGGCTCAGGGCGATCGCCAACGCTCGCCTCATGCGCGGCGCTCGTCGGTCAGGCGCATGACATCCCGCAACCAGTGCTCACGGCAGCTCCGTCGTGGAGTAGGTGACCCAGCCCCAGTCGAGCGCCAGGCCGGCGCTGCCGTCAGCCTGGAGCAGGACGTAGACACGAGTTCCAGCGGCATTCGTGAAGACAAAGCGTCCGTGCGAGCGGAACGCGCCCACCCCCGGCGCGAGGAACTGCGGAAGCGGTACGGTGCCCTTGAACGCGAGGAACGCGTTGTCGTAGACGCGCAGCTCCGCCGCACCTGGCCCGTCCCAGGTGGATCCTGGCAACGCGAGCACACGACCGGCTCCCGTGGACTGGACCACCGACTCGACGACGTTCATGCCGGACAGCTTGCCCGCATACCGCATGTCCTCTGCAGCCACCTCGGAGGAGCGGAAGACGTTGCCACTCCGTGCGAACAGGCGCAGTCCGTCTTCGGAGATCCAGACGTTGCCGCCGAAGCTGTAGTCGCCGTGGTAGGGCGAGTCGTACATCCTGATCGCGGCGCCCGTGCGGATGTCGTACTTCTGGAAGTCGGATGGCGAGAGCCCGTTGTCGGCCGAGTAGATGTACTTCCCGGACGGGTGCAGGCGACCGATCGTCCCGGCGTAGTTGTAGTACGTCGTCGACTCGGCGCCGGTCGTGAGGTTGATGCTCCGGAAGTCGGCCCACTGATCGCGCCGCGGGAACGCATATACCCAGCCGTTCCCGGGGAGGATGACGTCCAGCACATCCGTCGTCACGCTGTAGACGCGCACCACCTGTCGCGTGGTGAGATTGACGTGCGAGATCCACCCATCGTGGCCGACCGCCGCGAACTGCCCATC
>JANPKQ010000080.1:0-19545 GCA_031426115.1 Gemmatimonadaceae bacterium | reverse complement strand
CGCCATTCGCATTCTGTCCTCACACTTGCATGGCGTTGTTGAGGGGCTGGAGGAGATAGATCCCGGTCAGCTTCCGGAAATAGCCAGGGCGGCGGAAGAAGCCTGCACCATCTCGAATGCCATCCGTGGCTCCGTAGCGATTACATACGAGGTCAGCGCGATTTGATCCTCAACGATTCCCGCTGCCAGGGCAGCACCGACTCATGACGGAATTGACAACAGCCACACTCGCTCGCTCCATGGCTCTCTTCATCGTTGCCGGGCTCATGGAGATTGGCGGGGGCTTTCTCGTCTGGCTCTGGCTTCGGGAGGGACGGGCCGTCTTCCTCGGCATGCTTGGCGGGCTGCTGCTTTTCCTGTACGGCGTGATTCCGACGTTGCAGCCGGCACACTTCGGACGTGTCTACGCTGCGTACGGCGGCGTCTTCGTTGTCCTATCCCTTCTGTGGGGTTGGTGGATCGATGGCCACCGGCCCGATGCCCCCGAGGTGATCGGCAGTGCTCTCTGCATCGTGGGCGTTGCCGTCATCATGTACTGGCCACGGACGGTGTAGACGGACCATCTCGTCGGCGCCGCGGAACGAGGAATGAGCAGCCCGTCCGGAGCCCGCCTCAGGCGCAGCTGATACAATTTCCATTGCGCTCATGAGATCATCGACAAACTGATCATCCAACGAATTCGAGTTCCTGCTGCGACTCGCCGGGGTGCACGTGCACCGGCGCCGAGTGCGGCCCGCGCTGCGATCAGGCGTGTTGCGACTGAGCAGGAACTGGGTCTCCTGGCAGCTCGCCTGTAACGTCGCGCAGGCGCGGGCCGCTCTTCGGGGCGGCCCGCTTTCGTAGTCTCGGGCGCTTCCGCAACGTCGTCACCAATGTGTCACAGGAGATCACAGTCGCTTGCCGCCAGTGCCCTGAGTTTGTCATATTCGGCTGACAGAATATGACTCCTGCCCAATCAGGCCGGACCGTCTCGGATCTCGACGCCCTCTTCAAGGCGTTCGCCGACCCTGTCCGGCTCCGCGTTCTCAGCGTGCTTGCCGCGGGTGAGTTGTGTGTCTGTGACATCGTCGAGATTCTCGAGCTTCCCCAGCCCACGGTGTCTCGGCATCTGGCCGCGCTCCGAAACGCGGGGCTTGTCGACGTCACGAGGGAATGGAAGTTCGCGCACTACCGACTCGCGACGCCCACCGATGCGGTCCACCGGAACCTGATCAACTGTGTGCGCTCGTGCTTCCGCGGTATCGACTCGCTGGATCGCGAGCGAATTCAGGCCGAGGAGCGCGTCCGCGCACGCGAGACGGATCCTTGCTGAACCCAGAGCACACTCTCAACCCCACGATCCGGCCGATGCGATACGCCCTCATATCCGACATTCATGCAAACCTGCCCGCACTCAAAGCGGTGTTGGCGGATATCGGCATGCTGGAGAGTGTCACGGCCACGTACCACCTTGGCGACCTCGTTGGCTACGCTCCCTGGCCGAACGAGACAGTCCAGGTTCTCCGGTCCGCCAACATTGCGGGCGTCGCCGGGAACTACGACTCGACAGTGGCGACGGATTACAAGCACTGCGGCTGCAGGTACGAGGACGCTCGCCAGGAGGCGCTCTCCCACCTGAGCTACGAGTGGACGCGGCGACATACGAGCCCGGAGGTGAAGCGACTGCTCGGCGAGCTCCCCTTTCGAATCGACATCCGTCCTCTCGGCGGTCACGTGGCAGGGCCGAAGGTCACGCTGCTACACGGCAATCAGGTGCTCAACACCGTGTATGTCACCGAAGACCGTTCCGATTCCTTCCTCGACAAGATGGGACAGAGCGTCGGGTCCCGGAGCGGCGACGTCATCTGCTTCGGCCACACGCACAAGCCGTGGCACCGCGTGGTGAACGGCGTGCACTACGTGAACACGGGATCGGTGGGCCGACCGAAGGATGGAGATTGGCGGGCCGGATACGTGCTGCTCGATGTCCTGGCGACTGACGTCCAGGTCGACGTCATCAGAGTCAAGTACGATGTCGAAGCGACAGCGCGCGCAATCATCGACAGCGATCTTCCCGACGACTTCGCCGATTATCTGAGGTCAGGGGGCAGGGACTCCGCGACGCAACCCGGTGGCTCCAGTGCCTGACGCTGCATTTGGCGCGCTCGACATCAGGCGGTATGTCGCCGAAGCGATCGGCACGTTCATGCTCGTCGCCATTGGCCCGGGGGCGGCGATGGTCTCGGCGAAGACCGGCGCGTTCGGACACACGGGCGTAGCTCTCGCATTCGGACTGGTTGTGTGTCTGGTCGTCGCGTCCAGCGGCCATCTCGGCGGGGCGCACATTAACCCCGCGGTCACGATCGGCTTCTGGTGCGTGCGCCGCTTCCCGACGCGCGATGTCGCGCCATACATCATCGCGCAATGCGTCGGCGCGATCGCAGCATCGGCAGTGGTGGTCTGGTTGCTCGGACCTGTCGGCAACTTCGGAGCGACCGTGCCTGCACTCTCGCTCGCCCGATCGTTCGCCGTCGAAGCCGGATACTCCGCGATCCTCGGTTTCGTCATCATGGGCGTCGCGACCGACGAGCGCACACCCGCCGCGGTCGCACCCTTCGCAATCGGCGCAACCGTATTCGCGGGTGCTCTGGTCACCGGACCGCTCACCGGCGGGAGCTTCAACCCTGCGCGCAGTCTGGGTCCGGCGCTCGCCGGTGGAGTTTGGACGGCCCACTGGCTGTACTGGCTGGCGCCCGTAGTCGGCATTGCAAGCGCGATGCATCTGTATGAAGTGTTGCGAGGCGCGAGCGCGCCGCCATCGCCGCGCGACGTGCCCACCGGTGTCGAAGGTCCGCTCGCAAGTCGCCAGGAACACGCCGTTGATCAGTCCGCGAGTGACCGAGTACGGTAGCCGGGATTAGTCCGGCGAAATAGCTTCTGCCCGTCTCCTCGACGAGGCACACCGTACGATGCTCCGTTCTCTCTGTCGAAACTCAGTTCGAGCACTCGCGACAGCGCTAGTGGCCCTCGCAGCCTGTGAGGGCGCCAAGCGCGGGGTCCGAGGCCCGCTCACCGTGTACGCTGCCTCCGACCTCGCGCTGGCCTTCGAAGAGATTGTCCCGCTGTTCCAGCGCGCGAGCGGCGACTCCGTTCGGGTCGTGCTCGGATCGACGGGAAACCTCACGCAGCAGATCGAGCAGGGCGCTCCCGCCGACGTGTTCTTCGCAGCGAATGTCTCGTATATCGAGCAACTGCGCGGCAAGGATCTCATCGCGCCCGAATCGCAACGCCTGTATGCCCGGGGGCGAATCGTTCTGGCCACGTCGGAGCGATCGGGCATCCGGGTGCAGAGTCTGACCGACCTGCTCAAGCCGGAAGTCAGGAAGGTCGCCATCGCAAACCCTGCACATGCCCCATATGGCCTCGCCGCTCGTGAGGCGATGCAGGCCGCTGGCGTCTGGACGCAGGTGGAGCCAAAGCTCGTGCTCGGGGAGAACATTCGGCAGGCGCTCCAGTTCGTCGAATCGGGAGCTGCAGACGCCGGCATCATCGCGCTCTCGCTCGCACAGTCGCCTGGTATTGTCACGGCGCCGATCGCTGATTCTCTCCACCGGCCGATCGACCAGGCGGCTGCGGTCATCAGGAGCTCGCAAAATGCCGAGGCGGGTGCGGCGTTCATCGCGTTCGTCGTCGGCCCCGAGGGTCAGACAATCATGATGAAGTACGGGTTCGTCCTCCCCGCGGGTGCGGGGATGTCGTCCGACTCGGCCCGCCCGGCCGGCGCAATGCCTCCGCCCTGATCATGAGCGACTGGTTTCCGCTGCGACTGTCGATCGGCGTGTCCCTGTTGGCCACGGTAATAACCGTCGCGACGGGACTCCCGCTGGCCTGGCTGCTCGCGCGGCGCCGGTTTCCAGGGCGCGACTTACTGGACGCGGCCGTCGTTCTTCCGCTCGTGTTGCCACCCACCGTGCTGGGTTACTACCTCCTCGTGGTAATCAGTCGACGCGGACCACTCGGCAGCGTGCTCGAGACGCTCGGGATCGACCTGGCGTTCACGTGGCGCGCCGCCGTCATCGCGGCATGGGTTGGGTCATTCGGCCTCTTCGTCAAGGCAGCGCAGGCCGGGCTCGAGCTGGTCGATGCTCGACTCGAGCAAGCGGCTCGCACCCTTGGGCGGGGTGAGTGGGATGTCTTCTGGCGAGTCACACTGCCCCTCGCCTGGCGCGGCGTCCTCGCGGGGACGGTGCTTGCGTTCTGCCGCGCACTCGGGGATTTCGGCATCACACTGATGGCGGCCGGAAACATTCCTGGACTGACGCAGACGATGCCGCTTTCGATCTACGATCATGTCCAGGCCGGTCGGTATGCCGACGCGAACCAGTTGTCATTCATCGCGATCGCTCTCGCGGCGGTGCTGCTTCTGGGAGTCGGCCGCCTCACCAAGTTCCGGCTCTGACGCGCCGTGCTTTCCGTTCAGATCAGGAAATCACTACCCAGCTTTACGCTCGATGTAGAATGGGAGGCAGCGCACGAAGTCGTCGCGCTCTTCGGCGCGTCCGGATCCGGGAAGAGCCTGACGCTGCAGTGTCTGGCGGGGCTTACCCGTCCTGACCGCGGCCGGATCGCGGTGGGTGATCGAACGCTGTTCGATTTCGACCCAACGCGTCGACATGCGCGCTCGTGATCGGCGCGTAGGATATCTGTTTCAGGGATACGCACTGTTCCCGCACCTGACCGTCGAAGAGAACATCGGCTTCGGACTCCATCGCCTGTCGCGAAGAGTGCGTCAGGCGCGGACGGCAGAGTTGATCGAGGCGCTCGACCTCCGTGGGATGGAGCGTGCGAGTCCGGCGTCGCTCTCTGGCGGCCAGCAGCAGCGCGTCGCACTTGGCCGCGCACTCGCGGCAGACCCTGACCTGCTCCTTCTGGACGAACCGCTGTCCGCTCTCGACGCGCCACTGCGTCACCAGCTTCGCCACGAGCTCGCGATGACCGTACGGCGCTTTGCGAGAACGACCGTACTGGTGACGCATGATGTCGGCGAGGCGTTCCAGCTCGCGGATCGGATTGTCGTCTACGATCGAGGACAGGTCGTGCAGTCGGCGCCGAAGGACGAGCTGCTGACCCGACCTGCATCCGAGCAGGTCGCTCGTCTACTCGGCGTGCGAAACATTCTCTCCGGGAACGTGGATACGGTCACGCCCGATCTCGTGCGCTTGACCTGGCAAGGCTACTCGATCTGTGCGAGCAACTCCCGGGCGCGACCGTACCCTGTGACAGCGGGCGCGCGCGTTGCCTTCTTCATACGCGCTGAAGACATTCGACTCGTCCGGAAAGACCGACCGACTGGCGACCACACCAGGCACATGAACTTCCTGACCGGAACGGTCGTCGACCGGGTGGACATGGGGACCAGCTTCTCGCTGATTCTTGCTGTGGCGCCGGTTGCTGGCACTCATGATCAGTTGCCCGATCGTCTGGAGGTGGACGTTCCCAAGACTGTCTACGAGCTGCTACAGATCTCGGCTGACCCGAGTTGGCAGGTTGTTATTCAGCCGGGGGCAGTGCAACTGCTTCCGAACTGACACGAGCGAGGGATCGGGGCCGCTGGTTCTGTCACCAAGGTAATCGCACCGCGGCCCATGCTCGGAGGCCAGCCATGCCTGCGGTCCGACTAGGCATCGACGCGTACCGCGGCCCTTGCCCGCTCAATAAAGGGCGCGTCGTACTCGTCGGCCGGCATGAAGCGGGCGTAGATGCGAGTCATGCGGATGTCTGCATGACCGAGCCAGTCGCTTATGCGCTCGAGGCGCACGCCAGCCCGCGCCCAGGTGATCGCAGAGACATGCCGCAGGTCCTTGATGCGAAGCACGTCGATCTCGATCGGTGATGGAGCCGGCTTCCCCTCGCGCCTGGCCGCCATCGTCATCTCGCGCAGCGTTCCGCGGCCAATCGCGGTTCGCGCCCTCTCGTGCGAGTTGCTGATTTGCCCGCGGGCGAACATTCGGAAGAGCTTGTCGTTCAGCTTCAAGCTGTGCCTGGCGATGTGCTCCCGAAGGCCGCGCGCATAATCGGGGTGGAGGGGCACCTGTCGCGGGTCAGTGTCCGTCTTCGTGCGGCGGTAATCGATACGGGCGAGCTTCTCCCCGAAGGTGACATCGCGGACGCGCCGCGACATTACCTCGCCGAGATCCGCGCCGGTGTTCATGAGCAGGTGAAAAACGGGAAGGAATTCAGGCGTCCGCTCCTCGATGTCAGCGAGGTACGCAGCGCGTTCCTCCGAGGTGAGGTCGGGCAACCGCGAGGGTGCTTCAATGAACGGCTTCAGGCCGCCGTCCTTGATGAAGTGCTTCGTCAGAATCCCACGTTGGACAAGACGCGTGGCGAGGCCACCGAGGGAGGCGCGGTTACGATTTTTGGTCGCTGCCGAGCAGGAATGACCTCGTCCGTGACGAGCCGACGTGAGACCATTCAGGTACCGCGACACCTGTTCGGGGGTGAGGTCGTCGACCGTCGCGATGTGACCTGTTCTTCCGGCCGCCACCGCCTGCTCGTCGACCCACGTTGCATAGCGCTGCATGAGCCGTCGCTCGCGAGGTTTTTCGGCGTCGTCCCGACCCGTGTTGAAGGCCAGGTACTCCTCGATCGCCTCGCGTAGCGGCTCACGACGCTCCGGTTCCGGTGACGAGGATAGCAGAGCTACTGCCGCCATCAGCTCGTTGATCGCCTGCTCTCCGCGTGTGAAGGCGCGGTAGAGTTGGGTCGTCGTGAAATGACCAGCGAGTCGCGCGTGCAACACATCCAGTCGACCGCGTTGATAGAGGCTGGTCACCATGTCGCGGTGTCTGGTGTGGAGCTTTGCGCTACGCGTCTCGGACGAACAGCGGAAGCGGTCGCCCTGCGCAGTCCCGGGGCTGGAGCCGCCCCCGGGCAAGATCATTACGATCTCGAAGACTGGCTGGGTACGCGCGCGGTCCTTGTTCGTGCGGTCGCGCATTATGCCACTGCTCGCCGGGCCAGGAAGTCCTCGATATCGCTGACCTTGAAAACGACGGTCCGGTGGCCGCACTTGATGCGCGGGATCTCCGGATGGCGCCGCAGGAAGGCCGCGGTGAGGCCGTAGACCTGTCGAACCTCGCCAGTGGTGAGTGTGATGCGCGGCATCGGGACGCTGTTGCGGGATGAGCTCGAGTCGGACTTCCTGCGGACAGGCTTCGCCATGGTGCGCTCCATCTGGGTAGGCCAGGGAACGGCCCGGTGATGGCCATGAGCCGAGGTCGTCCCCCGGCTCCGGACACGGGGAAGAACGGCCACGCGATCACGATTTCATCGTAGCGTGCGCACTGCGGACCTGGGCAGAAGAATCGAATCCGCGGAGTAGCAAAAGCGCGCATCGGAAAATCGAGTGTGGCGCTACCTGGCAGTACCTACCAATGGCGATCCGTGTTCGCGCGACTCGCGGGTCAGCCCAGTCGTTGGGTTCCTGCGGCGGAAGCCGGATTCACGGAGTGCGGTGGCGCGACCGTAATAAGACCGTAATAACACGGCGCATCATGGTCGTACATCGTCGCATACGGCCCTCAAGCGAGTCTGCCCGAATCGGTGGTTCTGGAGCGCCTCGCGCGGCGCAAGCTATTGCCTCGCAGTGGCTTGGGTCTCAGATTCAGCCGCAAGGCACTGTGACTGCAAATCTGCTATTCGTCGGTTCGATTCCGACCGGCGCCTCTAGGAACGACAACGAGTTAGCGAGCGACCAGCCCTCCCGGTCCCTCGGACGGGTACGGCTCGGGACACGCCGCTTCGATCTGGGCGCTCGCTCCTGTCAGTCTCGCGGGCCGAGCAAATCATCGACGACGACCACGAGCTTCCCGCTGCCGCGATTCTCCTCCATGAACCGGTGCGCCTCGACGATCTGGTCGAACCCGAACCGCCGTTGAAGGTTGACGCGATACCGTCCGGCAGCCACACCATCCACGATCTCCTGCAGCGCGACGGTGCTCCGTTCGGCCGACGTCGTGCCGCTGTGGTAGACCGTGAGCCGCACAGTGGAAGGGATGTCCTGAACCGGCTCGAAGCGTTCCAGGATCCAGGCGTTGCCGAGCATGCCGGTGTTGCACACAATCCCACGCGGCCGCGCGCACCGGAGCGAGTCGAGGAGCGTGACCGTGCCCACCAGCTCGAGGACCCCGTCGACTCCACCGGGCATCCGTCGCCATACCTCCTCGGCGATGCGACCCGTGTCGATGATGACATCATCGGCGCCGTTCTCACGCAGTGGACCGGCCTTCACCGGATCGCGCGTCGTGGCAATCACGTGTATTCCCCTTCCATGGGCGAGCGACGCGGCCGCCATGCCAACCGATGACGTGCCGCCACGGATGAGGAGCGTCGCTCCGCGCCGCATCTCCATTGCCTCTACGAGCGATCCCCACGCCGTCAGGTACGTCTCGGGGAGCGCGGCCAGCGCGTCCCACGGAAGGATCGTGACCAGTGGCAGCACCCGCTCGCGCGGGACGAGCGTGTACTCGGCGTAGCCGCCATCGTACGCGCGGCCCATTTCACCCATGAGCGCCGCCACCGTCTGGCCAATGGCCAAGTCGGTGCCGCCTGCATCGTCCACCTCGCCAACGCACTCGATGCCGAGTACGCGCGGGAACTTGACGCCCGGTGAGTGGCCCTGGCGTGTGAACATCTCTGACCGATTGAGCCCGAACGCGCGCACGCGGAGCCGCACCCAGCCTTCGCGCGGTGCCGGTGTCGGGATCTCCTCGATCTGGAGCACCTCGGGGCCGCCGGGGTGGTGAACGCGAATCGCCTTCATTGCGAGGCCCCTGGTGCGACGCCGGTTGCAGTGCTCCGTGCCACATGCCGCCGCCGGCGCAGGTGCGCGGGCGCCACGCGGCGCTCCACGAGCGCGAGCAGGCCGTCGACGATCAGGGCGAGCGCCGCCGACGGCAACGCGCCCGAGAGCACCATGCGTGTATCGGCAAGAGCGAGCCCGGTGACAATCGGCTCGCCGAGTCCCCCAGCGCCGATGAATGCCGCAAGGGTAGCCGCGCCGACGGCGATGACGGCGGCCGTACGCACTCCCGCCATGATGACCGGCGCAGCAAGTGGCAGACGAACGTGCAAGAGTCGCTGCTGCGCAGTCATGCCGAGTGCTTCCGCCGCCTCGACCGCGGCGGGGTCGGCGTCGCGCACACCGCTGTAGGTGCCACGAGCGATCGGGAACAGCGCGTAGAGCCAGAGCGCGATGAGTGCCGGAGTAGTGCCAATGCCAAGCAGCGGCACCATGAAGGCGAGGAGCGCGATGCTGGGAATGGTCTGGAGTACGCCGAGCCCGCCCAGGGTTGGTTCGGCGACACGCCGCGCTCGCTCCAGTGCCAGCCCCAACGGAACGGCGACGAGCGCTGCGGCGGACAGCGCAACGGCGACGAGCCACAGGTGGCGGAGCGTCAACTGCAGCAGCGCCTCCCGCCGGTCCCAGAGGTACGCGCCGAACGATCCTCCGCGCGCCGAGGCGGATCCTGATGTGATTGGCCTGTCTGAGCTGGTCGAGAGTGCGAGTGCCTCGAGTGCAGACGCGGCTACGGCGCGCGCGTCCTCGCCATCCAATTCGACACGTCGGTTGAGCGCACGCATCGTCGCCTCATCGATGCGCCCGCTCAGCAGCGTGAGCGCCGAGACGACGTCGCTGCGCGCCGCCGCGCGAGCGCTGAGCAGCGCCGCCGCCTCGTACGGCGGGAAGAAGTGCCGGTCATCGGCCAGCGCCACGAGCCCGTAGCGGGCGAGGAGCCCGTCGGTCGAGAACCCGTCGACGACATCCACCGACCCACCGGCAAGAGCCTGATACTTGAGCGCAGGGAGGAGCGGCCGGATCGCGCGTGGACGAATGCCAGGACCGTAGATCCGTGCGAGGCCCGGGAGGCCATCCTGCCGCTCAATGAAGTCGGGTGTGAACCCCGCAGTTAGATGAGCGCTCTCCCGCGCAAGATCGCTCAGCGTGCGCAAGTTATAGCGATCGGCCGTCTCGCGTCGCACCGCGATGGCGAAGGTGTTCTGGAAGCCGAGTGCCGGCAGCCAGCGCATGCCCCACCGCGCCTGGAACGCGCTGTCCACGTGCGCGTAAACACGTCGCGGGTCGGCGAGCACTTCTGCCGGTAACGTGTCGTGAAGGATGGCGAGGAGACCTGTGCCGGTGTACTCGGGGTACACGTCCACAGCGCCAGCCCGGAGCGCGCTCACGAGGATCTCGGTGCTCCCCAGCCCCGGTTTCCGCGCCACGGTGATGCCACGCGCCTCGAGGAGCTGCGCGAACATCTCGGCGAGGATGAATGATTCACCGAACGGTTTCGAAGCAACGATCACGGGCGCATTTTCCCGTGCGGCCTGCGCACCCGCCTGCCTGACACACGGCACCATGCAGAGTACCAGCATGGTCGCGAGTCGCCGCTTCACGAGTCCCGCCGGCGCCGCGCCCCAGCCAGTGCTCGCTCGAGAAGACCCGCAACGTACGGTGTCGCGGGTGTTGCGAGCATCGTGTCAAGCGTGCCACGCTGCTCGATGCGACCCGCCCGCATCACCACGATCTCGTCGGCCAGGAAGTCGGCTTCCAGCAGGTCGTGGGTCACGAGCAGCGTCGTGATCCCCAGGTCGCGACGGAGCGTGGCGCAGACGGCCTGGAGCTCAGAGCGGCTGACAGCGTCGAGCGCCCCGAACGGCTCGTCCATCAGCAGCACGCACGGCCGGGCGGCGATGGCACGTGCGAGCGCGACGCGCTGGCGCTGCCCACCGGACAGCTCAAACGGGAAACGATCGCCATACTTGGCGGCCGGGAGTCCAACCAGATCAAGTGTCGTCCTCGCAGCAGCTGTCGCGTCTTCTCGTCCGAGCAAGGTCGGCACCATGGCTGCGTTGCGGAGGACGGTCCAGTGGGGAAGCAGCCCGCCGTGCTGCGGAACGTAGCCAATGCGGCGTCTGAGCCGGGCGATGGGCTGCGTCGAAACGTCCTCGTCGCCAACTCGCACGTTCCCGGACGTCGGCACCGCCATTCTGTTGAAGCACCGGAGGAGCGTGGTCTTGCCGGCCCCGCTCTCGCCGACAAGCGCGACACACCGGCCGCTCTCCACACGCACGCTCACGTCGTCCACCGCGACCACTGCACCAAGGACGACGCGTATTCTGCGCGCGTCGAGAGCGACAGAAACACTGGACGGCGGGGTCAGTGAGGCATTCACTGGAGCACCCTCAAGCAGCTACGGTATCAATGCGCAGGACCGGTTTCACGGTCGTGCCGCGTTCGGAGTCCTCTGCCGCCTGTGCGACGCATATCACGTGGCACAAAAACACTAACAGCGGTGGCACAAAAGTGTACTTACCGCGCCAGGGGCCCCCAGCCATTTTGCGTCGCGGCGAAAGGACAATGGAGTGATGCGGCGATCTCAAGCTACTCGAACCGTGAGGGTGTCGTGCAACGCTAGTCCCGCAAGTCTCTCTATCCAAGGAGTTCCAATGTTTACCAGGTTTCGCAGGCCGCTCGGGAGTGCATTGGGAGCAATACTGCTTCATGGCACAGTAGCTCCAACGGTCGCACTGACCGCTGAACTGACCCCGCCGGCGGACACGAAAGCACTCCCGGCCGCGCACACGATTCAGACATTCGATGCGGCCGGCCGAGTGACCGAGCGACTCACTGGGAATAATCTCTGCGGCGGTAAGAACACACTCCGAGGCACGCAAGGCCGCGAACTCGGAGTCTCTCGAAAAGGCGCGGCAGGCCGCGTTGACGTGGGCGAAGCGCTCGAAGCACGGCACCACAGCGGTTGCAATGACGCTAAAGGTCATTGAGGCCCAACTTGCGCCGACGAAGGCTCGATACTACGCGCTGCTCGCGCAACTCCCGATCACCGTTACCAAACATGCGGCGTTCGATGCGTCTGGGCAGCGTGGAACCCGGACTGACTATCGCCTGAAGGGTGTCAAGCGGGTCAGTCGGTTTTCCGCAGAAGCGGCGGCGCCGTTGTCGCTTGTACCCCAGAGGGGGCCATCGACCGTCACTCTCAGCGAGGACGCCGAGCCCACTGACGGTGGATTCGACACCTCGGAACCTTCGGTGGAGAGGAGCTGGGTCGCTCCCTTCGTTACCAAGTGCGAGTCGTTCGATGAGAATAACGTGTCCTACATGGGAGAGTGCGCGACCGAGGCAGAGATCGATGCCGCGATAACTGAGTACATCGCGATTTCAAGCGACGTTCAGTTGATGGAGACCGAGACCAGCCAGGCGGGCGGCGAATTCGAATCCTGGTGCGAGACTAATGAAGCAGAGTGCTGGATCTCCCTGGATCGCGGACCGAGTGCCAACCGCGACAGGGTATACGGTCGGGCCGAGGGGAATTATGCTACTTCTGTGGCCGCTTGGTTATCGGCTTCAAGCTGGACCTATCTCTTCGTAGTGTCCGCGGCGGCTCCGGGCATAGGCACAGTAGCCGTCGGGATTGGCTTAATGGCCGTCGCGGCGGGCTACGTGTGGGTCAAAGCGGGCGAGTTGAACGCGTGTTGGGACATAAGAGCCAGGTAGCAGTTGCCAACCAGCGCGCCCTATAAGGAGGTGCTTGTGGAGCGGACTTCGATGGTTGTCGTCACCTGCATGGTGCTTACGGTCGCTATGATGTTCGCGGCAGCCTTTCTGAGATTCCGTGGTTGGCGTTCGGCCTTTTTGTTAGGGGTCTCGATGTTTTTGCTCGGGATGGTGTCCGTCACCAAAGCAACGCTACCGGACACCCCTGCAGTGCATATCACGGAGTGGGTCTTCACCATTGGCGCCATGTTGGCCCTCGGGATGGGAATTCGCTGGTTAGTGGTCGAGCGTATGGAGACATCAGAGGAACGTCGTCCGTCAGGTCGGTAGCGCTGCTTGACTCTCAGACCCAATGTCAATCACATCAGGGATTGTGCGAACCGCTCCTGCCATGTTCTCAAGGATGTCCGTGGCTCTGTCCACGCATGCGCGACCTGATTGCAACGGTCTTGGGAATGGATGGAGTGGACGGCTGTATGTGTTACATGAGTGAGCGCGTCGGTGAGTAGGAAAAGGCAGGGCCGGCAGACGATCGCTGGCCCTGCCTTTTTGCGGATCGTGGCGCATGACCCACGCGCACACCCAAAGACATCTTCAGTCGCTCGTCCTCAGTAGTCGAGTCAGGTCGATAGCGCACATATGCTTGGACCGGAGAGCTTCGATCTGAGGATAGAACCCGGTAAAAATCGGGGACGAGGCAACGACCTCCTCGTTTTCGGCCGTCTTCGGAGCTTCGTATACCCCGCGACTTGGGGTCGCCAACACTGCTCTGAAGTGAGCGATGGCAGCCTCGACCTCGCCGAGCCACTGACTTTCGTTGACCGCCAGAATTGACCGAACACGTTCGTGGGCCCGTTCCAAGCCCGTCATATGCTGGCGGAGGAAAGGTTTCAGATCATGCTTTTCTCCAATCGCTTCACGCGCACCACGATGGGCATCCCAGATCTCCAGGATCCACGTCGTCGACCTCGACCTCGCCCGCGACCCAGAGCATGGTGTCGTCGCTCGGGCAACGGTACTCGGGTGGCATATCACCCCATGGTACGCCGCGCTCCGTCTGCCAGGAGATCCCGGAATCCTTCGGAGTTCCGTGCACCCACGGCAGTAACGATGCGCTCGAGCGCGGCCCGCAACCGCTCGAGGGCGACCCCCGAATGAGGGTTCATGGTCTGGATCTCGTAATAGACGTCCGGACTCTCGCGCACCACAGCCGTGGCGAGCGACTCGAGTGCGTGGAAGGTCGTGCTACGCACTGGATGCTCTGTCTCCGGCAGAGCAAGAGCGAAGGCGATGGCAGTGGCGTGCGCGAGGCTGAGGAGGTCGGCCATGATGCGGTCGTGGTCTGCGAGGGGCAGATGCACGACGCGGGCAGTGGTCGACTCGAAGAGCTTCTTGACTCTCGATGTCGCTTCAGGATCGCCGGTGTCGCAGATGACGACGTCGGCATCGCGAAGCAGGACGGTGGACGGCCCAAACATTGGATGGATCGACGCGACGTGGCCGCCGGATGCCTGGAGCGCCCGTATCGGCCCGATGAGCGGTGTCTTGATGCTGGAAATGTCCACCACTACTCCAGCTGGCGGATCCCTCGACCAGGCGGCGTAGAGGTCCACGGTGATCGCCGGCGGCACCGAACACACGACGAGATCTGCTGACGCCAACTCGCGACGAGCACGGTCGTTTTCATCGGGTGTAGCATCGGGGTCGAGCGTCGCGGTGCCATAGCCCTGCGCCGACAGGAACCGGCGCAGCCACCGACCCATGCGGCCTGAACCGCCGACGACGACTGCGATCTTGCCCGCGCCCACGGCGGCATGGCGCATTCTGTCCTCGTCCTGCGCCGTCACGGATGCACGGATGAGCGCGGCAAACACGTCCTCGGCGACTCCAGGATCGAGGCCGCATTCCGCCGCGAGGGCGCGCGCGCGGTCCAGCACCACTCTCTCCTGCGCGTAGTCAACCGTCGAAAGCTGCTGCTGGCGCTTGATTTCCCCGACCTGTCTCGCCAGCTCGACGCGCTGGGCCGCACGCTCCAGCAGCTCCACGTCCAGTTGCCGGATGCGTTCCCGGAGAGCGTTCAGCTTCTCGTCTGCCATGCTGGAGGTATGGCATGCGACACTCCCTCGCGCCACCATCCGACAGGAAGCGCCGCGCGGCTCAGCCGGCGTAGAGACGAGGGGTGCGGTCGGCCGCCGTCACCTCTTGACAGCTACAGGAATGCGTCGCATCTTCCCTCGACAGCGACAGGAACCACCCGCATAGGAGCCACACGTGCCGCTACGTCCGCAGACCGATGCCCTCCGGGGCTCACTCGACCTGCTGGTGCTCAAGACGCTCTCGCTGGCGCCGATGCACGGCTGGGGGATCAGCCAGCGTGTGCAGCAGATCTCGGACGGCGTGCTCGAGGTGAACCAGGGCTCGCTCTATCCTGCGTTGCAGCGGCTGGAGAAGGCGGGGCTGATCACGAGCGAGTGGGGCACCACCGACAACAACCGCAGCGCGCGCTACTACCGGATGACTGCCTCCGGCCGGCGCGCACTGGGCGAGGAGCTGGAAAGCTGGCGCCGCTTCGCCGCCGGCCTCGAGTCGGTGCTGCGCACCAGTTGACTGAGACGCACCGGAGACCGCCAATGCAGGACAGCGCGTTCGCCACGCCCGTACATCGGCATCGTCATCAGCGGAGCACCCAATGAGCTGGCTCGAAGGATCCCGTGCGCGCCTCCGCCTCCTGTTCGGTCGTGGAGCGGCCGAGGCGCGGATGGAGAAGGAGTTCGACTTCCACCTCGACATGGAGACTGAGCGTCTCGTGCGCGAGGAGCGGCTCGATCCGCGCGAGGCGCGCCGTCGCGCGCTGGTTGCCTTCGGCGGCGTGCAGCAACATCGCGAGAGGCTCCGCGCCGGTCGCGGCATGGCCTGGTTCAGCGCCTTGTCGCTCGACCTGAAGCTGGGTTTTCGAATGCTCGCGAAATACCCTGGACTCGCCATCATCGGCGGCCTGGCGATGGCATTCGGCATCTGGTTCGGCGCCGTCACTTTTCAGATGTTCGGCATGCTGACGAACAGCACGCTGCCGCTTCCGGACGGCGATCGCATCGTCAAGATCGAGAACTGGGATTCGAAGATCCTCAATGAAGAGGATCGCGCGCTGTACGACTACCAGCTCTGGCGCACCATGCGGTCGATCATCGACATCGGCGCGTATCGGAACGCGAGCGCCAACCTGGTGGGCGCGGACGGCACCGCGCTGCCGGCCGCTGCGGCGGAGATTACCGCGTCCGCGTTCCGGATCGCCCCTGAGCGTCCCCTGCTTGGACGCGTACTGGAGGACTCGGACGAACGCGCGGGCGCGGTGCCCGTGGTGCTGCTCGGCCACGACGTGTGGACGAGGCGATTCGATAGCGACCCGCGGATCGTCGGTCGCACCGTGCGCATCGGGAATCGCTTCGCGACCGTCGTGGGCGTGATGCCGGACGGGTATGCGTTCCCCATGGCGCACCACCTGTGGATGCCGCTGCGCACCAATGTCCCCGACGTCGAGCCGCGGCAGGGCATCGCCATCACGGTATTCGGACGACTCGCGCCCGGCATGACTTTGGGGAACGCTCAGGCGGAGCTGACGACGATCGGCAAGCGGCTCGCCGCCGAACATCCGACGACGCACGCACAGCTCGAGCCGCACGTGTTCCCGTACACCCAGATGGCGTCGAACAACAACGACATGGCGATGATGAAGATGCTGACCTACGTCTTCGTCGTCGCGCTCGTGCTGGTCGTGTGCAGCACCGTGGCACTGCTCGTCTTCGCGCGTGCGGCGTCGCGGGAAACGGAGCTTCTCGTCCGCAGCGCGCTCGGCGCGAGCCGTCGCCGCATCGTCACGCAGCTCTTCGCCGAGGCGCTGGTGCTCGCCGGCGTCGCGGCGGTGGTCGGGCTGGCGGCGGCGCAGTTGACGCTGACGATCTGGGGCGAGCCGTACCTGAAGGTCGGCTACGGCGTCAGTGAGCTCCCCTTCTGGTTCGACTTCACCCTGTCGCCGACGACCGTCGTCTATGCACTCGCGCTCGCGGTGGTCGGGGCGGTGGTGGCTGGGGTGATGCCGGCGCGCAAGATCACGGGTGGCCTCGGAGCGGGACTCCGCGCGGGAACCGCTGGCGGCGGCGTGAGCTTCGGCGGCGTATGGACCGCGGTCATCGTCATACAGGTCGCGCTCACCGTCGCGTTTCCGTCGATCGTGATGCTCGTGCGCGGCGAGAGCACGCGTGTCGCCGCGTACGACTTCGGCTTTCCGGTGCAAGAGTACCTCGGCGTGACCCTCGGCGTCGACGGTGCGCTGGAGGAAACCCTGACTCCCGACTCGGCCGCCGCGCGCGCGCGACTTGGCACCTCGCTCGAAGCGCTGCGCCAGCGGCTCGAAGCGGAGCCCGGCGTTGCCGGCGTGACATTCGTCGATCGGTTTCCCGGAGAACATCACGTCTATCGGCGCCTCGAGGTCTCCTTGCCGGGGAACCCATCCTCGGTGGTCGCGACGGCATCGGTCGATCCGTCGTACTTCGCCGTGCTGCAGGCGCCGATGATCGCCGGCCGCGGGTTCACCAGCTCCGATCTCTCTCCGGACGTTCGCGTGGTGATCGTCGATCAGGCCTTCGCGGACATCGTGATGGGCGGACGGAATCCGATCGGGCATCGCGTGCGCATGCGTTCGTCGCAGATGCCCGACTCGATCGCGGCCCGGCAGCCGTGGTACGAGATCGTCGGATTGGTGAAGGAGCTCGGCGTGTCGGCGATGGCGATGCCGCAGCGGTACGCCGGACTGTACATGCCGGCGACTCCCGGGAGCCAGGGCGCCCTCAACATGATCGTGCGCGGCCGCGGCGAGCTGTTGACGATCGCTCCACGCGTCCGCGAGCTGGCGATGACGGTCGACCCGACCCTCGAGGTGGAATCGATCACGCCCTTCGACCAGATGAAGACCTCGATGCTCTGGTTCAACGGCCTGTGGACGCGGATCATCATGGGCCTGGCGGCCGTCGCCGTGGTGCTCTCGCTGTCGGGAATCTACGCGGTGCTGTCGTACACCGTCGCGCGCCGTACGCGCGAGATCGGCGTGCGGGTGGCACTGGGTTCGAGCGCGCGTCGCGTGATCACGTCGATCTTCAAGCGGCCGCTGATACAGGTCACCCTCGGCGTCATCGCGGGAAGCGTCCTCATTGCCGTGGGGTCGATCGGCGTCGGGAACACGACCCAGTTCAGCGGGACGGGGATCGGGGGCTTCGCGCCGAGCGATGTCGTGCTCCTCGTCGCGTACGCGATCCTGATGCTCGGTGTCTGCGCCCTTGCGTGCGTCGTGCCTACCGTGCGCGTACTGCGGGTGCAGCCGACGGAAGCGCTGAGGGTGGAATGACGAAGTGGGAGTGAGGAGTGAGGACCCCACTCCGCACCGCACTCAGCACTCAGCACTCCCCACCAACTTCATTCCTGCCGTCATGTCAAACACCTCCCGCGTACTCGTCGTGGCTTCATTCGCTATGGCTGCATTCGCTGCGTTCCCGATTCAGGTTGCGGCTGCGCAGCTTCCCCCCGGAACGACGCCGCCAACGACCGAGACACTGGCGGCGCGAATCGATTCCGTCGTGAGGACCGACATTCTCCCGCGTGGATTTCCGAGCGTGTCGATCGCCGTCACGCGCGGTGGACGACCGCTGCTGGAGCGAGCATGGGGTGTTGCAAACGTCACCACCACCCAGAAGGCCGACCCGACGACGACCTACAACATCGGGTCCATGGCCAAGCAATTCACGGCCGCGCTGGTCCTCAAGCTCGTCGATAGCGGGAAGTTGTCACTGACGGATTCCGTCGGTCGCCACCTGGCAGGCCTCCGGCCGGAGTGGAATTCCATCACCATCGAGCAGCTGCTGAATCACACGTCCGGTCTTGCCCGTGACTTCGCGACGGGCCGCCCGGAAACCGAGAACGTGCCGGGCGATTCCGTACTCGCGCTGGCAGCCCGCGACACGCTCTGGTCGAAGCCGGGGACGGTGTTCGCGTACTCCAACACGGGCTACCTGCTGCTCGCGGTCCTCATCGAGAAGGTGTATGGCAAGCCGTACGGCGTGGTGCTGCACGACGAGATAGCGCAACCGCTCGGCCTCGCGTCTCTCCGCTGGTGCGAGAACGTGATCAGGGATCGCGCCGCAGCGGGATACATCAGATCGAGCGACGGGAAGGCCACCACACGCGGCGACGTGCACGCGTCGCAGGACCTCGGCTCTTCCGCCATCTGTTCGACGGCGGGTGACATGGCCAGGTGGAACCAGGCGTTGCACAGCGGCCGGGTACTCTCCGCGGCGTGCTACGCGGCGATGACGACGCCACGCGGTGCGGCGACGGGCAAATACGGATTCGCGCTCGTTCCGCGAAAGGCGCTGTGGGGGTCTCCAGCCATTGCTCACGACGGGGAAGACGTCGGATTCTCGTCGCACAACGCCTGGTTCCCGGCGGAATCACTCTCGGTCACGCTGCTGTACAACGCCCTCCCGCGACTCGACGAGAGCGGGGTGAACATGGCCGACTTCATCGGGCTGATCGCACTCGGCGGAAAGCCACGCCCGATAGCTCCGATGCCAGTCATCGAGCTGCCCCTCGCCGCCACGCAGGGGCCAGGACGACCGAAGTTCGTTGGGGCGTACGAGATCGGCGCGGGTCGCATGTTCATCGTCACCTTCGAGGACGGGAACCTGTACGTCACACCGCCGGGAGGTTCACCGCAGCAGCTGTTCCTCCAGTCCGGGACGAGCTACGCGCTCGGCAGTCTCCAGTCGACCACCACCGTCACGTTCAGGGTGGACACCGACGGCGTGGTGACGGGATTCACGGCGCGGGACAATGGTGTCGACCGGGAGCTGAGGAAGGTGAAGTAGAAACACCGAGCGCCATCGCGCGCACGACCGCCAGCCAGCCCGAGGCACGCTCCGGCATTCATCGCGGCGCGT
>JANPKQ010000079.1:0-3316 GCA_031426115.1 Gemmatimonadaceae bacterium | reverse complement strand
GTCTATGTCACGCTCGCCGGACGCCTGCTCGGGACTCATGTACGCCGGTGTGCCGATCGACATGCCGGTGCCCGTCATCCGGTCGCCCGCGGCGGCGAGAGAACGGGAGATGCCGAAGTCGGTGAGGCGGGCATGTCCCGTTGCCCGGTCGATGAGGATGTTCTCGGGCTTGATGTCGCGGTGGATCACCCCCGCCCGGTGCGCGTAGCCAAGCGCGTCGGCCAGTTCGCGGAGCGTCGCGACGGCGCGCGCCCGCGGGCATCGGCCTTCGCGCTCCCGCCCATCGCGAAGGCTCTCTCCCTCCACGAACTCCATGACGAAGTAGAGCACGCCGCCCGCCTCACCCGCCGCATGCACGCCGACGATGTTGTGATGACGCAGCTTCGCGATCGTGCGCGCTTCCTGGAGGAAGCGCTGCCGGAAGGTGGACGTCGCCGCAAGCTCGGGGTTGATGATCTTGACCGCGACGGGCCGGTCGAGCGTGCGGTCGTGCGCGAGCAGCACGCTCCCCATCGCGCCCGAGCCGAGCACCCGCTGGATCTCGTACTGCGCACCGAGTGCGACTCGCACGGCGTCGAGCACATCTTGCGGGAGGGGTTCGGCCATGCTCCAAGATGTGCGTGCGACGCCCCGCGCGCGATGGCGGCTGTCTACAGTGGCCGCGGCAGCGGGGGGCACGAACGAGAAGAGCCGACCCTTTCGGATCGGCTCTCCCTTCGGTTTGCGATGTCGTCCCGGAACGGCCGGTGCGACGTCTACCGTGCGACGACTGCTGCTCCGATCGCGGCGCCGGCTGCGAGCAGCGCGGCTCCACCGACGAGTGCCCAGACCGGGGCGAGCTCCATCGAGCGACGGTACCAGGGCTCGGCCATCACCGGCGCCACCGACGGCAGCGCGGCCATGATCTGGGCCTGGAGGTGAGCGGGCGTCCGCATCTGGCGGCGGGTCTCCGACTGCTCGGCGATCCGGCTCCAGAACTCGACGTCACGCTTCGTGTCGCCACGACGGACTTCGGTTTCGGCCAGCTCACCATCGAGCCATGCATGGACCGCGGCAGGCGTCCGGCGGGGATTGATGGGAACTTCACGATCGCTCATCGGCGCGGCCTCGCGCTCACGACTCGCGCGCTCGCGTCCGTTCTGGGAACGATCGTCTGAAGAATGAATGTTGTCACGCATCAGGCGTATTTCTCCTCTAGAAGAACCTGGAGCGCCTCTCTTGCGCGGTGAACGCGCATCTTCAGAGCCCCGACGGTGGTACCCAAAAAGTCCGCCATTTCCTCGTACGATCGACCTTCGACGTGCTTCATGACGAAGGCTTCACGCAGCGATGGTGCGAGGGTGGCGAGTGCGCGGTCGAGATCCGTCCGCAGCTCACTCCGATCCAGCTCCTCGTCCGGATTCGCATATCCTGACGGTTGATCGTCCTCATCGTAACTGAGGTGAGTCCGTCGGATATTCTTCAGCCAATCCTTGCACCCGTTGGCGACGATGCGAAACACCCAGGCATCGAACCGCCCGCGAACTTCCGCGAGATGGTGATAGGCTTTAATGAAAGACAGCTGAAGGATGTCTTCGGCAACATCGGGGCTGCCCGTCATGCCCAGCGCGTGGCGATACAGGGGGTCGCTGTATCGGCCGATGAGCGTGGAAAACGCCTCACGGTTACCGGCGAGGACACGCTGGATGATCTGCTGGTCGGCCTCCATCTGGTCGACCTGCGCGGCGGGGGGTACCGTCATCTTCACGGTGTTAGTGTAATGCGTTCGCCTGTCGCCGGATAGACCTGGCCGCCCCGTCTGTGACTTAGGTCCGCTGTCCATGTCCGCATGACGAGCGACGCAGATCGGCGTAACACAAAGACGGAGTTTTTTTTTTCGGGGGTCGGAGTCGAACGCGGGAATTCGGCGTCCGGCGCCGATTGACGAGCGCAACGGCGAGTTCGGAGTTGTCAGAGGCGCAGGGGGGAGCCGGTAACGCTCCGGCCCGAGCGGTCATTGCTCTCCCCGGTGCCTCTCACAACTCCGAACACGCTTTTCACGCTTTCCCGGAACCGCTTCTGGTTTGGGCCGAGCAAGCCTACCGGAGCCTCGCGTAATACAGAAGCTCCCGCACCACCGACCCCTTGTACCGCCGCGCCGCATGCTCGCTGTCGGCCCGGTACCGCCGGTACCCCTTCGAGAATCGGCGAACCTTCCCGTCCACTGCAGCATCGGAGAGCACAGCGCGCAGCTCCCGGTCCGGGAGGAGGCCCTCGCTGTTGTAGGAGATGAGGACGTGCTTCGCGCCGGACGCGCCAAGCAACTCAGCGAGCGCCGGCCCCACTCGGCGCCGGGAGCACCAGGCGCTCTGCTGTCCGTCGGTCGGGACCAGCCCTGTCTTTCCCCTGAGGATCACCGACCCGTCGAACCACCCGCGGGCGAGAAGCTCGGGGACGTGGTAGTACCCGGAGTACTGGCGCGCATTGTACGGCGGATCGATGTAGAGCAGGTCGACCGCGCCGAGCTTGCCGGCGAGCGACGCCGCATCGGTGCGGTGGGCTGTCGATCCGCGAGCGCCCTTTACCGGAAGCTCCGGGATGATCGCGAGTGGCCGCTTCGCGTTCGCCTGCCAGCTCTTGATGTACGCCGCGTACACACCGGCCGTGTTCGCAACCCGGTCCGCGCCCTCCAGCAATCCGGCGAGAAGGATGAAATAGATGGAGCGGTCGATCCACCCCTTCTGCTCCCAGTCGCGGAGCGCACACCGCGCAGCATCGATGCGCGCGGCGTTCTCCTCCGTGAAGTACATCCGATCCCCGGCGGGCGAGAAGTGTCGCGTGATGAATCCCTCCTCCGGCGGTCGCACCCGCGCGAGGTACGATCCCACCGCCCGCAGCGCGTTCGCCCGCGCCGACATGGCGGGATCATTGACCCACCCACGGATCGCCCGACCGACCTCGGGCTCGCGACGCCCGAGCTCGCGAAGCGACGGGATGTCCTGCGCGACGACGTACGCCTGTTGGAACACATAGGAGTAGGACATGAGGTCGCTCGACGCGACCCGCCACCCCGCTGCCTTCAGCGCCCGACCGACCGCTGCCGTTCCGGCGAACGCGTCATGCGCTGTCCCGGGCGAAATGCCGAGTCGGCGCAGCGTGCCAAGGATGAAAGGAAGGAGCCGGGTCTTGTTGCCGATGTAGCGCATGGCGCGAGGTCAGCGTCCGCGCTGGGCCTGGCGTCGCGCAGCACAGCTCACCGGGCGAATGCGTTCCACCGCGCCGAGCGAATCTCGGCGTCGTGCTCGCCGAAGGTCGGTGGGGGAAGCCGAACGGTCCC
>JANPKQ010000078.1:0-16649 GCA_031426115.1 Gemmatimonadaceae bacterium | reverse complement strand
TGATCGAGTCCCACGAAATCGCCGGCCCGCGCCCGACGGCCCGCGGCAACGACCGTCGCGACCAGCGCGACGGAAAGAACGGCGAGGAATCGAAGCATCAGTCAGGGGTCGAAGGGTCGTTGTCACCGCAATCGGACAGGCGCGGCGTGCATCCCAGTATAACCACGGCTGCAACGCCTCGTCGCTGTCGCTCGCGCCTTCGACTCGACGCGATCACCCGCTGCGATCGACCCTCGTCCTCCGCACCCAGCCGGGAGCGTCGTCTGTCCGCTGCCGCAGGATGAGGTTGAGCTGCGCGGCATGATGCTGCACGTGGCGAAGGTTGTAGAGTTGCAGCTCGGCCATCGTGAGATCGATCCATGGAAGCGAGCACCGTTCGCGAGCACGCGCATCCGTCATCTCCGCCAGCGTCGTGCGACACTTCGTGCGGCAATGATCGAGATACACGCGCAGCTCCACCTTGCTGTAGGTGCGCTCGGGCATGACACCCGCAGGGTCGAGCTCCGACAGGGTGAATGGCGCCGGCGGCGTGAAACCAGCGACCGACCCCGAGAGGCTCACGTCGAGCAGGAAGAGCGTGTGATACACCATGTGCCAGAACAACGGCGACTGCGTGCCGTCATCCCACACGGCGTCCGGGCACGCAACGATAGCATTGTCGAGCATGTCGATCGCCGCGCCGAATTGCGGCCAGACACTCGCGGTCCAAGGGTTGGCGTCCGCGCCAGGCGCTGTCACGAGCTCTTCCCGGGGGACTCGGCAATCGACACCGCGGCGCGCAGATCCGACGCACGCCAATGTCGCTCCGACGCCGCCGCCGAATCGCCGGCGGCCAGCGCGGCATCGGCGTCGGCATCGACGAGCGCCGCCCACAGCGTCACGCGCCCCGCGTTCCCTACCAGCCGGACTGCGGTCGTCGCGTCGAGCATCCCGAGCAGCGACGCTTCGGCGCCGAGCAGCGATGCGATGGCCGCGGCTGCATCAGCGCGGAGATCCAGCGGCGGCTCGCCGCTCGCGAGCCCCTCACGAAGGAAGCGCAGCGCCTCGGCCGCCTGACGCATCAGTCGGCGAAGATGGTCTTCCTGGTCGGAGGTGCGCAGCGGCATCGCGAATTACGGAGATGTCAGGAGCATCGAGCGCGGCCGCGCATGCTGTCAGGCCGATGCACCGATGGTGTAGTCGAAATTATAGGAGTGTTTCCCCGCTTCGATGATGATTGCCATCGTCCCTGCGAGCCCCGCAAGCTCGTCGGTGCCTGTGTCGGGAACGACGCTGATGACGAGACCCGGCACGCCGCGGTTCATCGTCCCGCTGTGCTGGAGGACGAAGCTGCCGCTCTTTCCATGTAGCGTTCCGCGCACCCGCTCGATCGCGACGTAGCCGGCCGAGCCCTTCACACCGCCACCCGCGCTCAGCATCTCCCCCTTGCTCGTGGCCTCGAGATCACCGTGGAACTGCTTGTCGATCGACAGGCGGCCGAGTGGTGAGCCTTCGGCGTTTTCGTATGTCGTCAGGGGAGCGAGCTTCACTTCGAACGGGCCGCTTGCGTGTGTCGCCACGATGGTCTCCAGTGGGGGTTGGACAAGATGGCGAGCGGCGCCGACCCTCGCACCTCATTCCAGCGGTGCCGACGCCTCATCGGCGCGGCGAGCGCGCTGTTCCGTCTCTTCGTCGAGCTGCGCGCGCACCGCCGCCAATATGGGGTGTTCGGTCGTGTACTGGCGACCGTAGGTCAGGTTGAAGCGATAGTCGAACTCCGACGGATTCCGACCCTGGGTGTGCTGAAGGATCGTCTCGAGCTTGTCGAGCGCCTTCGCGAGCCTCGCCTCCGGCGACCGCGCCGCCTCGTACTCATCCCACAGGCTGACGATCTCGTCGCGAAGCGCTGGAGGCAGCGATGCGGTGATGTGCTCGAGATCGCGACGCTCATCGGCGGACTTGCTGCCGCCTCGACGCACCTGCTCGGGCGCAGGCACGTCGCCGCTGACGGCTTCGCCGAGGTCGTGCACGATGCAGATGCGGATGAGCCGTGCAAAGTCCACATCCTGGAACGACGAGTGAAGCACGAGCGCCATGAGACAGAGGCGCCACGTGTGCTCGGCGACGCTCTCCCGCTCGCCCGCGGACGTCCAGCCACTGCGCGTCGCGGTCTTCAGCGCTTCGGCGGCGCGAAGGAACTCGAGAATGCCTGCCAGCTCGGAGGGATGCATGCGCGGCGTCGGTGACACGACTCATCGTGCGAACCCGGGCCGGGCTCGCCAGTCACGAAATCTAGCCGGTCATCGAGACGCCGAGCCGCGGAGGTCCGGATTTGTCGGCGACGGCGGCGTTGCCCCGACCAGCGCGCCGATGCCCGCGCCGACGAGCCCGAGCACCCCCCCAGCGACAACCGCGGTCACCATTGGCTCGTCGAGAAAGTCGCCGGAGATTGCCACGCCGATCAGCAGACCACCCGCCAGGCCGATGAGGAATCCGCGCTTGGCGCCAAGCGCACGCGACCTTGGCGCGGCCACGCCCTTTGTCGCAAATACCGTGTCCGGAACATTTATAGCCCAGCTAGCTGGGGAGTCGAAACGAAACGGTGAGGTGAATCCCGCGACGCTCGTCAAGTCGATCGGCCGTGGGAGCGTGACGAACTCCTGTGCTGCGAGATCAGGCGCCGCGAGCATGAGCGGGAGTGCGGAGAGCAGGCAGCGTGCGGCGGATAGCAGGCGGCGGATCGGCATCGAGCATTCGCTGATAGTGTGTCGCCGAGCGTCGAGCGGATGCATTTCTCGACCTCAGTCGCCAAGGGTAGACCGCCTCTGGCGAGTCCTCAATATGTCCATCGGCGGAATGTAGGGTACGGCCCGGCCTACGGCACGGCGCCAGCGTGCGCGGTCGCTACGCCGCTGCGACCCGGTGGGAGCCAGGCGAGCGGTCCTCCAGTACTACTGGTCGAGAACTCCTCCGCGCACCCAGCGCACGGTGATCCCGATGACCGCTCGCACGACGGCCGCGGTTATTGTGCGCTGTACGGAGCGGGAGCGTGATTGCAGCTGCCATCCCGGGCCTCATGGAACGGCTCCGACCTCGCGCGCCCGGTTCGACCCGGCGGTCGTTGTCGTGACAGCCCAGTTCCTGATCGCATCGATCAGCTCGTCGCGATGGGCGTGGCGCGTGAAGGTGTGATTGGAGCTTGGAAAGAACCGTGAGGTGATACGGCCGCGGAAGTCGGCGCCGCGGAACGCATCGTCGAACTGCTCGGCATGATTGTAATACTGATACTGCCCGGCCGAGTAGGCGAAGAGCACGCTGATGCCGCGCGACGCCATCGCCTCGAGATCGGAACGAGTCTGGTCGATGGGCGGAAAGCCTCGCACGTAGGATGCTTCACTGTCGTCGAGCGCTTCCCCCGCCTGGACCTCCGATTCGGCCTTCCCGCCGGCGCCGAACTTCGTCACCAGCAGCTGCTTCCACTTTCCCAGGTCCAGCATCCGCTCCTGGTAGAATCGCAGCCAGAACCCCGGTGTCCGGTATGCGAACCCAACGATGAGCGCGATGCCGGCGACCCTCGGCTCGACGCGCGCGGCCTGGAAGGCGTTGTCCGCCCCCGAGCACAACCCCATCAGGAGGAAGCGCTGGCTTCCCTTCGCCTTCGCCATGAGGTCCATTGCATCGCGGACCTCCTCGAGCGCGGCCTCCTCGAACGCGACATTGTCCCGTCGCGCTTCACTGTCACCGATCCCGGAAAAATCGAGCCGAAGCACCGGGAAGCCGGCGGCCGCCAGCTCACGCGCCAGGCGCACGTACATGCGGCTCGGCCCGATTCGGTGAAGCAGTCCCGCGTTGAGGAGCAGCACCGTCGCATGCGCCGGCGTCTGCGTGCCGCTCGCCGGGTCGGTGATGATTCCGACGAGCGTTCTCGTCTTCCCGAGAAGGACCGCTTTTTCCTTCACGCGAGCGCTCCGACGATTCCCTGAAGAAGGCCCGAGACCTGATGCGGCAGGATGGTCGCCGTGATCCGCTCCCGCCGTGCCCAGTCACCGCCGCCGGGAACGCACGCATAGTCGTGCGCGACGCGGAGCTCGTCGAGTCGGGCGCGCAGGGCGCGGTGCTCCGGATCCTCGGTTGAAACGATCATCGACAGCCGCTTCCCAGAAAAGTCCTCCAGCGAAAGCAGGTTGGCCTGCTCGAGCTCACGTCGCATAGCCGGAGTGAAGTGGAATCCCAGTGCGCCGACGCGGCTCGTCTCCAGGTCGCCGTTCGGCACCCGTGGATACTCACTGCCGAGCCACTGGCGATTCATTTCATCCATCAGGGCAGCGTAGCCAGCACCGTCGATCACCGGATCCCAGAGCAGCACGGCGTCGACATCCCTGCGCCTCGAGACCGCGAGCACCGCTAGCAGTGCGCCGGCACGCACCCCGACGATGGAGACCCGGGAGGCGCCCGACACATCCTTCAGCTCGTCGATGGCGGTACCGATGTCCTGCGTCCACTGCGCCAACCCTCCCTCATCCCCCTCGCCTCCGGAGTCTCCGGTGCCATAATAGTCGAACCGGAGGGCGTGAGCCCCCGCCTTCGACAACAGCAGGGCGAGCTGCCGCACAGCGCGATGCGCACGCACGTACTCGTGACCCAGCGGCTGGCAGATCAGGACGGCGCGCTCCTTTGCGGCGCGCGACTGGGGCGGATGATAGATGCCGAAGAGCGGCTTTTTCGAGCTGCCGAAGAAGAAGGGATTCATCGGGCGGCGAGACTCTCCGCTTCGCTCGCGATCTGCTCCAGCGTCTGCAACACCATCGCCCTGGGATTGAGGCGGCGTCCAATCTTCTGCTCGATGCGCGCCATCACCCGCATCGAGAGCAGCGAGTGGCCCCCGAGCTCGAAGAAGTTGTCGCGGGTACCTACGCGGGCAACCCCGAGGACATCACGCCAGACATCCGCGATGAACTGCTGCATCTCGGTCGACGGCCCCGAGAACTCCTCGTCGGTCGCGTCGGACTGCGCAAAGGGATCGGGGAGTGAGTTGCGGTCGACCTTGCCGTTGCGGGTGAGCGGCAGCGCGTCCAGCTCCTGGATCAGTGATGGGACCATGTACTCAGGAAGGCTCTGGCGCAGGTGCCGCCGCAGCTCGCTCTGCGTCACGGTCTCGCCATCCCGGAAAGTAACGTAGCCAACGAGTCGCTTGTCACGCAGCCTGTCGTCCCGAACGGCCACGATCGCCTGATTCACGCTTTCATGCGCGAGCAGAGCGGTCTCGATCTCGCCGAGCTCGATGCGGAATCCGCGCACCTTCACCTGGAAGTCGAGGCGGCCAATAAACTCGAGTGCACCCTCCGAACGGGGATCGCGAGCAAAGCGAACGAGGTCTCCAGTTCGATAGAGTCGTGCGCCGTCGCTGGCACCGACGTCGGCGACGAAGGGGTGCGCCACGAACCGCTCGGCCGTGAGATCGGGACGGCCGCGGTACCCTCGTGCCACTCCCGCTCCGCCGATGTAGAGTTCTCCGGCGACGCCAGCCGGGACGGGCTGCCGATGCCTGTCGAGGACGTAGACCTCGGTGTTGGCGATCGGACGCCCGATGAACACCGGTCCGTCGCCGGTCGTCAGCCGCTGTGTGGTCGACCAGATGGTCGTCTCCGTCGGACCGTACATGTTCCACACTTCCGCCGCGCGCTCGGCGAGCTGATTCGCGAGGTCGCGCGGGACCGCCTCCCCGCCGACGAGGATCCGGAGCCCTGGAGTTCCCATCCATCCCGCATCGAGCAGGAGGCGCCAAGTCGCGGGCGTGGCCTGCATCACGGACGCGTCCGCGGTTCGCATCAGCTCGAGCAGCGCGATGCCGTCCGACGCCGTTTCCCGACTGGCGATGATGACGCGGCCCCCGGTCACGAGCGGCAGGTACAGCTCCAGGCCGGCGATGTCGAAGGAGAGCGTCGTCACGGCAACGAGCCGGTCTCCGGCGTGCACACCAGGCACTTCCCGCATGCTGTTGAGGAAGTTCACTACTGCTCCGTGCGTCACCTCCACGCCTTTCGGCTTGCCCGTGGAACCCGACGTGTAGATGATGTACGCCAGCGCCGCCGGCTCAACGTCGACCATCGGTGCCGTCTCCGGCAGCGGCGTGATTGACGGCTCCCAGTCACTGTCGAGGCACACGATCGCTGCGGTGTGCTCCGGAAACGCATCGCGAACGCCATTTTCGGTGAGCAGAACCTTCACACCTGCGTCGCCGAGCATGAACGCGAGTCGATCGGGCGGAAACGCAGGGTCCATCGGCAGGTACGCGGCACCGGCCTTCAGCGCGCCGAGCAGCGCGACCACCATGGCTGGCCCACGCTCGAGACAGACACCAACCGACGCGTCCGGTGTCACACCCAGCGCGCGGAGGTGGTGCGCCAGTTGATTCGCCTGGCGATCGAGCTGGGCGTAGGTAAGCGACCGCCCCTCGAATTCGACCGCGACCTCGTCCGGTCGTCGGGACGCCTCCGCCGCGAACATTCCATGGATAGTGCCTGGGCCGCCGAAGGTTCGGCGCTCACCGTTCGACTCCGACAGCACTCGCCGTCGCTCCGACGGCGTGAGGAGCGGCAGCTCGCTGAGTTGTGCATCCGGATTCTCTGCGACGCCGAGGACGAGCTCGCGAAAGTGCTCGAGCATCCGTTCCGCGGTCGTCGTGTCGAACAGGTCCGTGTTGAACTCGAGAAAACCCTGAAGACCGCTCGGTACTTCGAGCAGCTCGAACATGAGATCGAACCGGGACGTCGGACTGGCGGTCGGGACCGCGCGAAACGTCATCCCCGGCAGCTCGAGCGCGTTGTCCGGCGACTTCTGCATCGCGAACATCGCCTGGAACACCGGGCTGTACGACAGCTCGCGGTGCGGATGGACGGCTTCAACGACCTTCTCGAAGGGAAGATCCTGATACGAGAATACTTCCATTGCCACCGCCCGCACGCGGTGAAGCAGCTCGCGGAAGGTGGGGTCGCCGCTGAGATCGGTGCGATAGACGACGGTGTTGGTGTAAAAGCCGATCGCAGCCTCGAGCTCGGGGCGGTCGCGATTGGCGATCGGTGACCCCAGGAGGATGTCGTCCTGCCCCGTATACCGGAGCAGGAGCGCATTGAAGGCCGCGAGCATGACCATGAACAGCGACGCGCCCGCGCCTCGCGCCACGACATGCAGACGGTCGACCGTCTGGCGATCGAGCGACAGCATCCGGAAGTCGCCGTTCGACGTCTGCACCGCGGGCCGCGTCCGGTCGGTCGGCAGCGCCAGAACGGGGAGCGGGCCGGCAAGTCGCTCCCGCCAGTACCTCAGCCCGCGCTCCAGCGTCTCGCCCTGAAACCACTCGCGCTGCCACATCGCGTAATCGGCATACTGGATCGGCACGGGCTCGAGCGGCGACGGTGCTCCCGTGACGAATGCCTTGTACAGTGCCGACAGCTCGGTAAAGAGGACGGCGAGCGAGTAGCCGTCGGCGATGCTGTGGTGCGCGGTGAGCAGGAAGATGTGGTCATCGT
Organism: Gemmatimonadaceae bacterium; assembly: GCA_031426115.1. Lineage (GTDB taxonomy): Bacteria > Gemmatimonadota > Gemmatimonadetes > Gemmatimonadales > Gemmatimonadaceae > JANPKQ01. The sequence continues at coordinate 9,141 of JANPKQ010000078.1, read as the reverse complement.
CCCCGAGGCGGAGGATCGTTGCGCGAATGAGCAACCCGACAGCGAGGTCGAACGGCGTGCGCGCTTCCTCCGCCATCAGGCGCCGCGCCGTGGACTCGCGCGTCGCCTCGTCGCCGATGTCGCGCAGGTCGACGGTGGGCACGTCGAGAGTGACCGACGGCAGCACTGCCTGGAGTGCTTCGCCGTCCTGCGCCGCGAAGATGGTTCGCAGTGCCTCGTGGCGGGCGACGATTTCGTTGAGCGCGCGCACCAGCACCGCTGCGTCGAGCGGTCCGGTGAGCCGGAACGCCTTCGGGATGTTGTAGACGGCACTGCCCGGCTCGACCTGGTCGAGGAACCAGAGCCGCTGCTGTGCGAACGAAGCGGGGAAGACGAAGACGTCTTCCTCGTCCCTGACGCTGCTCATGGCGATCGAGTCCACGGTCTGGTGCGGCATCCGAATCTGTGTTCCGGCGCCACGACATGGCGCCGGCCTCCTGAAGTCTAGTCGGTCCGGTCCTGGTGCCCGGCGAGGGTGACTGCGCGCCCTGCTGTCGGTGCGAGCCGATCGATCCCGGTCGCTGGCAAGCCGGCAGTTATGCCTTGGATCCGGTCCCTGTCACCTGTGAGCGCTTCATCCTGAAGCCTTCCCGGGACAGTGGCTTGAGTGCGGGCGCGCTGGAACCCTCTCCCGCTGCCGGTGCCACGGCCGCGGAGGCCAGGTACGCGGCCAGCCCGCGGACGGTGGGGTACCGGAACAGATCGGCGATCGAGAACTCCCGACGGAGTGCGTCGCGAAGCCGTCGGTGGGCCTGCACCGCCAGCAGGGAGTGACCACCCATGTCGAAGAAGTTATCCTCGGTGCCCACGACCCCCGCATTCAGCACCTCGCCGTAGACTCGCGCGATCGTCTCCTCGATATGGTTGGCCGGCGCGATGAACGCTGCGTGGTGCGACGCAGGCTCGAGCCCCTCGGGCGCGGGGAGCGCCTTCCGGTCGATCTTCGCATTCGGCGTCAGCGGCATGGCGTCGAGCACGACGACGTGCGCCGGCACCATGAACTCGGGAACGTTCCGGCGCAGGCCTTCGCGGAGCTCCGCCGTGGCGAGTGTGGTCCCGGCACGGAGCGTCACGTAGGCGACGAGCCGCTTGTCGCCCGGCGCATCCTCGCGGACCACGACGACCCCGCGCTCGACCGCGGGATGCTGCTCGATGAGCGTCTCGATCTCGCCGAGTTCGATCCGGTAGCCTCTCAGCTTTACCTGGAAATCCACGCGGCCCCGGAACTCCACCGTTCCATCGTCGCGAAATCGTGCGAGGTCACCGGTCCGGTACAAGCGGGATCCGTCGCGGCCGCTGAAGGGATCGGCAACGAACCGCTCCGCGGTGAGCTCGGGCCGGTTCAGGTAACCACGCGCCACACCGGCGCCCCCGATGAACAGCTCGCCTGCGACCCCCGCTGGCAGTGGCTGCATCCGCGGATCCACGACGTACAACTCCGTGTTCGCAATCGGACGGCCGAGGGGAATCGAGCCGGTTGTCTCCTCGACGACGTGCGTGGCCGACCACACCGTGGTCTCGGTCGGCCCGTACATGTTCATGATCGTCGCGTTCGGGGCGAGGGCACGAAGCTCGGCGGCGAGCGCCGCCGGGAACACTTCCCCGCCGATCATCAGCGTCGTCACGCAATCGAGCGCGCCCCGCGCATCGCCGGACATGGCGATCATCGAGGCCATCGACGGCGTGCACTGAAGATGCGTGATGCCGTGGCGCGTGAGCTGGGCGAGCACCGAAAAGTCGGCGTCGCCGACCGGGCTGCCGCCCGCGGGACGGGCGAGACCAGTCCGCTCCCGGAGCTCGTTCAGGTAGGGAAGGTTCGCGAGCACCGTCTCCGAGTCGATCCCGAAGTCGATCAGGCACGCCAGCTCGTCGACGCCGACGCCCTTGCAGCGGTCCACCATCTCGACGCAGCTCTCGGGAGTGCCGAACAGCCCGCTCGTCTCGAAGTATCGCTCGAACGAGAACTCGAGGACTGCATCCATTTCCTCGTCGGTGAGGCTCTCGAACGCCTTGTTCGCGTCGCCGGAGTTGCCGACCTTCGTCTTGAATGCGGGGAAGACGGAGGCGTATCCCTTGATGAGGCTCGCCGACGTCCGGAGATACTCGATCATCGGCCGGCGGACGGTCTCCTTCACGCGAGCCGCGTCGTCGCTCACGAAGCTGTGCAGCATCAGGGTGACGTGGCCGTCGCCGGCGTGTCCGGCCTCCCTGAACGCCGTCCGGTACGCCGCGATCTTCGCCTCGAGCTCGTCGACGGTCTGGCCGAGGAGGTGTGTGAGCACGTTCGCTCCCGCCTTCCCCGCGGCCATGTAGGTCTCCGGATTGCCCGCCGTCGTCACCCAGAACGGAAGCTCCGGCTGGATGGGCCGTGGCAGCGTGCGGACCTGGATCTCCTTCCCGAAGGCGTTGGTGACCGTCAGGGACTCACCGCGCCAGAGCTTTCGCACGACCTCGATGTCGCGCAGCATGATGTTCTTCGCGTCCTTGTAGTTCTCGGGACGCAGCACGAAGTCGTTGGGTTGCCAGCCGGCGGCGAACGACAATCCAACGCGCCCCTTCGAGATGTTGTCGACCACCGCCCACTCTTCGGCGACCCGGATCGGATGGTGGAGCGGCAGGACGCAGCTTCCCGACCGGATGCCGATGCGTTCGGTGATGGCGGCAATCGCGGCACTCGTCACGCTCGGGTTGGGATACAGCCCGCCAAATGCATGGAAGTGACGCTCCGGCGTCCACACCGCCGCGAATCCGTTCCGGTCACCGTACTTCGCTCCCTCGAGCAGCAGGCGGTACTTGTCCTGCACGCCCGACTCGCTCTCGTCGCTCGAGAAGTAGAACAGGCTGAAGTCGATGCTCCGGTCCCCATGCGAGACCGTTCCGCGCCGGGGTGCGCCCGTCGAGGCCTGCGCACGAGCCGTCTCCTCCGCGAAGAGCACGACCTTGAAGCCGCGGCACAGCGTCCAGTACAGCTCGAGCACGGAGATGTCGAAGTTGAGGCTCGTGACCGCGAGCCACGATCCGGGTACCTCGGCGCCGCCGATCCGATAATCCATCCCGGCAAAGAAGCTCGCGACGTTCCGATGCTCGACCATCACGCCTTTCGGCTTCCCCGTCGAGCCGGAGGTGTAGATCACGTAGGCGAGATCGGCGCCAGTTGCACCGCCATCGAGATCGTCGGTTGCTTCGCGCTCGATCGCTGACCAGTCCCCGTCGAGTAACACCCTCACGGTGCCGGCCGGGATTCGCGTGGCCAGCCGCTCCTGGGTCAGTACGAGCGCGACGCGGGAATCCTCGACCATGTAGCCGACCCGGTCGCGCGGGTACGCCGGATCAAGAGGCACATACGCGCCCCCCGCCTTATGGATCGCCAGCACCGCGACCATCATCTCGAGGGATCGCTCGACGAATACGCCGACGAGTGTCTCGGACCGTACGCCGAGGGTGCGGAGGTGGCGCGCGAGCTGGTTGGCGCGCGCATTGAGCTCGGCATATGTCAGCGACCCGTCATCGAAGACAAGCGCAATGGCGTTCGGTGTGCGCGCGGCCTGCTCCTCGAACAGGCGGTTGATTGGTTCGCTCGATGGAAGCGGGATCGAAGTCGCATTCAATTCATGCAGCAGGTGCTGTCGCTCGGCACCACTCATCAGCGGCAGTTCCGCGACGGGCGCCGCGGGATTGGCGACAACCGCCGCGAGGACTTCGGCGAACTGGCGTTGCATGCTTACGACGTCCCGTGCCGAGATCATGCGCGGGTCGTGGGTCCACCAGCACGCCACCGCGCCCGACGGGTCCTCTTCGATCCGAAGCGTTAGTTCGGTCCCTAGCGCCGGTATCACCGCGTCGGCCGCGAACTGCTCAATCACCACGGGAAGCGCGTGCGTGAAGGCGTGAGTCGCGTTGTTGGAGCGAAGCGCCGGAGTGCGCGGGATGATATCTCGTACGTAGCTCACCCGTTGGCGAACGATGTCGAGTTCGGCGCGAACCGCCGTGAGGACATCTCCAAAGCCCGTCGCGAGATCCAGCGCTACACGCAGGGGCACGCTCGAAGCGAAGTAATGCTCGAACCCCGCCAGTGATTTCATCGCTTGCGCATCACGGAGCCCGAGGTCGAAGACCTCCTGCCCCGTGACCCGGGCGAGGTATACCGCAAACGCTGCGAGGACGAAATCAGCGGCCGGAACGCCAGCGGAGCGCGCCGCCGCGGAGACCTTGGCAGGCAGCGCCACCACGCTCACGACGGGCTCGCCAGCGCCGAGCGCGGCGCGGTTGGCGTACGGCAGCTCGACCGGTTGCAGCTGCGCAAGCCTCCCCTGCCAGTATGCCTCGTACTTAGCGAGCTGCGAAAGGATGCTGGTCAGCCGATCGGCGGCGGCACGATCCAGCGCAGGCAGCACCGAGCCTTCGCTCACACGGTGGCGAAACGCGAAATCCGCCGGCGACAGCGTGCTCCCGTCGGCCGTGAGAAGCTTCAGAAGCCTCACGTCCGTCGTTCCGGTGGCGATACGGACGCCGGCCGCGTCGATCGCGACGATCGTTCCCGGCGTTGCCACGGACGTTTCGGCCAGGATCTCCAGCTTGATGACCAGCACAGGCTCACCGTCGGTGGCAACCTTAGCCAGCCCCAAGGGATTCGCGTACATCCCAAAGTCGAGCGCGCGCACCAAGGCCGCGATCGTGCTGGCGGGCTCGCTCCAGCGGATCGTGCACGCTGCAGCCGGTCGTTGATGCCTCCCGAAATACTCGTGAGGCGCCGTGCGATCCTGGGCGATGCGCGTGGCCGTGCCGCTCGCCAGCTCCTCCACCAGCTCACTGAAAGAGTCAATCGCTGCTTCGTACGCCCGGGTGTTAAGCGTCAGCGACGTCTCGTCGGCTGATATGGGGAAGACGCGCTGCTTGAGGAGGTCACCCTGGTCGATCGCGGTGGTCATCACGTGCCACGTGATGCCGTGGGTTGGCTCCTGGTTGATCAGCGCCCAGGCGGGTGTGTAGAGGCCGGCATATCGTGGCAGCGGGCCATCGTGAAAATTGATCGCCAGCCGCCGCGGCAGTGCCAGCACCTCGTCGGGAATGACGTCCAGATTCGTGATGCTGAAGAAATAGTCGAACTCGGCGGGGGCGAGTGCGCGCTGGAGATTACTCGTCGCGTCGATGGCCGGAATACCCTTCGCGCGAGCCCAGCGTGCGATTGCTTCCGCCGAGGTGATGATCCCGTGCACGGCATGGCCGCGCTGGAGAAGGATCTCCGCGCACTGGATCAGCGTCGATTCACCTCCGGCGAGGTAGCAGCTGAACATGTGCTGACTGGGCATGCGCATGCGGGTAGCGGGGATAGCGGTGCGCCGCGGATCATCGGCGGACCGACGCGACCGTAGGGGCCGAAGCAAGAACCGGTGCGCTACCGGAAGGGCTCGCCGATTAAGCCAACCGCTTTTCGGTCAACGATTTGTCGCCGTGCAAGACAGACCATCACGCCGCGTTACCCACGGGGCCGTTGCAGCGGCGCAACATCCCTTCGCTGCGTCGATGCGATACGGTCAGCGTGCCGTCACGGCGGCCGTCGCTCAGAGCCACCCGCACCAGATCGCGACGGCGGCGCGTACTTCGATCGCGGCCGCGGCGGCATACCCCGCCCGCGTGTCGAACGCGCACAGCGACCAGCGAGCCGCTGCGTTGCTGTCGCCCCCAATGCCCAGCATCCGTGGGCCGTCACCGGGGGCGAACGCGACATCGAAACCGGCGAGGGGGCACGCGAGCCCTTCCCCAATCGCCTTGATGTACGCCTCCTTCCGCGTCCAGCAGTCGAAGAACGCACGGGGTCGGACGTCCTCTGGAAGCCCCATCAACGTCGCCACCTCGAGCGGCGAAAAGTATCGCCGAGCGACAGCGTCGAGGTCTTCCGTCGGCCGGACCACCTCGATATCCACTCCCACTTCATCGCAGGCGACCGCATAGACCCCCACGGGGCCGGCGTGCGACACGTTGAAGTGAACGGGTCGTTTCCCGTTTGCGAGCGACGGCTTGCCGCGGGGCCCATAGACGAAGCGAATCGCCTGCGGAGGGCTGTGGATGTATGCGCTGAGCAGGTCGCGCAACGCAGCCCGGGCGGCCATAGAGCGCCTGCGGTCGCGATCGAAGTGGAAGCGCCGAGCACGCTCCCGCTCATCCGCGGATAGCGCCTCCAGCCGCCGCGGCGCGTCGAGGTCCGTCGCCCACAGGTGGATCTCACCCGCGCGAATTGCCCTTGCCGGATCAAGCACTCATCCTCCCCGTTGATGGCGATGCTCGATGTGTCGCTCCGGCTCCGTCAGGTGGAATTACACCTCGTGCAGGCCCCCTCGTGTACGGCTGCCCCTGATCGTTCAGGTAGGGCGACGACGGATGTCCCTCTCGCTTCCGGCGCAAACCGAGCGCTCGCGCGCTGCACCTGAACTCACACCGGCCACGAATCTGCTCTCGCTTTGTGTTGTACCACGTCTTCGTCACGCGATACAACCGTGCCCTGTTCCCGCCCCGTCTCGATACGGAGCGGTGGCCATAGTAGTGGCAATGGTGAGGCGCTCTGTGCCGAGCTGTCGCTGAAAGCGTGTTGTCCGGCGTCGCCACCCACGTGTGTCTCGACCTCGGTCGCAATCGACACCGTCACCTAAACGAGTCCTCAGATAGCGCCAATCGCCAGAGGCTCGTTCCCGCCTACTTCACCACCTTCCCCCAGATCGCTGGATCTTCCTGGCCGAGTCGCCAGAGCGCGAAGCGACGTACGCCGCGAGACTTGCCCGCGTCCACGAGCGCGCCGAGCAGAACGGCATCGGTCATCCAGATCTCCGTCCCGGCCGACAGCGTCGCGCGAAGGGTCTGCGTCGCCTTGTCGCGCCGCATGGGCGAACGCGCGCTCGCCGCGGACCGTTGCGCTTCGCCGAAGGTGACCGACAGCGTCGGCTGCCCGCGGCGCCAGTGATAGCCATACGTCGGCAATCCTGCGACAAGGCGGTCGGGTCCGACCTCACGAATGCGAAGATCGAGCGATGATTGCACCCAGTCGGGCGCGGAGATCGGTCCCGGTTCGGACCCGAGCCAGTGCTGGTCATACAGCATGACGACGAGATGGTCCACGACCTCGAGGAGAGGCCTCGCCGGATAGCCGGCTGTGTCCGTCGCCGGAATCGCCGCGGCGAACGTTCCGACGCCGCCTCGGCGCGCCGAGTCAGCGATCGCCTTCATGACGCGAATCTGGGCCGGGAGGTCCGCTGGCTCGAGCGTCTCGAAATCGAAGACGAGGCCAGTGTACCCCATCGCCGATGCGTAGCGGCCGATCGCGCCGGCCGCGCGCGTCAGCCGGGCGGGTGCGGCCGCGAGACCGCGGATCGATGCGGCGTGGAACCGCTCCCCGTGCCAACTCGTCACGATCGCCATGCGGGTCGGTGTCCCTGCGCGCGGACGCACCGTGTCTGCGTACGGCGACGGAAGCACGGGCAGGCCGGTAATGCTGTCGAGAGTGATCCAGCCGGTCACGACCGCTTGAAGCCTCCCGCCGTTGTCGCGCAGGCTCTTGTCGCTCTCGACATCCCACGGACCTGTAAACGCCCAGAACTCAGGCGGTTGGGCGGGCGCCGGGCGCTGGGCACAGCCGCTCGATGGGAGCGCGAGAGCGCCGAGTATGAGAAGCGGTATCCACCGCGGTCGGGTACGGCACATGAATTGACAATCCTCGTCTATCTGGGTCGGAACCGGCTTCGATACTCAATCGCCGTGCCGGACGTCCCTGCTACCCCACAGGGGGGTGGTCGATCTGACTGCGCACACGACGGACGTGATGGTGGAGCTGAATCGCGGGACTGGTAACACCTCGAGCACGATTCGCAGCGGGATTGCCGTCCTCGACAGCCACGTCGGCGGCGGCATCGCGACGGGACGCATCCATCTCGTCACCGGCGGGGTGGGGACGGGTAAGACCACGGCGGCGTTCCAGTTCCTCCGCGTCGCCATCGAGCGAGGAGAGTCGGCCGCGCTGCTGACGTCGTCGAGACCGAGCGACGTGCGCGCAGGGGCGGCCTTCGCGGGAGTACCGATCGACGCCGCCCTGCGTGAGGGCCGACTCGTGGCGCTCCGTTTCCGTCCGGCGTTCACCTCGCGCCTCGCGAACGCCGCCTCGCCTCGGTCGGCGATCGATGACCTCCGCCGGATGCTCGGCGCGCTCGCGCCGACGCGTGTCGTCATCGACCCGGTGCTGCCCTTTCTCGGCGATGGATCGGCGATGGGGGACGGACTGACCGCGCTTGCGGACCTGCTCGAGGAGCTCGGGGCGACCTCGCTGCTCACCTGCCCGGGCGACATCGCCCAGGGGATCGATCGTCGGTTCGATGGGATCACCGAGCGTGCAGCAACTGTAATGCACCTCACGCGCAGCGGCGGAGGATTCGCGCTCTCTCTCCTCCGCGGTGGAGCGAACGCGCCGCCGGGCGGGGCCCTCCGATTCGCCATCGCGCCGCGCGCGGGAATCATCGCCGCGCCGGACGGCGGGCGTGCAGCGCGCGAGCCGCAGGGTGCCGCGACGACTTCGCCGAAGAGCCGGAGGCTGGCGCTGCTTCACGCCACCGACACCGCCGCACCGGAGATCATGGAAATCCTCAAGCGCGACTACGCGCTATCGGTGTCACCGCTCGCGGCGGGACGCCTCGGGGAGGGCGACCCCGGCGGAGGGGGGAGCGCGATCGTCATCGAGACCCACCACGGAGCGCTGGAGGCGACGCGCTCATTCGTGCGAAGCGCCGCTGCGGCCGATGGGGCGCTCCCGATCATCGTCATCGTCCGCTTCAACCTTCGCTCGATCGACCGGGCCCGGCTTCTGCGCGCCGGCGCCGACGAGGTGCTGGCGACCGACATGGGGCCGACGGAGCTGCTCCAGCGGCTGTCGGCAGCCGTCGCGCGCGGGCATCTGCAGCAGTCGCTCATCCAGTATTCGGAGCGTCCGCTGGTCCAGGCCGACGTCAGCGGCGGTCGTCCAGGACCGCTCGACGGGGCCGCGTTCGCGAGCGCGCTCGCGGCGCACGTCGCACACGATCACCCGACGCAATACACCGTGGTGAGCCTGGCACCGGGGCGGGC
>JANPKQ010000077.1:0-2549 GCA_031426115.1 Gemmatimonadaceae bacterium | reverse complement strand
TCCTCTCCGCGCGCAGCTCTCCATGGAGCCGCACCGGGCCAGCGCGGATCGACTCATCGACCTCGCGACCCGCGACAGCGCGGCGCACCGCCGGATGAGCGAGCTCTCCGACCGCTTCGGGCATCGCATGAGCGGCTCGTCAGGCCTCGAGCGTTCGCTCGACTGGATCGTCGCGGAGATGAAGCGCGACGGACTCGAGAACGTGCACACCGAGCCGGTGATGGTCACTCACTGGGTCCGCGGCGCCGAGTCGGCGGAGATGATCAGCCCGCGACGCATCCGGCTCCACATGCTCGGACTCGGCCGCAGCATCGGCACGTCCCCGGCCGGCATCACCGCACAGGTCCTGGTGGTGAAGGATTTCGACGAGCTGCGCGCACGCGCAGCGGAGGCAAAGGGAAAGATCGTCCTGTTCAACTATCCGTTCGACACGACGCTGCATCCCTTCACGGCGTACGGCCGCGCCGTCGCGTACCGCGGCGGTGGCGCAGACGCGGCGACCGCTGTCGGTGCGGTTGCGGTGCTCGTGCGCTCCGTGACGCCGCGCTCGCTCCAGACGCCGCACACCGGTGGGATGGCCTACGCCGACACCGGGCGCCGAGGACCGCGAATTCCGGCGGCCGCCGTGTCGGTCGAGGACGCAGAGATGATGCGCCGGATGCAGGAGCGCGGCGAGCGGATCGTCGTGACGCTCAGGATGGGTGCGCGCACGCTGCCCATGACGCGCTCGCGGAACGTCGTCGCCGAAGTCCGCGGCTCGGAGCGCCCGGACGAAGTCATCGTCCTCGGCGGCCACATCGATTCGTGGGATGTCGGCACGGGCGCGATGGACGATGGCGCCGGCAGCGTCGCCGCGTGGGAGGCGGTGCGGCTCATCAAGCAGCTCGGCGTCCGCCCGAAGCGCACCATACGCGTCGTGCTGTGGACGAACGAGGAGATCGGGCTCGGCGGGGCGAACGCGTACCGCGATGCACACCGCGCGGAGATCGACAAGCACGTCGCTGCGATGGAGTCAGACAACGGGATCTTCAAGCTTTCCGGCCTCCAGTTCGCCGGGAGCGACGCGGGGATGGCGGCAATGAAGCAGGTTGCGACGCTGCTTCGGCGCATCGGCGCCGACTCGGTGCAGGCCGGCGGACCGCAAGCCGACGTGTCGCCGCTGTTCGCGCTCGGCGTGCCGGCGCTGGGGCTGATCACCGATCCCACGCGGTACTTCTGGTATCACCACACCGAAGCCGACACGCCCGACAAGATCGACCCGGCGGACATGGCGGCGTGTGTGGCGGCAATGGCGGTAGTGTCGTACACGATCGCGAACATGGAGGCGATGTTGCCGAGGGCACGGTAGGCTTGGGGTTTGAACGGCGGTGAAGGCCACGGCGTCGACGGCGGCATCGGGCAACACTGAACGGCGCGAAACGGTACGTAGGACGAGGGGCGTAAACTCCGTCAACGCCGGCAAGCGGTCTTCACGGCGTTACACCCTTTGTCGCAGTTGACGAAGTTGGCGGAGTTCACGCCGTTCAAGTTCTACGTACGTTTTACCGCCCCTCTGTTTTGCCCGATGTCGCTGTCGACGCCCTGCATCAGTTCCGCCGTTAACCCCTGGTCAACGAAGCAACCTTCTCGGCCCCCCTCCCCTCCAACTCCCAGGAAACCCTCCGAGGAGTTGCCATGCCCCGCCCCGCCCGTATCCTGCTGACCACTGCCCTTCTTGTCCCGGGGCTTGCCGCCGCACAGCTGCCGACCATTGAGAAGCTGACGCAGATCGGTTGCGCCGAGTGCGATGGCCCGCTGCAGCTCACCACCATCTTCGACGTCGCCGTCACCGACTCGGGCGACATCGTCGTTGCCGATCGCAGCGCACCGATGATTCGTGTCTTCGACCGGACAGGGCGCGTGCTGTGGAGCGGAGGGCGCAGCGGGGGCGGGCCGGGCGAGTACCGATTCCCGATGCGGGTTGCGATCGGACCGGACCGTAGCTTCAGCGTCGTGGATATGCGCGCTCGTCGCATGACGCGGCTTGCGCGCGACGGGACGGTGAAGGCCACCGAGCCGATCCTCGCCTTCCCCGCTGCCGTCGGAACGCGCGGGCGTACCGGGGAGATGATACTCCTCATGGACGACTTTCGCGGACCCTTCGCGGTCGAGCGATGGACGCCGGCCGCGGCGAAGTCCGTCCCTTTCACGACCATTGCGCGGACGCCATCACCCGTCGGGCCCGCGATGATCCAGCCATCGATCGCCGTCGCATCGTCGGGCATCCTCGCCTTTGGAACCGATCCCTTCACCTATCGCATCGGCCGCCTCGGACCTGATGGCAAGGCAATGCCTGATATCGTCCGCGACATCCCGCGCGCGCGACGCAGCGAGGCCGAGATGCAGGCGCTCGCCAGCCGCGTGGCCATGGGGCCGGAACGGCGGAGCGCCGAGGGAGGTGTGTCCAGGGGCGCGCCGACCAGCGGCTCGGCTGTGGACTACACGCTGAAGCCGTTCTTTCCACTCGACGGGCTGCGCTACGACGATCTGGGGCGCCTCTGGGTGTTGAC
>JANPKQ010000076.1:0-5748 GCA_031426115.1 Gemmatimonadaceae bacterium | reverse complement strand
ATACCCTCGCCGGGCTGGCGCTCGCTGAATCCGGGTTGAAGCGGCGTACTGCGCTGGGAACGGCGACGCTGGCGATCGCAGCAAACCTCCCGGACATCGATGCGCTGATGTACTTCGTCGGCGACGGTCCCGAATCGCTTGCCTTCCGTCGTGGGTGGACGCACGGCCCGATCGCGATGATTGCGCTGCCCCTGCTGCTGACGGCGCTGATGATCGGCTGGCACCGCGTGTTCAGCGACAGGCCGGGACGACGGCATACTCCCGTGAACGCTGGCTGGCTGTTCGTACTCGCCCTCATCGGAGTGCTGTCCCATCCGCTGCTCGACCTCATGAACACTTACGGCGTGCGGCTCCTCATGCCGTTCTCGCCGCGCTGGTTCTACGGCGATGCACTGTTCATCGTCGATCCGTGGCTCTGGATATCGCTCGGCGTCGGCGTGCTGCTGTCGCGGTGGCGCGCCCGTCGGATCCGCGATGCGTCGGCGGGGGTCACCCATCGCCGACGGCGATCATCGCGCGAGCTCCCGACGGGCGATGACTGGGTCACGCGCCCTGCGCTGATTGCCCTCGCGCTGTTCACCGCGTACGCCGGCGCGATGCTGCTGTCAGCCCGGATCGGGCGCGGCAGGGTGAGCGCGAGCGCGGAAGGACCGGCGGCGACGCGCACGATGGTCGGGCCGGTTCCGGTGAACCCGCTTCGGCGCGATGTCGTGCGCGAAGTCGGAACCACCTACGAGGTCGGGACCTTCACCTTCGGCGGGGACGGCTACGCGAAGCGCGCCGTCATCGATCAGGGGCGCGACCTTCCGGGAGTCGCGGCCGCATCGCTGGCGCCCGACGGGGCGATGTTTCTTGTCTGGTCGCGCTTCCCGTATTTCACTGCCGAGCCGGTCGGCGACAGCATCCGCGTGCGGATGAGCGACGCGCGCTACGCCGACGAGATGGGCCGCGGCTGGGCGTCGGTGACCGTGATGGTGCCGGCTCGGTAGTCGTTGACGCTCAGTCGCTCCCGAACTCTCCCAAGCACCAGTAGACGGACAGCTCGACGAGGGCTTCACGCGCCGGAGCGAGCAGGCTCAACTCGCCATCCGGCGTCACCGGCTCGGCGATGATTCGCCGTACCTCATCCATCGTCTGCTCCCGGGTGGCGCCGGCGGCCTTGAGCGCACTGACCATCGCACAGAGCGCCGCGCGCATTCCGTCGAGCGCATTCCGTTCCCCCAGCTCCATGCGTGCGAGCGCCCGAACTACCCCGTCGCGCGCGTCGGCGACATCCGCGTCTGGCATCGACCTCGAGGCGATTGTACGAGAGGGGCTGACCATGGGTCAGTCGACATGCAGACAGCGCACCAGCGAGCCGGAAAGGATAGTGCTTACATATGTTTACGCGCGGCATTGGGGCAAGTCAGCCGTTCATGCCCGGTACCGCGCTGTCGGCGGGGAAACTGCGGCCCGCGAGCAGGTTCTCGAGGCTCAGGAAGAGCGGCGAGGGGAACGCGTCGGGCGCGAACCACCCCACCTCTGCGATCTCCGCCGGATCGTGCACGACCGCATCACCCTCGCTCGTGTGCGCGTGCATCCACACGGTGATGTAGTGCCTGCCCTCCGCCAGGAAAATGTCATTCGTGATCGCGAGGAACTCGGCACGCTTCACACGGATGCCGGTCTCCTCCTCGGTCTCGCGAATCGCGCACGCTTCGAGACTCTCGCCGAAATCGAGATGCCCGCCCGGCGTGGACCAGCTCCCTGCGCCGTGGGAGCGCTGGCGCCGCACGAGCAGGGTGCGGCCGCCGCGGGTCACGATGCAGGCGACGCCGACTCGTGGCACCGGCGGGCCGTGGCTCATACGTCCTCCAACGGCGCCCCGGATGCGCATAGCGGACACTCTGCCGGCTCCCACAGCTCGTAGCGATCACGCGCAACGGCTTCGACCGCAACGCTCCGCCCCCTGAAGAAGGACTCGCCCGTCGTCCCGAGCACGAGGAGCGCACCGGCTACGACCGTCCGCGCACCGTTCGCCTCGAGCTCGGCGAACGTCCCGCGCAGCGCCGAGCCGGCGCTCATCACGTCGTCCACGATCGCGATCCGCTTGCCGCGAACGCGCGCGACGAAGGCCTGCGGAAGGCGATAGCGGACCTTGAAGAGCCCCTCCTCATCCGACGCGATGCGTTCGGTGAACAGAAACTCCAGGCCGCGCGCCCCTGCGATGAGCTGCGCGAGGAAAGCGCCGCCAAGCAACGGCCCGCAGACGTAGTCCACTTCATACTTTCGCAGCGCGGAGGCGAGCCGCGTGACGAAAGGCTCGATCCGCCTGGGATTCGAGAAGAGTGGGTCGAGGTCGAGCCAGAGCCCGCCGTGGTGGCCCGACTCGAGGCGGTAGTGGCCGCGCCGCCCGCCGACCAGCGCGACGAACGCCTCGGCAGAGAGATCGTCAGCCAGGGTCATGTCATCCTTTCCGTGATTCGTAAACGTGCTGGCGCTGCTCGCCGAGCGCGAGCGCGCTCACTCGCCGTGCGTCGCATATCGGAGATACGGCGCGACGCGGCGGTAGAGGAGTGCTCCCAGCAGCATCCCGGCGACGCTCGCGACAATGTCGAGTGGTTCGAAGGTAGCGGTGCCGGGGATGAGACGGATGACCTCGACGACGACCTGGAGGCCTAGCGTTGCCAGGCGAGGGGAACCGCGGACAGCGCGATCCACAGCGGCAGCCGGTTAACGCGGTTCACGAGTCCCGCACTGGCGCATTTATCGCAAACCATGCCCCGGGCAACACCCACTGCATCACGCTGGCGAGGCCTCGGCGATGGCGACAGCTCGAAATCCGGATTCCGGGAATGGCACAGGAGCGAGACGAGCCGGATTCGTCCGCGTTCGGGGCGCGCGCGAGCACAATCTCAAGAACGTTGACCTCGAGATACCGCGCGATGCCCTCGTCGTCTTCACGGGAGTCTCCGGATCGGGAAAGTCGTCCCTCGCCTTCGGGACACTGTATGCGGAAGCCCAGCGACGGTATCTCGAATCGGTGTCGCCCTATGCGCGACGCCTTTTCGACCAGATGCCAGTGCCCGACGTCAGCGAGATCGAAGGGCTGCCTCCCGCGGTCGCGCTCCAGCAGCAACGCGGTTCCCCGACGACACGATCCTCCGTCGGCAGCGTCACCACTCTCTCCAATCTGCTTCGGATGCTCTACTCGCGCGCGGGCAAATATCCGCGTGGCGCGGACCATCTCGACGCCGAGGCGTTCTCCCCCAACACGCCCGCGGGTGCGTGTCCCGAGTGCCATGGGCTCGGCCGGGTGTACTCGGTCACCGAGCGCTCGATGGTGCCCGACGACTCGCTGAGCATCAACGAGCGCGCCATCGCGGCCTGGCCCCCGGCGTGGCACGGACAGAATCTGCGCGACATGCTCATCACGATGGGCTACGACGTCGAGCGCCCGTGGCGTGATCTCCCGAAGAAGGATCGGGACTGGATCCTGTTCACCGACGAGCAGCCGGTGGTGCCCGTCTACAACGGATTGACGACGGAGGAGATCCAGCGCGCACTCAAGCGTCGGCGTGAGCCGGACTATCACGGCAACTTCTCGAGCGCGCGGCGCTTCGTCCTGCACACCTTCGCGACGACGCAAAGCCCCGGGATCAAGAAGCGCGTCGCACGCTACATGATCAGCACCGAATGTCCCCTCTGTGACGGGAAGCGGCTGCGGCGCGAATCCCTCGCGGTGACATTCGCCGGGATGGACATCACGGAGATCTCTCGGCTCCCGATCGCGCGCCTCAGCGCGATCCTCGAGCCGTACGGCGACGGCACCGCGGCGGAAGAGCTGAAGATGGCCGTGGATCACCCGGAGAAGGTCATCGTCGCGCGCCGGATCACCGAGGATCTGTGTGCGCGCATCGGCGTCCTGCTCGACCTCGGGCTGGGCTATCTCTCGCTCGAGCGAAGCACGCCGACGCTCTCGCCCGGCGAGCTGCAGCGATTGCGGCTCGCCACACAGGTGCGGTCGAACCTCTTTGGCGTGGTGTACGTGCTCGACGAGCCGTCGGCCGGGCTGCATCCTGCTGATACGGAGGCATTGCTCACAGCGCTGGACAGGCTCAAGGCGTCGGGCAATTCGCTGTTCGTCGTCGAGCATGACCTCGATGTCGTTCGCCGCGCAGACTGGATAGTGGATGTCGGCCCGGCCGCCGGCGAGGCGGGCGGTTGGGTGCTGTACAGCGGGCCGCCGGACGGGCTCGCCGGCGTCGATGAGTCGCAGACACGCATCCATCTGTTCGGCCAGAAGCTCCTTCCCACCCGCACGCCGCGCCGGCCAAATGCGTGGCTTCGGCTCGCGGGCGTGACCCGAAACAACCTGCACGGCCTCGACGTCGAGTTCCCTCTCGGGGTGCTCACGACGGTCACGGGCGTGTCGGGCTCCGGGAAGTCCAGCCTCGTGAGTCAGGCACTCGTCGAGCTCGTCGCGGCTTCGCTCGGGCACGAGGTCCCGGTCCACGACGACGAGGGCGAAGAGCTCGAGCGGGCTGCGGTGATCGTGAGCGGAGGCGAGATCACGGATGGCATGGACGCCATCAAGCGCCTCGTGCGCGTGGACCAGAAGCCGATCGGCCGCACGCCGCGCTCGAATCTCGCGACCTACACCGGCCTCTTCGACCACGTGCGACGACTCTTCGCGGCGACGCCGATGGCGAAATCACGGCGGTACGACGCCGGGCGATTCTCCTTCAACGTCGCGAAGGGACGCTGCGAGACCTGCGAAGGCGAAGGCTTCGTGATGGTCGAGCTGCTCTTCCTCCCGAGCGTCTACGCTCCCTGCCCCACCTGTCACGGCGCGCGTTACAACGCGAAGACGCTCGAGGTCACCTATCGCGACCGGAACATCGCCGAAGTGCTCCGCATGACGGTCGATGCGGCATGGCAGTTCTTCGCGGATGAGCCGCACGTGCATCGTGCGCTCGACGTCGTCCGGCAGGTCGGGCTCGGCTACCTCCGGCTCGGCCAGCCTGCGACGGAGCTCTCCGGCGGAGAGGCGCAGCGCATCAAGCTCGCGACCGAGCTGCAGCGGATCCAGCGCGGCAATACGCTGTACGTCCTCGACGAGCCGACGACCGGGCTGCATCCCTCCGACGTGGAGAAGCTCGTCGTACAGCTCGATGGGCTCGTCGACGCCGGCAACACCGTCATCGTCGTCGAGCACGAGATGCGCATCGTCGCGGCGAGCGACTGGGTGATCGACATCGGTCCCGGCGCAGGGGACGAGGGGGGACGAATCGTCGCGGCCGGCGCGCCCGCAGACGTCGCGCGCGCGAAGGGGAGCAGGACCGCGCCGTACATGGCGCGATACCTCGACGGCGCGGGGGCGCCCTATCGCCGGCCGCCGCGCACCTCATCGATCGACGCAATGACGTCGCCCTCGAGAACGCCATCGACGACCTCGATCCCCTCGACGACTTCGCCGAACACGGTGTAGTCGCGGCCGAGGCGGAGGTTGTCGCGCAAGTTCACGAACCACTGCGCGTCGCCCGTGTCGTGGCCGCGGGTGCTCATGCCCACGGTGCCCCGGACGTGCGGCACGGTGCCGAGCTCATCGCGCAGGAACTGGGCGAGCCCGACGTACTCATTCGCGCCCGGACTTCCGCCCTGGATGACGAAGTCCGGCTCGACGCGATGCCAGGTGAGGCCGTTGTAGTAGCGACGTCGCGCGAGCGCGAGGATGCGCGCCGCCATCATCGGGGCGACGTCACCGCG
>JANPKQ010000075.1:0-24599 GCA_031426115.1 Gemmatimonadaceae bacterium | reverse complement strand
CGACGCGGTCGCGCTGCTTGCTCGAAAAATAGATGAGGCAGGCCGCGGTATACCGAGCGTAGTCGAGCTTCGACATGCCGTCCTTGCGACTCGAGAACGACATCGATTTCGAGACGTCCACCAGCACGCTGAAGTTCGCGTTCGTGTCCGCCTCGAACTCCTTGATGAAATACCGGTCGCTGCGTGCGTAGAGCCGCCAATCGATCCGCCGGATGTCATCGCCTGGCATGTATGCCCGATGCTCGGCGAAGTCCATCGATGACCCCAGGTTCGGGGATCGATGAAGCCCGTTGATGAAGCCTTCGACGACGACGCGGGCGAGAAGCTCCAGGTTGGAGATCTTCGCCAGTACGTGCGGATCGACGAAGCGCGCGCCCGGGGTCGAGCCTCGGGCATCGAGTGCAGTCATGGCAGCGTCCCGAGGCCTCTGCTCACATCCTCGACTTCGGCATCGGCACGACTTCGAGGAGCTGGTCAATGAGCTGGTCGGACGTAATGCGCTCCGACTCTGCGTGGAAGTTCCGGAGGATGCGGTGGCGAAGAACTGGCTTCGCCAGCGCGCGGATGTCCTCGAAACTGACGTGATATCGCCCATGCATCAGCGCGCGGACCTTGCCGCCGAGCAGGAGGTGCTGCGGTGCGCGAACGCTTGCGCCGTAGGACACCCACTTCTTGATGAAGTCCGGCATCTTCGGGTGACCGGGACGGCTGATCCGCGCGAGGCTCACCGCGTACCGCGCAACGGCGTCGGACACCGGCACGCGGCGCACGAGCTTCTGGAAGGCGACGACATCCGCACCCGTGATCGCATGCTGGAAGCGGTGGTTCATCGTCGAGGTCGTGGACTGGACGACTTGGATCTCCTGCTCCTCGGTGAGGTAGTCGAGGCGGATCTCGAACATGAACCGGTCGAGCTGCGCTTCGGGAAGCGGATAGGTCCCTTCGAGCTCGATCGGGTTCTGCGTCGCGAAGACGATGAACGGCTCCTCGAGCTTGAACGTCTTGCCCTGCACCGTCACCCGGTGCTCCTGCATCGCTTCGAGCAGCGCCGACTGGGTCTTGGGCGGCGTGCGGTTGATCTCGTCGGCGAGCAGGATGTTCGTGAAGATCGGGCCGGGGGTGAACACCATCCGCCGCCCACCGGTCGCCGGATCGTCCTGAATGATGTCCGTCCCCGTGATGTCCGACGGCATCAGGTCGGGGGTGAACTGGATGCGCGAGAACTTGAGGTCGAGGACCTGCGCCATCGTGTGGATGAGCAGGGTCTTCGCCAGCCCGGGCACGCCGACCAGCAGGCTGTTGCCGCCCGCGAAGAGGGAGAGAAGGGCGAGATCGATGACCTCCTCCTGCCCGACGATGAGCTTCCGCAGCTCGGCAATGATCGCATCACGGCCCGTCTTCAGTCGGTCGGCGAGCGCAATGTCATCCGCGGACTCGAGCGCGACACTTGCGTTGGTGGTGGACACTCCCACGCGGTGTTCCTCTGTGGTGACGGTGAACGGCCGGCGATCGGCGGCCGGGGACGGCGGTGCAGGCGGGTGTTCTGGATGACGGCGGCAGCCGGCGAGTGTTAGCCCGCGCCGCGCGTCAGCGGGTCATTCCGTACATGATGTAGTTTACGACATACTTGTACGCGTCGTTGGTAAGGTTCACGGGGTACCAGCCCCCGCCGGAATGCTCGACGTAGTTTCCGAGGTCGTTGTTGTAGTTGATCATCACCATCAGGCGTTTCTTCGGATCATTTCCCTCGTAGACGCCATAGAACTCGGCGAGGAGCGAGGGATCGCCCGGGTACGTCAGCGACAGCGACGAGATCCGGAAGAACGAGTCGAACACGGGATGGCTGGCGTCGAGCGGGACGATCTTCGCATCGGGCAGCGCCTTCCGCAGTCCAGCCTCGAAGACCATCCACTCCTGCGCGTAGTGGAAATCGTCGAAGATGACGAAGCCCCCTTTCGCCACGAAGTTCCGCAGCCCCTCCGCCTCGGTATCGGTCGGGAACCAGTATCCCGGCTCGGACACGTAGGCGATGGGGAACCGGAAGAGCTCCGGATCGTCGAAATCGAAGACGTTGCCGCCGTCCATGTACGGGCGGACCGCGGTGATCTCCTTCAGGATCGTCGCGAAGTTGCGCTCCGTGCACGGATAGTCGTACTGCCAACCGTTCGTATAGATCTCCTGATACCGGATGCGCGCAAAGACGAAGCGTCCGTCGTATGGAACGTTCGGCTGGACGGCGCCCTGACACTCGCCACCAAAGCCACCGCCGCGTCGCCCGCGGCGCTGCGCCTCGATGGGCTGGGCCACCATCGCCAGCCCGATCGCCGCCAGACAGGCGATTCCGATCCCGCGCCTCGGCCTCAGCATCTCCCGGTCACCGCGTCATCGCGTAGATGATGTAGTTCACGCCGAGCTTGTAGGCCTCGTTCGTCTGGATCGGGTTCCAGCCCATGTTCGAGTACTGCCAGTTCTCGCCGAGGTCGTTCTCGAGGTTGAGGATCGCGACCAGTCGCTTCTTGGGGTCGTTGTCCTCGTAGATCCCGAGGAACACGGCGTTCGGCGACGTGACATGCTGATCCTCGATCTTGAAGAACGAGTCGAAGATCGGGTGGGTGAGATCCAGCTGGACGGGCGTCGACTGCGGAAGCACGCGCTTCATCATCTCGATGCCATGGTAGTACTCATCGTTCGGCCAGTCGTCGAAGATGAGGAACCCGCCCTTCTGGAGGTACGCGCGCAGGCTCTCGATGTCGGACGCCGACGGGTTCCACCCGCCGGGGTGCGAGAGGTACGCCACCGGAAACTTGAAGAGCTCCGGGTCGTTGACGTTGAGGATCATGCTGCCCTCCATGAAGGGCTTCATGATCGTGATCTCCTTCAGGATCTGGAGGAAGTTCTGCTCGGCCACCGGATAGTCGTGCGACCAGCCTGGCCCTTCCTGATTCCACCGCCAGTTGCCCTCGTACCGGAGGCGGGCGAAGGTGAAGCGGCCATCGTACTTGACGTTGTTCTCCGTTCCGGGCGCGTAGCCGCCCCCATAGCCGCCGCCGGACCGACGGCGCTGCGCATCGGCGTCCGCCGCGACGAGGACGGTGAGCACGACCGCGACCAGGAGCCGGCGGATCATAGCGGTGGCCTCGTGGTAGGGGATGCCGGTGTACGCCGCAGCGCGAGCAACAGCGTCTGCGCCTTCTCGAAGTTCGGTGCCTCCTCGAGCGCGTTGAGCACTTCGCGCCGGGCGCCGGTCACATCACCGGCCTCGTGGTGGGCGAGCGCGAGCTCGTACAGCGCCTCCGCCCGATCGACCGGAGCGAGGGCGACGACCGCGCGGCGCTCACGCAGAGCGCCCGTCCGATTGCCTGTCTTCGCGTAGAGCGTCGCGAGCCGGGCGTGCATCGCCGGGTCGTAGGGACTGATGTACATCGACCGGTCCAGAATCGCCGCCGCACCTGCGTCGTCCCCGAGCGCCTGAAGCACATCGGCGAGATCGAGGTGCGCCTGGTAATGATTCTCGTTGGCGGATGTCAGCACGCGAAGCTCATCGGCGGCCTTGGCGAACGCGCCGCGATCCTTGTGAACACGCGCCAGGTACCAGCGCGGGCTGTCATTCCCCGCGTACTCCGGAAACAACGTCTTCGCCCGCTCGAAGTACACCACCGCGCCGTCGACGTCGCCCTTCTCGAGCAGCGCGCGTCCCATGCGAAGCTGGCCGATGAAATCGTTCGCGTCGGGAGTCCCGGTCGGAAGCTCGATCTCGCGCCCGATGCCAATGGGCCCGCCGCCGGCGCCCGGCTCACCGCGCGCAACGACCCGAATGGTCGGCGCGATCTTCGCGAATCGCTCCTGCATGTACGCGTCGAAGCGCTTGTCGAACGCGGCAAGGTCGGTCTTCAGCACCTGCCTGAACACTTCATCGGTGTTGAGGCCATCCCGATACCCTTCGAGCATCCGCGTCAGCGCCTTCGCGCCGAAGTCCCGCTCGATGAGCTCGCAGACCAGCGATGCCTGGTAGTACGAGTGGATCACCTGCTCGGGATACGCCGGCCGCATGAACCCATCGTTCATTCGGCTCACCGGCACGAGCATCTTGCGGTTGTAGGCCGAGAGAAAGCTCACCGTCGCATCCGCTCCCCATCCCGGCCGCCCGCGGCGCTCCTCGTAGACCGAGATGCCCTCGCTCAGCCATCGCGGAACGCGGTGGTTCGTCATCCCCAGCGTAAAAGTGTGCGCCAGCTCGTGCCACACCGTCGAGCCCCAGTTGAACTCGCCGACCTCTCGCGCGCCGGGGGAATCGATCGCCAGCACCTTCCCGAAGCTCACGCCGAGCGCCCCGAGCCCCGCAAGCCCGACGGTGCGCACGGAGAAATCGGCATGGCTGCGATAGACCTCGGCGCGAATCGGCGTGGGAGGCTTGTAGCCGTACGTCGCCGCGAAGCGATCGTACGCCTCCTCGAGCAGGCCGCCGAGGTACGGAGCAAGGAGGTCCGACTCCTTCTTTCCGATGAAGAGCGTGAAGCGGGGAGTGGACGTCAGCGTGTAGTCCTTGTACGTGTCCATCAGGTCGAGCGTGTTCTTCACCCACACGTCGTACGGGTCACCCTTGAACGCCCGCTCGAGACTGACCCGGCCGGAATCGATCGCGCCTACGCGGAGCTGGTTCATGCCGAGGATGCCGTGTCCGCGCCATGACTTCGGATCGACCATTGTCGCCTGCCGCGAAAAATCCACGGCCTGCTCGTACAGGCGGTTGCGCGCACTGAGCTCCGCGACGGTGTTGAACAGGTCGGCGTAGCGCGGATTCCTCGCAAGGGCGCGACGCTTCGCATCGTCGAACCCCTTCTCGTCACCGTGAAGCTTGTGGATCGCGGCGATCATGCCGAGCGCCTCGAGGGAGGTTGAATCCACCCCGAGCGCGCGGCGGCTTTCGGCCAGCGCACGGTCGTAGCTCTCGCTGTCGAGCAGCAGCGACGAATAGAAAACGCGGGCAGACACGAGATTCGGATTGATCTCGAGGGCACGGCGGACGAGCGAGTCGGCGCCGGGCTCACCATCGAACTGCCGACGACGCGCCGCGGCCAGCAGTGCCTCGGCATGCCTCGGGTTGGCGGCGAGGATGATGTCGAGCTCCTTCTGGGCCTCGGCGCTCTGGATCTTCTCGAGGAACAGCTCGGCCACGCGAACACGCGGCTCGATCGCCGCGGGCGCAAGGTCGATCGCCGCATCGTAGGCCTTGAGCGCGTCCTTGAAGAGCGCGGGATTCTCCAGGCCGAGGTACCGACAGGCGAGCCCGATCGCGCTGAGCTCGGACGCGGTCAGCCGGCCCTGGGAATCGTTGTAGACATCGATAAAACGGTCGAACTCGCGCATCGCCTCGTCGCGCTCGCCGCGCTCGAAGCGCAGCACGGCGAGATTCACCCGTGCAGTGAGGCTGTCCGTCGCCTTCTCGGTCATCGCACGCCTGAAGGCGGTCTCCGCCTCAGGGAGCTTGCCGCGGATGGCAAGCACTTCGCCAAGGGTGTTGGCGAGCTCGCGCCCGCGGGCATCCGGAGTGACGAACCGGCGCGCGGCAGTCTCGGCGGCATCGTATCGCCCGACGGCGGTCAGTGCGCGCACGAGCCCGCGCCGCGCGGCGACCGGGGCCGTGTCCGACGCCGTGAGTGCCGTGAAGGCCGTGATCGCCGCGTCGTAGTTGCCCGACTCGTGGGCTGCCTGCGCCGACTGGAGGGTCTGGCTGCGCGCCGGCTCACAGGCGAGGAGCAGGAGGCCGAACGCCATGCTCGCCGAGCGGGAGAGCCGAGCGGCCCGCACGAAGAGTGGTGCGGCGACCGCGGGCATCACGGCTTGCCTCCGCTCGCCTTGATCTCCTGCGACTTCAGCGCAAGATCGATGAGCAGCTTCTCGAGCCCTGCGTCGTAGTCCGCTGGACGCATGACGTCCTTTGCGCGGCGAAGCTCCGTGATGCGCTCCTCGATGCCGCGCTTCTCCCTGTACAACCCTGCGAGCTTCGGATCCGCGGCGGCGGCGGCGGCCGACAGCTCCGGCGCGAGGAACAGCCCCTGTGCTGTCGCGCCATCGCCCTTTTTCAGCTCGGGCTTCGCGCTGCCGGCCTTGTCGCCGTTGTCCTCGATCAGCGCATGCTCGGTCTGCAGCTTGTTCGCTTCCTCGTACGACCGCGCGACTTCGGTGCGCGCATAGTCGAATGCCTCCAGCAGCGACACCCGCCCGTCCTTGTCGCTGTCGGCGCCCTCGCCCGCATACGCGCGCACGAAGAAGCGCGGGAACATCACCTCGTTCCGCTCGAAGCCGGTCTTCGTGGCCGTGACGATCGTGCGGCCCGGCGCCGAGAGCGCCGGGACGAAGTCACCGCTCGCGCTCGACGTATTGATGAACGCCACCTTCCGCCCCGGCAGCGAGTCGAGCAGCGCGGCGAACTCCTTCGTGCCGAGATCCGCGCCCGGCATGCTGAACTTCGACTCGGTCCCGTTGGAGCTGCCATGTCCGAACAGCACGATGAACACCTGGTCGCCCGCGCTGGTTCGCCGCGCGATCGCGCGGATCGCGTTGCGAATCTCGACCGCGGTGGACTTGCCCTTGATGCGGGTCGAGTCGCGGGACGGATCCTCTGCGAGATAGATGATCTGGTCCGCCGAGAGTCCGTGGCGCCGCTGCGCCGCGTCGGCGAGGGTCGCAGACCACTCGTAGAACGCATCGCTGTACTGACGCTCGCCCCCCAGGCCACTGACGATGAGGAGCTCAGTCCGTTGCGCACGCGCAGTGCTGGCTCCGAGCGCGAGCAGCGCGAGTGCGACGAGGCCGGCAGCGCGCCGCATCACGCGAGCCCCCTGGCTTTGCGATAGGCCCACTCGCTCGATACGAGCGCAACCAGCAGGAAGAAGATCGCCGGCATGTCCCAGAGATCCATCTGCTGAAGCACGGTCGCTCCGCTCTTCGTGAACGTCAGGTCCTCGGGAAGCTTCGACAACGTCTCCTCGGTGTAGTATTGCCCGCCGGTCTCTTCGGCAATCCGCTTCAGGCTCGCCGAACGCATCTCCGCGCTGAAGTATTCGGTGTTCAGCTCCGCCGCCTGGACGTAGACCGTGTCGCTCGCGACGACGGTATCCGCGGTCCGCGCCTCGACCCGAACCTCGTACAGGCCGACGACGTCGGGGGTGAAGCTCGCGCGGTACTCGCCATCCCGGTCGACGGTCCACTCCATCGGGAGGTCGCGGGGCGCGGCGCCGGGCGCCACGATGCTCGCCGTCACCTTCGCGTTGTTGACCCGCAGGTAGTTCGCATCGTGCACGTCGGCGCGGAGTACCACGGGCACCTTCGGTGCGACGCGGTCGCTCGAGGCGACGATCGTCACCGTCCCGGGCACGCCGCTCACCAGCCAGCGCATCATCTGGCGCCAGAAGGTCTCGTGCGTCATGTCCTCCACGGGAATGAGCGCGTGCATCTGCCACATCCATGAATCCTGGATCGGCAGCACGACGGACTTCCCTGCACCGAACCGCTGGAAGGCGAGGAGGTAGTGCGATCCCCGACCACCCTCGACTGCCTTGCCGGTGAGGAGCGCCGTCGCTCCCGGCTTCAGCCGCTGAATACGGTTCACGGACGACACCGCCGGGAGGTCCCTCCAGCGCGCGGCGGACAACGCCGCGGTCGCCGCGATCTGCGTCGCGGCGTGGGCGCGGCCGGCGGGAGTTGGCTCCGGCGTCATCTCGACGAAGTACGGCTCCGTGCTCTTCGCGGCAGCCGGATCGAGCTCCACCGGGATGACGTCGGCGAGCGGAGTTCCCGCATAGCCGCCTTCGGCGAGCGCACTGCGGCCGCCAAGCAGGAGCAGCCCGCCGCCGCGCTCACTCACGAACTCCGCGATCATCCGCAGCTGGTCGTGCGTGAAGAAGCTCGCCTCGATGCTGCCGAGGATGATCGCGCGATAGGCGAACAGCTCTTCGCGAGTCTTCGGAAATCCGCCGGCGAGATCCTCCGGGTCGTCGATGCCGGCGCGCCAATACTTGTTTTCCGCTGTGCGGAGCAACGTGACGAGCTGGAGGTTCGGATCCTCGCCAACCGCCCGGCGGAGAAACTTCACCTCGGAGCGCGGCTCGCCATCGAAGTAGAGGATCTTCTCCTTCCGATCGCTGACGAGGACGAGGGCTTCCTGCTCGTTGTTCTGCGCCACCATCTCGCCCGGCTGCACGGCGATACGGAACTTGAAGACTCGCGGGCCCTTCTCCGTCGCCGTCACGTTTACCCGAACCGGTGAAGACTCGCCGTCCGCGGGGAGCGTGATCGTATCGGTACTCACGATGCGGCCCGCGTCCTCGACGACGAGCTGGACTCTCTGGCCGCCGTAGCCGCGCTGCGAGACGAGCAGGTCCACGACGACCGACGCGCCGCGCAGGACCGTGTGCGGTGTCTCGACGCGACTGATCTCGATGTCCTTGTCGAAGCGCTCGCGGCCCACGCCGACGGTGAAGACCGGGACACCGCGCGCCCGGAGGGAGAGCAGCTGCTCGGTGAGCGGCTCGTTGGCGTTGTCGGCGCCATCGGTGACCATCACGAGCCCCGACAGCGGCACCGACGACAGCTCCTGGCGCGCGCGATCGAGGGCGTCGCCCAGGTGGGTCTGTGCCCCGGTGTAGGTAAGCCCGGCCGGTCCCGCGGTGCGCTCCGCGGACGAAGAGAAGCGGAAGAAGCGGAGCATGAAGCGCTCCGACAGCTCCTTCATCAGCGCGCTTTCCTCCGGGGTGAACTGCTGGGCGACGAGCTCGCTCCTTGGCTTTCCGTCGCGGTCGGCGATCTGCATGCTCCGCGAATCATCGAGCAGGATCCCGACGAAGTTCCGCTGTGGAAGCGCCGCGGAGAGCAGGAGCATCGGCCGGAAGAGGCAGAGCAGGAGCACCGCCAGCGTCGCGACTCGCAGCCCGAGCAGGATCGCGCGATCGCGGGGAGTGCTCTTCGCGCGGACGCGCCGGTAGGTGATCACCGCCGCGACGATTGCGCCTACGACCAGCAGCGCGGCGGCGATCGCGGCGGGAGGGGCCCCGAATGCGAGCTCACCTTTCTCGTACGTGATCGGCCGATACTTGAAGAGGAACTCGAACAGCGATTCGAACGGTTGCATCAGGAGGCCCCGCGGTAGCAGATGCCAATGAGTACGCGGATCGGTGACGCAGGGTTGAAAACGAGCGCGTCGCCGTCGGCGTTCCCGTACTCGTGAATATACCGCCCGTACCCGAGCGGCGAGCGCGCACAGTGCCGGACTGAGGTTGCAACGCCCGACGCGACAGCGGCCCGTTCCCGACTATACGCGCGGATGCGGCGAAGGGTCCCCCTCCGTGCCCAGCGAAGCCCACACCCCCACTTGATCTGTCACCGCCGGCCCGCGAAACGTTGAGTGCCTACGCTCCGCCCCGGGTCCGGGCGCCCTCGGCCGCCAGCGACGCGAGCGCGTCCCCCGTCAGTCGATAGACAGTCCATTCGTCCATGGGGGTTGCACCGAGCGCCCGGTAGAAGCCTATGGCGGGCGAGTTCCAGTCGAGCACCGACCACTCCATCCGCGCGCACCCGCGCTCGGCGGCGATCGCCGCGAGGTGTGCCAGCAGCCGGCGGCCGTACCCGCGACCCCGAGCCGCCGGGCGAACGAACAGGTCCTCGAGGTAGACGCCGGGGCGCCCGAGCCACGTCGAGTAGTTGTGGAAGAACACCGCGAAGCCCACTGGGTCCGCACCCTCGGAGCCGATCACGACCTCGGCCCGGCGCCGCGGACCGAAGAGCGTATCGACGATCTGCTGCTCGGTGGCGACGGCCTGCTCCGGCGCCTTCTCGTATTCGGCGAGATCCTGAATGAGCTGCCGGATCACCGGCGCATCCCCGGGCACAGCCTCGCGAATGTGAAAGGCCGACGGGGCGACCGCCGTCATCGCGCGGTGGCGCCGGGACCGGCGCGCGTGTCCGGCGCCCCGACCACCACGGTGCGCGCGAAGAGAGCGACCGCGGCGCTGCTCCACGCGAGGAGGGAGGCGAAGATGATCGATGCGAGCGGAATCGCGATCGCCGGGATGCCGAGCGCATTTCCGATGATTCCAACGGGCCGCGCACCGGCAGCGAGGGCCGTGACGAGGAGGATCAATGCCCACCCGCTTGCCGCGCTCGCACTCGCCTCCATCGGCGTGCTGTCCCGTCCGTCGAGCGCCGCGAAGGCGGCGCCGACAATCGGAACACCCCACCAGCCCAGGGCGACCGTCACGAGAATCATCGCGACGAGGAGCGCGGAAAACCGGAGCAGCCACGCCGTCCGGGATGTCATCGCGGCACCAGCGTCACTCGTGCGCGGATCGCCTCAGGCGCGAGCCCGCTCGGAGCGCGGGGCACGAGCAGAGTGTCGAGCTCACCCCTCGCCCAGCCGCCGAGGCGGTCCGAGTATCGATCGCTCAGCGGATTGCCGGACTGACCTCCCGGATAGGTACCCCACCCCCGGACTTCAGGCCCCAGCTCGACCACCATTCGCCAGCTCGCCCCGAACGTGCCCTGCCCCGAGCTCGGGCTGAGCGTGGAGGGACCACCCTGCACGGCAACCGGAGCGGCATTGAATCCCTGGATCGATGCGAGATGCCGGACGCGGGCCTGCTGTATACCGGACCAGCGCCATCCGCCAGCGTCGGGATCGCCGTGTCTCGCAATGGTGGTGTCGAGCCCGCGCTCGAGACTCGCGCGGATGATCGCATCGCGTCGCTCGACGACGGGAGTCTCGCGTACATCCCACCAGACGCTCGCGGAATCCTCCAGCAGCTCGAGGAGGATGATGTCGCTCGGGCGTGGGTCGCCTCCGCGGGCAGGGGCGCCCGGATCGCGCAGCTCATCCCACACCGCGCGGGCGAGCTCACGCATGGCATTTTCGAACAGCACCGCACGCTGGTTGTCCGGCGTGTACCGACGATCCCATTGCGCGAGCAACCGACCGGCGCGTGCGACACTCCCTTCCGGTGGCTTGGCGGCAACCTCGAGGAAGTATGGAACGAAGGCATCCGCGCGCGCACTTCCCGGATCCGTCTGGTAGCGGCGCATGGCATCGACGGTGACGCTCGAGTCCGCGCGAAGGAGCTGATTGATGCGCATCGCCCGCCACGGCGGGAACCAGTCCGCGCCGAGGTAGCGCGGGTTCACCGCCGGATCGATCGGCTGCTGGTTGGCAGATGCGATGAAACCCTGCGCCGGCGACACCGCCTGCGGATACTCGGGGGCAGTCCACCACCCGGTCCAGTCGCTCGCGCTCCTGGATCCGTCCCGCACAACGTCGCCACGCCCATCGCCGGGGCGAATGGGATACACGCCGGTGGACCGGATGGCGATGGTCCCCGCGCGGTCCGCGACCAGCATGTTCTGCGCAGGCGCGACGTACGTCGCCATCGCCGACATCCACTCGGCCACGGTTCGCGCGTGAGTGACGTCGACGAAGGCGCTCGTCTCGCGCGATGGCTCGAACAATGTCCAGCGCATCGAGAGCCAGCCTCGCCCTGCGCGCCGCATCGGTCCCCGATGGGTGTAGCGGATCGTATCGACGGCGACGACGCCGCCATCGGGAGCGAGGTAGCGCTCCACGCGAAGCTCGAGCGGCGTCCAGGCGCCGTCGAGCCGATAGCGAGTCGGTGCCCCCGGATCATCCACCGTCTCGGCGTAATAGTCCACGACATCCGCCTGGGTGTTCGTGAACGTCCACGCGACGTCGCGATTGAAGCCAATGATGATCGTCGGCGCTCCCGGAATGGTGACGCCGTAGACGTCGAGCACTCCGGGGACGACGAGGTGCGCTTCGTACCAGATCGACGGGAGGGTGAGCTCGAGATGCGGATCGCCGGCGAGCAGCGCGTGGCCGGCCGCTGTCCGCGCCGGGGCGACCGCCCAGTTGTTGCTGCCGACGGCATCGTCGAATCCGCCGTCGTCCGGCGCTGTCCACGGCGCGGCGGCGAGCGCGAGCGCGGAGACGATACCGGCATCGGGTTCCGGCGTCCCCGGAGGGGGCAACCTGCGCAGCGCGTAGCGCGGTGACGGCCTGCCGGTCGGCTGGATGGGCTCCTGAATCGGACTGTCGAATGGGAAGAGGGCATCGGCTGCCACCCGTCCGACGCGCGCGCGAGCGGCGATCCCCCGCAGCTCATCGTCGCTGAACGCGAGCGTGTAGCCCATTCGATTCAACAGGTGGACGCCATCGATCGGTCGCCAATTCCGCGGGCGCGCCCCGAGCATCCGGTACTCGATCGGAAGATCCGCGTCGGAGAGCGCATCGATCCATGCGTTGACGCCCGCGGTGTACGCGTCCATCGCGCGAGCGCCCGCATCCGTCGTATCGACGGCGGCGAACTTGCGCTCGGCAGCGCGTGGAAGGCCGAGCGCGCGCATGTTGCGGTCGAGGGAGAGGGCACCGGCGCCAGCGATCTCGGTCAGCGTTCCCGCAGCGGCGCGCGCCTGCAGCTCGAGCTGGAAGAGGCGGTCGCGCGCGACGACGTACCCGAGGGCGCGGTACGCATCGGGCTCCGATGCGGCAAAGATGTGCGGCACTCCGCGCCGATCGTACAGGATGGTGACTTCCCCGCGCAGTCCGGGGATCGAGGTCGTGATGGATTCCCGGAAAGCGGCGCCGCGCGTGCTCGCCCAGATCCCGTGCACCGGATCGAGCAGTGGACCGAGCGCGGGCGCAGGCCCCAGCGTCTGTGTTCCGACGTAGACGAGCGCGGCGAGCAGCGGGAGGCCGACGAGAGGGCGGACCCACCGTCGCCGGGTGCGGACGACGGTGGGGCGCGCGCCGACCGCGCTGTCGTGCGCGACGAGCGCCTCGCTCATCGGCCCGCCCCTTCTTCGGTGTCGCCGAGAGCGTCGAGGGAGATCTTCAGCTGCTGCGTCAGCTCCGCGTCCCCGCTGAGGATCGTCTGCCACGAGATCTCGTGGCCCTTGCGCCTGCCTTTCGGGACGATCCGGATGCCATCCGGCGAGATGGTGACCATGTACGCCTCGCCGTCCAGGTCGAGCTCCCGCTTGATCGCCTTGTCGAGCTTCGCCGCCATGCCGTGTCTCCGTTTGGAACGCGAAGGCGGAACATAGCGATGCCGCAAGTGCGTTGGCGAGCACAGTGCGGGTGCATCCCTTGCAATTGGGACCTGACACGTCCCCGTGCAGGCCGCAAGCCCTATCGCGAGCCTCATCGCGAACCTCACCCGCTCGCAGCTGTCCAATGTCGTTCCCAACGATAGACTAGGCGCGATGCCATCGACCACAGGCCGACGCCGCGGGCGCGAGCGGGGCCGTCGCGTGCTCACCCCACGGCGGGTCCGCACGATCGAGGGTGCGACGCTGCTGCTCCTCGGTACCGTCGGCGCCATCCTCATGACCCTGCGCCCGGCGGCACCGCGCGCGGGGACGATCTGCATGCTGTGCGGACCCTATGCGGGCGTCGATGCCATCCTCAACGTGCTGCTGTTCATCCCGATCGGCGCCGGCCTCGCGCTGCTCGGGCTGCGCTGGCGCAATGCGCTGCTCATCGGCGCCGCCGCAACGGTCGTCATCGAGGTGCTTCAGATCGCGCTGCCGCTCGGGCGCAACGCGAGCGTGGTCGACGCGCTGGCCAATGCCGCAGGCGTGGCCATCGGGTTTTACCTTGCCGAGCGCCGTCGTGCGCTCGCCTATCCGCGATCGCGCGCCTCGTTGCGTTACGCGATCACGGCGGGCGTCGCCTGGCTGCTGGTACTGACGCTGTCGGCGGCGCTGCTCATGCCGTCAGTGCCCGATGGTCCTTACATCGCTCAATGGGCTCCTGTCGTCGAGGGATACGACCGCTACGCGGGCCGGGTGACCGCCGCGCACGTTTCCGGTGTAGCGATCTCCAATGGCGCCGTTGCCGAGAGCGACCGGCTCGGCAGCGGCATGCGCGCCGGCGTGACGACGGAGGCGACGATCTTCGCGCAGGGCGCACCGCGGCGGCTCGCACCGGTGGTCCGCGTCGTTACCGAGGATTCCACCGAGGCGCTGATGCTGGCCCAGCGGCGCGATGACCTCGTCTTCCGCTCACGGGTCATCGGCACGGCACTCGGACTTGCAACGCCCTCGGTGGTGATGCCGGATGCGTTGTCGTCACGGCTCGCGAGCGACCGCGGGGCCCTCATTGTCAGCGGAGCACGGGAAGGAGGCCAGCTTCGGGCGGGCGCATTCGGCGGGGAGGCGATCCTCTCCCTCCACGCCGGGTCGGGCTGGCTCCTGCTCGCCCCGTCGAGCCGCTCCGTTCAGGCCTCGGCCGATGTCCTGTCAGCTCTGTGGTTGGGGGGTCCTCTGTTCCTCGCCGGCTACTGGATGGGGCGGCGGGCGCGACGGCGGGCGCGCCGCTCCGGCGATACGACGCGCATGAGCGGTGCGAGCGGGCAGGTGCTCATGGCCGTTCCGCTACTGCTGGCGCTCACCATCGCAGGACTCGCCGGCGTGTCTGCACTGTTCGGACTCTCGCAGCCGGGGCTCAACGTGTGGCTCGGCACCCTCGCCGCCATCGGGCTCGGCCTCATCGTCGGAGCTACGTTCGCCCTGTCGCACGAGGCCCGCATTCCCGGCGCTTCCCGGCCTGGAGCGACGACCAGCGAGTTGCCGGTACCCGATCTCAAAGCCGGACGAGCCTGAGCGGTCAGGCCGGCTCGCGCACCGAGAGCAGTTGCACCGAGACTCCGTGGAGAATGATCTCGCGCGCCCGCGCGACGATCGCATCCATCGATGGCGTTGCCGCGAACATCGCCTCCGCCTGGCTGCGCACTTCGGCAGCGGTCGGCAGGTGCGGCAGGTGCAGGTCCGCAATGAGCTCCTCGGCGCGAGCCTGCTCGAGCGCGACACGCTCGCGCAGCTCGTGTAGCGTCGGCGCCTGCGCCCACGCCTCGCGCGCGCGCGCGGCGATCTGGTCGAGCGGGAAGCTCGCGGCCACCTGGTGGGCCACCTTTTCCAGCATCGCTCGGCCAAGGGGGCGCTCATTGCGCACGACGTCCGGCGGTGGTTCCCCGAGATCCCACACGACACGCCCCCACGACAGCACCTTCAGCACGTAGAACGTCGGGTCGAACTCGTACCAGCGGAAACCCTGACGGGTGGAGCGCTGATACGTGTGGTGATTGTTGTGCCAGCCTTCGCCGAGGGTGATCACCGCGAGCCACCAGTTGTTGCGGGAGTCGTCGCCCGTGACGTAGCGCTGGGTACCGTGCACGTGCGCGAGCGAGTTGATGAAGAACGTCCCGTGATAGAGGAGTACGGTGCTCCAGACGAACCCGACGACGAGGCCGGACCATCCCGCAAACAGCCAGGCGGCCGCGCCGAGGATCGTCGCGGGGAAGTAGGGGTGGCGGTCGAGCCAGACGAGCTCCGGATACTTCGTCAGGTCGGGAACGGCATCGAGATCGGTTTCACCGTGCTGCGGGGTGAAGATCCAGCCGACATGCGAATACCAGAAGCCGCGCTGCCGCGGCGAGTGCACATCGAGCGCGGTATCGGAGTGCTTGTGGTGATGTCGGTGCTTCGCGGCCCACCAGAGTATTCCGCGCTGCGCGGAGCTCTGGGCGAGAAAGGCGAGGAGGAACTGGCCGACGCGACTCGTGCGGTATGTCCGGTGCGAAAAGTAGCGATGGTAGCCAGCGGTCACACCGAACATCCGCACGACGTACAGCGCGAAGCAGAGCGCGAGTGCGGTGCCCGTCACCCCGGACCAGAAGGCGGCGAAGCAGGCGATGTGCACGATCACGAACGGGATCGAAGGCGGGTAGATGATGTCGTCGTGCGTCGCGTCCGCGTCTGTGCTGTCGGACGCGTGTCCGGGGTCCTGATCCAAGGCCTGCTCCTGAAGGTGATGGCGTGCGTAAGAGTCGAATCCGGCGGACGGTGCCGGGAGTCGCGGCGTCCGCAGAGCCAGATTCGTACCCCGTCCCTGCCCTCAGGGTCGAAATCCGCCTCGAGGGTGCGCTGCCCCGAAATCGACGACTCGGCGAGCCTGTCGGTTACCGGAATCGGCGCAGCGTCAGCGGGCTGCTCTGGTTGCCCCCATTGCGTTCACGCCTGGCCCGCCCGCTACTCCGGGCGCGGAAGCGTCAGCGTGAATACAGAGCCCTCGCCGAGCGTGCTGCGAACGGCGATGTCGCCGCCCATCGCGCGTGCGAGGTCGCGGCTGATCGCGAGGCCGAGTCCCACGCCATCGTTCGCCCGGGTGAACCGCTTGTCGACCTGCACGAACGGCTCGAAGATCGCCGCGATCCTGTCGCCTGGGATCCCGATGCCGGAATCCTCGACGTGGATCGCGACGGCGTCACCACGCACCTCGGCATCCACGCTGATCGAGCCCTCGGCCGGGGTGAACTTCACGGCGTTGCCGATGAGGTTCACAAGGATCTGCGCCGCTTTCTCCGCATCCGCGCGCACGGCCAGCGCCGCCTCCACGCTTCGAATCGTGAATCGCTGGTTCTTTGCCCGCAGCTGCGGCCCGATCAGCGGCTCGACGCGTGCAATGAGGTTCGCGATGGTGACCGTCGCGAGGGATAGATCGACGTGGCCCGCCTCGATCCGCGCGAAGTCCAGCACCGAATTGATGAGCGTCAGCAGATGGCCCTGGGCGTGCTGGATGCGCATCAGGTAATCCTGCTGCCCGCCAGTCACGGGCTCCGGCACACCCGCCTGCATCAGCGCGGCATAACCGGCGATCGCGTTCAGTGGTGTCCGCAGCTCGTGCGACATCACGGCAAGGAACTGGCTCTTCGCCTGGTTCGCCGCGTCGGCTTCGGTTCGCGCCTTGCGCTCGGCCTCATAGAGACGGGCGCGATCGAGCGCGAGCGCGCACTGCTGCGCCAGCGTCCTGAGGAACTCGCGCCCGTCCCCATCGAGCACGACTCCGTCCGAAAAGTTGATGCCGAGCACACCGACGGCGCGGCCGTCGACGGCGAGCGGGATGGCCGCCATCGGCCCGCCACCGTTCGCTTCCCGCAGCCTCGCGAGGTGGGGATAGCGCGTCGCACGCTCGCTGCCGTCGGCAAGAAAGATCGGCTCACCCTCCCTGACGGCGTCGGCAAGCGGAAATGAGGCGCCGATCGGAATCGTGCGGAAGCGCTCGACCGCATCCTCGGGATATCCCACGGACCGGAGCAAGGTCAGCTCCGAGCCGCTCTCGTTCAGCATCGCGACGGCACCCGCCCGCGCCCCGAGGCCCGCGATCCCGTTCTCGACGATGACCCGCGCGACTTCCGTCGGAGAAAGCGTTCCCGCCAATGCGGACGTCACGGCCTGAAGCCGCGACGCGCGTCGCTCGGAGTCCTCGGCGGCGTGACGCGCGAGGTCGGCACGGGCGGCGAGATCAGCCAGCGTGCGCTCGGCGGCAACCTGCGTGGAGATGTCGCGGATGAACCCCGAGAAGATCCGCCGGCCCTCGGCGATGAATTCCCCGAACGAGATCTCGACGGGAATCTCGTCACCCGCCTTCGTCCGGACGGGAACGCGGATCCCGCGCCAGGGAATGCTCCGGACGCCGGTCGAGACGTACCGAGCCATGCTGGACCCGTGCCGCTGGGCGAACCGCTCGGGCATCAGCATGTACAGGGGCTGGCCGAGCATCTCCCCGCTCGTGTAGCCGAAGATGCGCTCGGCGGCGGGGTTCACCGAGAGGATGATGCTTCCCTCATCGATGGTGATGATCGCATCCGGTGCAGTCTCGGCCAGCACGCGGTAGAGCTGCGCGGGGTCCGGCAACGTCGAGCGCCCGGGGACCGGGGCGTTTTGATCTTCAGCGGGCACGGGAGAAGGATAACGGGGGATGCCGCCCAGGTGTGCAAAGCGCGTGCGCCACTGCCACCCGTCACTTCAGGACAAGGGAGGATCGCCAACGGAAAACGTCGACGGCACCGGGGCCGTCGACGTTCTCAGGATCCTGCGGTTCCCTGTCCGCGACGGGGCCCGGGAGGGCACCGCGCGGTGCGAAGCTGCGATCAGATCATCCCTTTGCACCGCAGAGGCGTGCGGCATCGGTCAGAGCCTTGGCGATCCGGCGGGCTTCGGCTTCATCACCGACGGTGATCGAGGCCGATCGCACATCGTGACGCAGCTCGCCTGGCGCAACGAAGTTCTCGGACTGGTAGTCGGGTGTCGTGTAGGTGAACGCGGCATCCTTCGTCGCGACGAGACGGACGTTCGACGCCGCCTCGGTGCGGACCCATTCGCTCGAGCCTGCATCCGCGCGGGTGATCGCGACACCGGCGACGTTGACATCCTTCAGCGGAATCGTGTACGCCGAAAACTTGTAGCCGCGCACATTCGCCGAATCGGTATCGATGCTCGATGCAAAGGTCAGCGTGCAGCCCTCGAGCTTCACGCCGCGGACGCGATGATACGTCCGGATGGAGATGCCGTTCTGGGTGTGATCGGTCGTGGTCGCCCACGCGAGGCGTGGGAACTCGTTCGCGAACCACGCCATGGTCTCTTCGGACGTCCGCGCCATCGTGCTGGCGGTCGGCGCCGCGGCGGTCTGGAGACGCGCCTTCGCAGGCTCTGGTGACTGCGCGCCGGCGCTGAACAGTGGGAGCGCCAGGAGCGTTGCGGCGAACGGGATCGTGCGCAGTGTGATTCGCATATGCATCTGTGATCAGAGGTGAAAGCGATGAAGCGCTACACCAGAAAAACGACGAGATGCCCCCTGTCGTCACGTGTTTTTCGAAGGCCAATTTGACCGCTTTTTTCGTTGATGGCGCCCCGGTGCACTCGACGTCCGTAAGGGTGTCCGAAGTCACCGGTCAAAAGCGGAAATCGACCCGCAATGCGGGTCGATGCTGGTCGTGACGAGCGCCGAAAAGCCATTTTCCCCCGAATGTGGCGCTAGTCCTTGTAGGGGTCGAACTCGTCGGCGCCCGCCATCACGACGACGAGGGGTCGCAGCGTATGAAGAACCTCCACGGTGCCTTCCTGCGCGGCGAGGACCGCCGGCAGGCGTCGATAGGCGTGCGGACTCTCATCGAGCCCGCCGCCACGCAGGACGACGCCGCGCTCCCTGATCCATTCCTGCATCATCTCCGACGTCACGCGGCCGGGAGTGATGATCGCCCCGGTCTTCCGGTTTCGCTTTCCTGCGGCGGCCGTGCGCGACATCACGCGGCCGGCGCCATGTACGGTGCTGAACAGGGCCTCCCGCTGCGCGACCTGCACGTCGGCCGATGCCGCGGCGGAACTCGTCCCCTGCACGATCACCGCATCATCGCCCATGGATCCGCCGATGAATCCCCGCTGCTGCGGAAACGCCGGAGTGGCGCCCTTGCGCACGACGACGAGCTCCTCGCCGTGATGCACTTCCTTCCATGCAAAGTTGTGGTGGTTGTGTACGAGCTCGAGCTCGATCGCACCGAGGATCGACACGACCTTCCGCGCGACCCATTCGCGGCCCGCGTACGCGTACTGCCCCGCGAGGTTCATCAGGTGCCAGTAGTCGTGGCCGATGGGCTGGGCGATGTCGAGCAGCACTTCGCGCTCGGGAGCGCGCTCTCCCCATGCCTTGCCCTGCCCCACCGCGATGAACGCCGAGGCTACCGTGTGCCCGAAGCCGCGGCTCCCGAAATGCACGCCAACCCAGACCGCCCCGCTCTCATCGGCGAAGACGTCCACGTAGTGGTTGCCACTTCCGACAGTCCCGAGCTGCTGGCGCGCCTTCACCTGCAGCGCCCCGCGGTGCTTCGGCGGTACTGCCTCCCATGCGGCATCCGTGAACAGCGGATGATCGACCGGAGCGTCGTCGCTGCGGTTCCTGCGACCGATGCCGAAGCTCACCGTGCTCGCGATCTCGTCCGCGAGACCGGCGAGGGTCCGATGCACCTCGGCCGGTGTGTCGCCGAGCGCCTCGAGGGTCAGGTCGGTGCGGATCGCGGCGTTGCCGCAGGCGATGTCGAAGCCGACACCGACCACCGACACCTTGTCCCGATAGGCCGCGACGCCGCCGATGGGCATGACGTAGCCCACGTGGCCATCGGCCATCAGGGCAGCATCCACCGCACGGGAGCGAACGTCCTGAAACTGCCGGACGGTCTCCTCCTCGTGCTGCCCGAAGATCCTCACTCAGGCCGAGGAATCGCGGGCGGGAGCAGTCTCGTCGTATTCATCGATGCACCACAGGGACGCTTCGAGGATCAGGTCCTCGGCAACCCGGCTCAGTTCCCGTGAGTGTGCGCCCGTGCTCATCGCGCCCTGGGCGATGCGGCTGAGGGTCGCGATCACGGTCGCCTTCGACTCGCCGGCAAGTCGCATGATGCGCACTCGTTCACAGACCGCGTCCCGGAGGTGGTTCCAGGCCCGGGCAGGATGCTTCGATGAGAGGGCGTCAACGAGAGCACGATCAACCGGGAGGGGGCCCGACCGCGGGATGTCCGAATGCGACGACATGGATCCTTGGAGAGAGGGTGTCGACGACGGGGGCGGAAGCGCGGCATGCCGTGCCGCCGGATTTGCTTGCAAACTCCGCGCGCGGACGGTGTCCCCTGTCTTCAGAGTCCCGAGGGATGGGCGGACAGCCAGGTCGAATACCGCTCCCGGAACTCGTCGCGCTCGGGGGTCGAGCTCAGGAAGAGGTCCGCGCCCCCATCATACGGCGCGTAGACCCGGCCGGTCTCCTCGGAGAAGATGAGAAACGGGCCGAGCAGCGCGTTGGCGACATCGGCGAGGACGTCGTCGAGCGCACCAGGCTGCCAGGTGATGTGCGCATGGACGAGCGGGATCGACCAGCCGCCTCCCGTGTCATTGGGATTGTTGGCCGTGACGACGACGAGAGGCTGCACACCGAGCCGCCCGAACTGGACGCCGCCCCGCGCGGGGCGCCCGACGCGCGGATTGTACTCGCTCTTCGTGACGACGACGCACGACGAGCCATCACCGAGCACATCGGAGGCGACCGTGTTGTGGCGTGCGAGCAGCGCGGACATCTCCCGTGCGGTGTCGGCGTACCGCTTCGACTCCGGGAGGCTGTGGATGCGAAACCACCGGTCGGGCACGGTTTCGAGCAGCAGGAATCCGGCAGGCGGACAATCACCATAATGCGAGCGCCAGAGGGCGAGGAAATCGTCGTCGGCCATGATCCTTGATCGTGGGTTAGCGCACGAGACGCTGCTTTGCGCTCGCACCGCTTCCGCTCCCCAAGCAACGTTCGCACCGGGCAACGGTGCGCCAGGTCACCCCCGGCTGGGGGGGGCGGGGACACGTTCTTGCGTTCCGAGACACCATGACCGCTCAAACCAGGCCGATCGTCCGTGCGCTGACCGGTGAGGAATCGCAGGCGCTGCTCGGTCGCAACCACGTCGGTCGGATCGCATTCTCAATCCATGACCGGGTGGATGTGGAGCCGATCCACTACGTGTACGATGCCCCGTGGATCTTCGGTCGGACCAGCGCCGGCGCAAAGGTGTTGACGCTACAGCATAACCAGTGGTGCGCCTTCGAGGTTGATGACGTGCGCGGGTTGTTCGACTGGGAGAGCGTCGTCGTGAAGGGACCCTTCTCGCCACGCGGCTCGCAGTACGCCACGTGGGACTTCAACCGCGCGCTCGCGGCGCTGCGTACGATGATCCCGAGCACGCTGACCGACGCCGACCCTACCCCGGATCGCGACATGGTGTTCGGGATCCACGCATCGGAGATCTCGGGGCGGACGTCGGTTTCGTCCGCGCTGGTCGGACCGCTGGCCAACGACTGACGCCGTGTCGCTCGCCGACTTCATTGCAGCGAACACCGAGGCGATCATCGCCGAATGGGTTATCTTCGCCGCCACCTGCGGTGTGGCCGGCTCCATGGATCGCGTCGAGCTGCGCGACCATGCGCACGAGATGCTGCAGGGAATCGTGGCCGACCTCCGCACGCCGCAAACGGATGCCGAGCAGGTCGCGAAGTCGAAGGGAGAGGCCGACGGCGGGACGGCCGTCGCGGATACCGCGGCCGAGGTGCATGGCGCGGATCGCGCCGAGAGCGGCTTCACCATTGCGGAGATGGTCTCGGAGTACCGCGCGCTGCGCGCAAGCGTCATCAGGCTCTGGACGCGCGCGAACGGCACCCTGGCCGGCGGCGACATCGACGACCTGATGCGGTTCAACGAGGCGATCGACCAGGCGCTGGCGGAATCGGTATCGCGATACTCGTCGGATATCGATCGTTCGAAGGAGATGTTTCTCGCAATTCTCGGCCACGATCTTCGCACGCCGATCGGCGCGGTCATCACGTCGTCACAATTCATGCTCGACACCGGCGAGCTTGCCGAGCCGCACCTCGGCCTCACGACGCGCATCGTCAGCAGCGCGCGCCGCATGAACCAGATGGTCGGCGACCTCCTCGACTTCACGCGCAGCCAGCTCGGCGCGGGCGTGCCGATCGTCCGGGCCCCGATGGATCTCGGGACGCAGGTGTCGCTCGCGGTGGACGAGATGACCGCCGCGTATCGCCAGTGCAACATCGCATTGGAGACGTCCGGTGATCTCACCGGCGAATGGGACGCCGCCCGCGTCCATCAGGTGTTGACCAACCTGCTCGGCAACGCCGTGCACCATGGTTCGGCGAAGGCGCCGATCAAGGTAAGCGTGCGCGGCGAGCCCGCTGACGTCGTCCTGCGCGTGCAGAACCGGGGTCCGGCGATCGACGCCGCGGATCTCCCGGGACTTTTCAGCCCGTTCAAGCGGCTGAAGGCCGGGGGCGCCGTGGGCGCCGCCACTGCGAACCTGGGCCTCGGGCTGTACATCGTCGATCAGATCGTCACGGCACACGGTG
The DNA here is from genome assembly GCA_031426115.1 of Gemmatimonadaceae bacterium. GTDB lineage: Bacteria > Gemmatimonadota > Gemmatimonadetes > Gemmatimonadales > Gemmatimonadaceae > JANPKQ01. Next base: position 1,811 of record JANPKQ010000075.1, on the reverse strand, counting down.
GCCGCGTGGAGGTCAGCTCGTCCGAGGAGGCCGGGACGGCGTTCACCGTTCGCCTGCCGCGCACCGCCGCCTGAGCGCGCCGCCGTCGGATTCGCGCGCGATGAGAGGCCTGACGATGACCCAGCCGTGGGCGACGCTCGTCGCCATCGGTGAGAACTCGATCGAGACGCGCAGCTGGAGCACGCGTTACCGTGGGCCGGTCGCAATTCACGCGGCAAAGGCATTTCCGCCAGACGCGCGCGCACTCTGTCGAGCAACGCCGTACCGAACGGTGCTCGCCGGAGCCGGATACGAGAGCGCGGAGGACTTGCCGCGTGGCTCCATCATCGCGGTGGCGACACTTGCCGACATCATGGAGTTCTCGCGCGCCAGCCTTCGTGAAGTCCGTGCGCGCGCCGTGCGTGGCGAGCTGCCCCGTCACGAGGCGAGCTTCGGAGACTTCTCGCCGGGACGGTTCGGCTTCGTGCTGACGGATGTTCTGTCGATCGACGACCCGATCTTCGCACGCGGCATGTTGGGACTGTGGGACGTCCCCGACGCCGTGCGACGGCAGATCCGCGAATCCCTTGCGCGAGCGTCGCGAACGCGGGGCGCCCGTGACTCGGCCACGCCACAACGGCCGCAGATGAATTACAAACCCGAAAGATCGCGCCCGCACATCCAGGAGAACGCATGACGCAAATGAGACTGATCGTTCCCGCAACCGCCGCCTGCATCGTCATGTTCGCACTCTGCGCGCCGGGTGCACGTGCGCAGACTGTCGGTTGGGACGTGAAGGCGGAAGCGAACGCGAGCCTCTTCTTCGGCAACACGAGACAGACGACGCTCGGCACCCGCTTCGCCGCCGGCCACGCCGACAGCACGGCCGACGTCCGGCTGGACGGACAATTCACGTACGGCGAGGCGGAAACGGCGGAGCAGCGGCAGTATGTCGCGAAGCGGTCGTGGCGAACCGGGGCGACGGCGGATTACCGGCCGTTCGCGCGCGTCAGTCCGTTCGTCCTCGCCAGCATCGAGTCGAGCCTCGAGAAGCGCATCGACCGCCGCTACAGCGGTGGCGGCGGGGCGAAGCTGCTCCTCCTCCGGAACGTCCGCACCGTGTCCGACCTCAGCCTCGCGCTTCTCTCCGAGCGCAGCACGCTGCGCGACGCCGCCGGCCTGCGGATCGAGGAGACCCTCGCGCGGTACTCCACACGCTTCCGTCTGGACCACAAGGTCGGCGAGCGCGTCACGCTGAGCCATGAGACATCATACCGTCCTGAGGTGCGGGCGATCGATCGCTTCACATTCACGTCGCGGACGAGCGTGGCGTTCAGCATGACTTCGACGCTCGCGTTCCAGGGATCGTTCCTCGACAACTTCGACAGCGAGGCGCGGGCGCGCGGCGCGCGGAGCAACAACGACGGGGAGCTGCTGTTCGGGTTGGCGGTAACGTTCTGACCTGACACTGCAACGCTCCGTCGCGCGAACGGGCCGCGACCGTTGACCTCGAGTTCCGGACGCCGCTTGCGCGCGCGACGAAGGACGAGTCAGCGCCTGGACGGCTTGCCCTCCCCTGATCGGAGCGACACACTCGATCGACTCGCCGCGCGCTGTCGCTGGACATAGAATGAGTTGCAACAGCGACGACAACGCGGACCGCTGGCTATCGCCCGGGGTGACCACACATGCTCTCGCGCCGCTTCATCGACGACAACGGTAACCGCTGGATCGTCTGGCAGGTTGGCCCTGCGTGGGCAGAGCGCCGGTCGGGCAAGGACCGTCGCGTCATGGGCGCTGAAGCGCTCGAGCGGGCCGCATTCGAGCGCCGC
>JANPKQ010000074.1:0-7638 GCA_031426115.1 Gemmatimonadaceae bacterium | reverse complement strand
CGCGGCATCGACCCAGGAGCGATCGGATGACAGGCTTCACACGCGTCTCCCTGCGTCCCGATACGTGCCCTCGCTGCTGAGGCGCCGCCGCCCACCGCTTACCGAGTCGCAGGGGTTTGGCCACGCCGAGCTCAGTGCGGGTGGATCGCGCGTCGTGCTCATCCCGGAGCTCGGTGGGAAGATCGCATCGCTGGAGATCGGCGGGCGACAATGGCTGTGGACGAATCCGTCGATGCCGTACCGCACGCCCGTACCGGGATCGTCGTACGTCGAGAACGCCGACAGCGGGGGCTACGATGAGTGCTTTCCGACGGTCGGGCCCTGCACGCTGCCGGCCTCGGTGCCGAGCTTCTCCGGTCTCGAGTTGCAGGACCACGGCGAGCTCTGGTCGCAGCGACCGACCATCGATCTCGCGACGCGCCCGGATGGCCAGGAAGCGACGATGGTGTGGACCGGAGCGCGCATGCCCTATCGGTTCACACGCGTCGTTCGCGTGGACACGAGCGGCGCGGTCTCCATGCGCTATGCGGTCCGCAATACCGGTGCGGCGCGAATGCCATTCATCTGGTCATCGCACCCGCTCCTGCCGCTCGGCGAGAACACCCGACTGATCCTGCCGGAGGGTGAGCCGGTGCGCGTGTACAAATCCGAGCGTATCGAGATGGGTGGCGCCGGTGCCGAGCACCGGTGGCCGAACATCCGCACGGCGAAGGACTCTCTGGATCTGTCGCGACCGGGCGCCACGGGAAAGCGCTTTGCATGCAAGCTGTTCTTCGACAGCGTTCCGGGGATCGCCGCGATCGAAGAGGGCGGCGCGCGGCTCGAGGTTCGCTTCGATCACGCGCAGGTGCCAGATTTCGGGCTGTGGATCAATGCGCGTGGCTGGAGCCCGTCGCGGCGCATCAGCGCGTATTCGAATCTCGCCTTCGAGCCCTGCATTGGAGCACCGGACACGCTCACCGATGCGCTTGGAGGGTGGCGTCGTGCGTCGTGGCTCGAGCCCGGGGAGACGCGGGAGTGGACGCTGACGTGGACCGGCCGGCCGAAAGCGGGTTGACGGTCTAGTCGCGCCGCGCGCCGCGAACGGCGCAGAGTACCGCTGACGCGCCTGTTGCCCGACAGGTTCCCTTGGAGCTCGCGACTTCGGCACGCGCAGGCTTCGACGGGGCGCGACGCTTTGCGACACCGCCGCCCCAGCGTGCTCGATAGCCACGCACGTCGATGTGCGCGAACGGGCCGCGCGGACCCATCGCGGCGTAGGTGCCGACACCACCGACGAGATCGGGATACAGGCGCTCGACGCGGTTCACCGCGTGCAGGATCTCCTCCGCATCGTGCCTGTCGAGGCGGCCGTCGAAGTTCAGGTCGTCCATGCGGCCGTCACGGTTGGAATCGATGATGATGTCCGCGCCGTCGCCGAACTGGTGTCGGCTGTCCCGCGCACCGCCATCCTCGCCGACACCGTACTGATTGTGGTGAGGGGTACGGAAGCCCGACATGATGATGACGTTCGACGCGGGAACTCCATGGACCGTGAGATCGGAGATCACGAGCTCGAGCTTGTCGAGCAGCGCCTCCTGAAGCACGAGGTACTTCGGCCATACATCGTTCTGGTCGTGCGTGAGAAAATCGCGCAGGCGGAAGTGCTCGGAGACAAAGAGGTCCTGGTTCTCCCGCGTGACCTCGATGAACCCGTCAGGGTTCTCGTAGTTCTGGGACGCAACGAGCCGCAGCTCTGCGGGCCAGAATCCCATGCGATACGCCCCCATCTTGTCACCGCGCTTCATCGCGAACGGGAAGAGCGAGACGAAGACGAAGGGCTTCTGGGTGGAGTCGGCCTGCGCCGTGTAGATGCCGGGGCCGCGATCGAGCGCGCGGGCGAGCTGGGGGAACGCGGAGGTCAGCGATCCGCTGAGAAAGCGGACGCGAAGCTTTCCGCTGAGGCCGAAGAGGGAGTCGCCGACGACGCTCGCGAGCGGCGACGCTGCCGCGACGCGCGGCGCGTAGACCACCGCCGGCGTGATGTCCAGGGTGCCCCCAAGGGCCGTGACGGGGTTGGTGGAATATCTCCACCCCACCGCGGCCACCATGGCGCAGCACAGGAGCACGAAGGGCCGACGATTGTTGTCGCGTCGGCGGGATGATCCGTGTCGTCGGTTCAGTGAAGCACTCCCTCTTGAAATGCGTCGGTCGGTGGTCGATCCGTACATCATTAGACGACCGAAAGGCCTGTTTGTAAGCTGGCCGGGTGGCCAGTAAGACCCTTTCCCCGATCGCCGAGGGAGTATATGCGACCCGGGTCACATGCGCGTCACTTCTGCGTAAATCGCTTGCTCAAAGCGATTTACGACACCGTAGCGGGTTCTTGGCCGAGCGGTCAGGGGGTTCGATAGGATGTCGCGAGCGCCTCGAGCCGCCGCTGGATTTCAGCTTCGGGCAGCCATAGGCCACGGACCATGACGCCGGCCCGGCGCTGAACGTTCGCAACCGCCGCGAGCGGGTCGGCATCGACGAGAATCAGGTCGGCCCGACGGCCAACCTCCACTGTGCCGAAATCGTCGGTCCTTTCGAAGTGGGCCGCAATGTTTCGAGTCCCGCTTCGCAGGATCTGGTACGGAGTGAGCCCGGCGTCCGCCATCGCCTGCATCTCGCGGTGGATCGAGAATCCTGGAACGCTGAAGAGCTGCGGGGCATCGGTCCCGAGCAGGATGGTGACGCCGGCGTCGCTGACCGCCTTGAGGATTTTCGTCCGCGCCGAGATCCACGTCTTCCGCTCCGCGTCGCTCCCGAGGCGCCCGCCGGGGCGGATGGTGCGGTACCACTGTGCGAGCGTTGCCGGGGGCATGTACTTCAGCTCGGGCCGCCGGCTGAGGGTGGCCGAATCATCGGGAACCCACAGCATCTGCCAGAGCGCCTGGGTTGGAACGACGGCGACCCCTGCGGCGCGGGTCGCGGCGGCGGCCCCGGCGATCCGTCGGTCGAGCTCGACCCTGGAGCCAGCGGCCCCCGTATCGGGAAGGTTGCTCATCGGAAAATCCGCCGCCGTCACCGCCTCCATGAAGTTGTCGAGGTGATCGATCGTGCCCTGCTTCGACTCGAGCGCATGCCAGAGACCGACCTCGTCTGGCACGTGGCCGCCGAAGGGAATGCGGAGGCGCCGTGCGGTGGCGACGACGGAGTCATACGCCTCCAGGCTGACGCCTTCCTGGATCTTGAGGAGATCGAAGCCGGCGTTCTTCTGCTCGGTGACTACGGCGACTGCAGCGGCCGGCGTGCTCGCGCGGCGTCCGTCGATCTGCGGACCAGCGGCGTAGAAGGTCGGACCGAGAACCTCTCCGCGCGCGATGGCATCGCGCAGGGTGAGATGGTAGGCGCTCCCCTGCATGCCGCGAATGGTGGTGATCCCGTTGGCGACGAACAGCAGCATGGTCGCTTCGGCGACTGCGCCCGGCTGGGCTGGCACGTGTCCGTGCATCTCCGCGAGACCCGGCATCAGGAACTTCCCGCGGCCATCGACTCGCGTCACGCCAGCGGGCACCGGCGTCGATGCAGCGGGACCGATTGCCGCTATCCGCCCACCGCGCACGATCACCGTCTGATGCTCGATCCGCTGCTCGCGGTCCATCGGAATCACCGTGACATCGACGAACGCCGTACTCGGCGCCGCGACGGTGACCGTTGTCGTCGTCGTGGTCGTCGTACTGCCGCCTGTCGAGCCGGTGGTGCCCTGGGATCGGGCGGGGCTGGCCGCCGCGAGGAGGACGGCGATGGATGCAGCCGGGAGTGCGATACGAAGTGATGGCATGGCAGGGGACGGTGAGGGTGGGCTCAGCCCGAGTCGCGCGAGACCCGCAGGGCGCCGGGATCATCGGTGACGATCCCCGTGACACCCATGCTCCAGAGCTGCCGCGCCACCACCGGGTCGTTCTCGACCCAGGTGTGGACGGCGAACCCGACCTCGCGTCCAGCTCGGGCGAACGGTGCAAGCGAAATGTTCATGCCCCAGTGTCGGCGCGGGACGAACACGGCCTGATAGGGCACTCTCCTGGGGAGGACCCGCGCCAGCGCGCGTGCGAGGAGCATGATCATCTCTCGCTCACCTGCGCCGGTGACGGTCGTCCCGTCGCGAAAACTCAGGATTGCGCGATGATCGAAGGAGACGAGCAGCGCCCGGTTGAGGGCTCCGGTGCGCCAGAGCACCCGGCGCACCGCGTCGCCCGCGCCGCGGACCTTGAGCTCGATCAGCAGCGGCATTTTCGGCAGCCCCGTTGCCACCTCCTCCAGGGACGGGATGAAAATGCCGCGTCCGCGCCAGGGAAAGGTGCGTCCGCCGTCGCGCGTGAAGCGTGACCCGGCGTCGGCCTCGCGGAGGCGGGCGAAACTCTCCTTCGCGACGATGAGGTCGCGTCCCGCGGTCCGGAGGAGCGTTGGATCGTGGATCACCACCGGCACACCGTCGGCCGACATGTGCACATCGAGCTCGATGGCGTCAGCGCCGGCCCGCTCTGCGAGGCGGAACGACGGGATGGTGTTTTCCGGTGCATGTGCCGCCGCACCGCGGTGCCCGATGATCAGGCGCCGGGTGGTGTCGAGCAGGATATGCGCAGGGTGACCGATGGTGTCACGCACGGGAATCGATCATAACTACAACCGCGCGGGGGAGCGACCCAGGGTCGCTCCCCCGCGCGTTCAAGACAACGAGCTAGAAGCTGTACTGCAGACGGGTCATGATGAGGCGACCGATCGTCGCGCCACCGATGAACTCGATGTGGCCCTTGTCGAGCAGGTTGGTCGCATTCAGCGAGATCATGGCACCCGGGAGGAGGCTCGGGCGCATGGAGATTCCGGCGTCGAGCATTGAGTAGCTCGGGACCTCTCCGACATACACACCAGAGTTCGCCGGGAAGCCCTTCACCCAGCGATTGCGGATCTCGGCGGTGAACCCGCTCTGCATGCTCGCGAAACGTCCCGTCACCGAACCCTTACCCGCGGGGGCATTGAGCGCGATGTCAAACCCTGCGCCTTCGGCCGGGAAGAAATCCTTGCTCGCATACGAATAGGTGCCCGCGAGGGTGATGCGGTCGGTCAGCGCGAAGTCCGCTCCGAGATCCGATCCCCAGAGATCGACCGTCCCGAAGTTCCGGTAGGCGAGGACGATGTCGGTCGGGTTGTTCAGCGCGTTGTCGATATTCACCACGCCGAGCGGAATACCACGCGTTGCGGCAGTCGGGGCATTCGGAACGCCCGACATCCCGGCCGCGATCCCCGCCGCGACGACGGCGGCAGTCGGAGCGCCCAGCGTCGGGGTCAATGTCGTCGTCAGATACGTCGTCAGCGACGGCGAGTCGAGGAAGACATTCGGCGTGGAGACGAGCAACGGACTCACGAAGTTCTTGCGACGCTGGCTCCAGACGTCCACCTGCACCGACAGTCGACGCATCAGCGCACCGCGATATCCGACCTCGTAGGTCTCCGTCGTCGTCGGAAGGATCGCCGTGAGATCCTGCACGGAGCTCTCATTCACCCGGTCGAAGCGACCCGTTGTCGGATTCAACGTCCGGAGATCCGTCCCGACGTTGGTCGGGGCCGGCGCGGTCCGAAGACGGTCGACGACAGCCTGGGCAGTGCCCGCAGCCTGCGCCGGTGTCTGACCTGCCGCCTGGAACTGGGCCTGGAGCTGGGCCTGGAGGCCGTTTGCGAGTGCCACCGGAAGCGCGACGGTCTGGTAGATCGCGCCGGCGTTGGCCGGAACGAACGGCTGGGTGCCACCGGCGGTAATAAACGGCGACCGCATGCAAAGCCCGGCACCGGTCCCCCCTGCCGCGCAGGTTGGGCCGCGCCGGAACTGGAATCCCTCGCCGGGCGTCCCGAGCGTGCGCACCGTATACCCCGGCGTTCCGGGAATCGGAATCGATGCGACCGCGAGATCGAGGAAGAGATTGTTCGTGCTCGGCGTCGAGAACGCGCGGTTGTACGTCGCGCGGAAACCCTGATTCTCGCTCGGGTTCCACACGAGTCCCGCGCGCGGAGACCAGACCGCGTCGTCGAGACGGCTGTGCTTGTCGAGACGGATCGCCGCGACGAGGTTCACCGTCGGGAGAAGCTGGGTCTTCGAGTGGAGATATCCGCCGATCTCGGTGACGTTGTCGTCATCCTCGTTCCGGCCGTTGATCGTCCCTTCGGTTCTCGGCGTCGTGACCTGATAGTCGATACCGTAGATGAAGTCCTGCCGTCCGCCTAATGCCCACCCGTGCTGCGCCTGAGCAACGAGCTGATTCGACCTGTCCACGATGACTCCGCCGTCGGGACGGTTGCGATTGCGGAGGAGGAAGGTCTCGCCAGCGTCGCTCTGGTTGAAGAACACCTGGGCGAACGCGCGGCGGTTCGTCGCACGGAGCTGGTATGTGTTGAACACCCAGTCCCTGACCTGTGCGGCGCCGAGGCCGGTCGGCTCGATGGCGTTGCCTGCCTGACCACGGCCGTACGTGCCGATGATCGTGGTGTTCTCCGTCGCGCGGAAGTCGACGCGCGCTTCGCCACTGAACTTCTCGAGGTCGAAGGTGCGCCGCACGGCTGGCGTCAGCGACAGCTCGAACTCGTCGCGGCTTTCCCAGTCGTCAGCCTGGAAGTACTCGAACGATGCCTTGTAGCCGAGACGCTCGGACACGGTTCCAGCGTGGCGCAGGGCCGTGCGCAGGAGTGAGCGGTTGCCGGCGTCCAGCGTCACCGTGGTGCCGCGGGAGTCGAAGGGAGAGCGCGTGATGACGTGCATGACGCCGCTCGCTGCGTTCGGGCCATAGAGGGCCGAACCGGGACCGAGGACCACTTCGATGCGCTCGATGTCCTCGTTGGTCGTCGGCGTCAGGTACGGGACGTTGACGCGGAGCGACGGCACGAAGGCGAAGCGGTGGTCGGTCAGCGTCAGCAGCGATCCCGAAAAGATGTTGTTGAAGCCGCGCGCCACGATATTGGACTGGAGGATCCCGCCGCTGACGACGTCGACGCCGGGTGTGGCTCGCAGGTGGTCGGCAACTGTCACGGACGGCCGCTCGTTGACCAGCTCGCGCGGAATGACGGAGATCGACGCTGGCGCCTCGGTCGCCTTCTCCTCGACACCTCCGGCGGTGACCTGCACCGGGTTCAATCGAACCGCGCTCGGGTTCAGTGTGAACGAGAGCATGGTCGGTGCGCCGTCGACGACGACGACGGTCTGCTGTCCAGCGGCCGTGTAGCCGATGGCGCGCACCTCGATGGTATAGTTGCCAGCCGCGACGTTGCTGATCCGGTAGCCGCCGTCACCATTCGTCGTCGCGGACCCGGCGACCGCCCCGGATGCGTTGCGGGCGAGCACCGTCGCACCACCGACACCGGTGCCCGTCGATGCGTCCGTCACGGACCCGGTGATATAGCCCGTCTGCGCCTGCGCCGCGCTCGTCGTGGCGACGAAGGCGAGCAGGACAAGGAGGAACTTCAGCACACGCGTCATGCGAATACCTCTATCGATTGGGAATCGGCGGTCAGCAACTGTGAATTGTGTGGAGCGTGCTGCGGCTGGGACGACTTGTCCCACACGGGAGTGCAACGTGGAGGACGCGGGCGGACAGCGAACTCCGTACGATGACGTAGCCGGTACGACTC
>JANPKQ010000073.1:0-37188 GCA_031426115.1 Gemmatimonadaceae bacterium | reverse complement strand
GACGAAGGCCATTTCGCAGCCATGGGTCGATGAACAGGTAGCTCGACGTTCCACCCGCGCGCGATACGCCGGTTGTCGGCAATCCCCTGAACCGGTCAGGGAAGCTGTCACGATATGCCTGCATCGTGCCGGAGCAGGCCGGAACCGACACCGCGCACGAATAGACCGTGTCGCTCGGCGGCGCTTCGCTTGGATCGGGTCCGAACTTGAGCGCGCGTGCGATGCCCTGATCCACCTGGATTGTCCACTGCGGCTTCCCGGCCTGCCCGCGCTTGGTGAAGATCTGGATCACGCCCGCGGCGGCTTCCGTTCCGTAGAGCGTCGCGGCGGCCGCACCCTTAATGATCTCGACGCGCTCGATGTCGTTCGGATTGACATCGTTGAGCGGACTGGCGATATCGTTGCCGCTGCGCAGGCCGGACCCGGAGGGCGGCACGTTACGCTGATAGCCCTCGCTGCGGAGACGCACGCCGTCCACGTAGATCAGCGGTTGGTTGCTCATCGCGACGCTGACGTTCCCGCGAAGCCGGATCATCGATCCGCTCCCCGCCGATGCGGAGCTTTGCATCACCTGCATGCCGGCCGCCTTTCCCTGCAGCAGTTCGCCGACGGTCGCTGGCGTCTCCTTCAACTTGCTCATGTCGATCTGCGCGATGCTGTTGCCGACTTCGCGCTGGCGTGCGGCGCCGGCGGTACCTGTGACAACGATGGCGTCGAGCGACAGCGCCTGCTTGTGCATCGAGAAGTCCCGTCGGGCGATGACGCCGGCGTCCACCGCGACCGGCGCTTCGACAGGGCGATGGCCGATGAGCTGCGCGCGGAGCCGATACTGCCCGGCCGGCACGTTGACGATGGTGTACTGGCCGTTGTCGGCAGCGCGCGCCCCGAGCCCGGTGCCGACGAGGATCAGCTGCGTTTGGGGAAGCGGTGCACCGTCCTCACCGACGACCCGCCCGCTGATGGTGCCGGTCGATTGCGCCGGGAGTGCGGCAGTGCCCAGCATGAGCGCCGCGACCGAGAGGAAAATCGTGCTAACCCGTGAACGATCCATGAGCTGCTCCGTGTGAGGGAGGCGCTGCATGTGACGCCGGACAGCGCCACAGCGATGGGCTCCGCGGACTGCGAGTGGAACAATGCGGAAACGGCGGCCGGGAGGACCGCCGGAACCGCCTGCGATGTAACCTCGCGCGCCCTAGGATACCGGGGGATGGAATAGAGTCAATACGCTAGTCCACGCGCACCGAGATCGTCGCATCCTTCGGCCCAGCAAGAGCGTCGATAACGGTAGCCTGGACCTGGTACGTCCCAGGCGCAGAGAAGGCGTGGTGGAACGTGACCCGCGCCGTCCGCGCACCGCTGGTCCCGTGATGGTCCTCGGTTCCGTCGCCGTAGCTCGTGGTGATCCCGACGAGCTGGCCGCCACGGGCCGCCACCTCGAAGCTGATCGGAACCCCGGGTGCGGCCGTGGCCCGGCTGGCCTCGATAGTGATCTGCAGGGGCAGAGGGCCCAGCACCTCCGCGGAGCACCCTCCGAGCAGGATCAGGGCAAGGTAGGCGAGGCGCAGCATTCGGAAGCTTGTCGAAGAGGCCGCGCGTCCGCCAGTAGAACGATGACCCAGCCCCCTATGTCCACCAAGGCGTGGCGACGCACTCACTCGGAGCTGGGCCGCATGCTGCGGCGGGGCATTGTGTTTGTGCTGCCAGCTTTTTTGTCCGTGGCGGTGTCGGTCCGCCACGGGCTGGCCTTCTTTAAACGCGCGGAAGATGGTCGCCGCGGCCGCTCGCCGGGCCCGCACTCCTCTTCAAGCGCAGCGTTATCCACCGGTGGCTGAACAACGAAAAGCAGAGAAAGGCCAAGATGCACAGCGCGTTCGCAAAGTCTCGGAGGGGCGAGTCACGAGCAACGCCGGGCGCCCAGAGCAGGAGTGCGAGCACCCCGAACACGCCAGCAGCAATGAACCGGAACTGCGCACCAGCGAGGCGTTGGATCCCTGCAGTTTGCTGCGGTCTGCGCATCCAGTACATGAATGGGAACGAGACGACGAGGAGCAGCGGCCACCACTGGTCAGCCGGATTCCTCGGCAGGGGGGCCGAGACCAACGAGTCCTGAAGTACCATTGCCAGCGTCCCGAGCTCTGCGAAGAGTGACATGTGTCCCGGATACAGTACGAAAACGCGAAAAAAGGATATTACGCGGGTTCAAGGTTCGCGACGCCGATCGCATGCCACCGTCCCCTGACGCTCCTCAAACTACGGGACGACGCGAGCGACGAGGGTCGTCACCCTGCACATCGCCTTCCACGCCCTTCGTCCCGCGCTACGTGCTGTTTGTCCCGGCGGAGCAAACCGCCTCTTCCGCGCCGCGGGTATGGGGTACATCCTCGTCCAGCGATTCCGCTATCTCTGCCGTAGTGGTAGAGGAAGGAGCGCGCGCCCTTCACGACACGCGCGCATCGACATTCCTGGGGGACACATTTCATGGTGAGACGAGGCGTAGCGTTGTGCGCAGCCGGCATGCTGATGGCTGGATGCACTGGAGATCAACCCGCGACGACACAGCTGGACATCACGGCGCCGCTGTATGCTGTCGGCGGCAAGACCGATATGCATCTCGGAACGCACCTGCGCGGCGATGAGGAAGTGATCGTCCTCCCCGCCGGTGCGCCAACGCCCGCGGATTCACGGGCGCAGGGCCAGGCCACCTTCCATGTGAACGACGACGGCACGGTGGACTTCAAGCTCATCGCGTCGAACATCGACAACGTCATCATGGCCCACATCCATTGCGGCCGCGCTGGCGCGAACGGACCGATCCGCATGTGGCTGGCGCCGGTGATCGGGCCGACGGGTGCCCCCCTGGCGCCGGGCGGCGGCTCGCAGAATGGCGTGCTCGCCGAGGGTACGTTCAATCCCGCAGGTATCACCTGTCCGGCAGCGAACGTCGGTGTGACCATGCCGCTGATCGACGCGATGCGCGCGGGGCTCACCTACGTGAACGTGCACACCAACGATGGCGTCGCGCCGGCGAACACCGGACCGGGCGATTTCCCGGGCGGCGAAGTTCGCGGGCAGCTGAACCATCCGAACGGACACTGATCCGGCCGTATCGAATGAAGGACGACGTATAAAGTCGGTAGCGCGCAGCAGCCTTGCGTGCCGCCGCGGTCAGCGGCCCAACTTCCCCTGGAGTTGGGCCGTCTGATTCTCAGTCGTCGACCATCGTCGACGACCGTGCACTACCCTCCGAGTCGAAACTCGAATGCCTGGCGCACCCAGCTCGGCACGGGACACCCACCGATCAGGCCCGGGATGAAACGCATCTCGGGCATGGCCTGCATCACCGTTCTCGCAAAATCGGGGTGAGTCGCGAAGACGGTCCGCGCCGATGCGATGTCGGCGCGTCCATGCACGTCGACGACGAACTGCATCCAGACCTTCCCCTGGATGCCCTGCGACTTGAGCTCGCTGGGATAGCGAGGCTGCCCCGATCCGCTGATGGCGAGCGCCTCGTCCTCGACGACGGAGACGAGGAAGCGCGGCTCTGCGATCGTGACGACGGTGGCCGACGAGTCAGTCGGAGGCGGGACGGTCGAGCGCGTGCCGAAGAGCCGGATTCGTACCGGAGTGCGCGTGTCGCGCGCTCCGGCCGGGAGCGAGGGGAACGCGCGGGCCGAGTCCGTCCGATGCACCGCCGCGATGAGCGCCGGCATCAGGTCGGGTGAATCGGGTACCTCGACGACTCGGGTCTCCTGAACACGGCCATTTCCATCGAACACGACGAGCAGCTCGCCATCGAACAACGGCCCCACCGCGAAGAGTCCCGTGACGACCTTTGACGGAAACGCGGCCGCCTCCGTCATCGGGGCGGAGATCCTGTCCGGTGGGGAGTAGCGAGCGACGAGGGCGCGCAGCACGTCGTTCCTGAACTCGCGCACGGCGGCTGGCGCGCTCCGGTCGAACCCGACGGACGCATACACTGCCGCGGCGAGGGTGTCGCGACGGCCTGTCACGCGCCCGACGCACGCCGGATCGGCCGGACTGAGAGCGGGCGTCCGAGTCGGAGGGGAGCGCTTCACGGGCACCGGCTGCGCGCACGCGACGGCCAGCCCGATCCAGAGTCCGACGGCGAGCACGCGATGGCCTCGTCGCGAGCGATCCATCATGTGATTCGGCATCCCATGCATCGACCGCACACCTCCCCTGAGTGATCCCTACGATAGCGACCGAACCACGTAGCTGCCGCGCAAAGCCGGCGTCGCGGCGGTGACCGCCATGTAGCCGTGCACGGTGCGAGCTCGACGTCCCAGGGAACCAATACCAATCGCGGGGGCTAGGAGGGAACGCGATGGCCGCGGCGCGCCGGATGGCAGCCGGACGGCAGGTACGAGCCACAATTCCGCGGGTGACTGCACCAGCGCGTGTGCGTCGCCCCAGCACCGGAGACGATTCATGGCGCCCTGGTCACGCAAGCCGCACGCGACTCCTGCTTCGACACACACCGGGCTCACCGGCAGCCTGCGGTTCGAGCTCATCGATGAGGAAGAGCGCGCCCTGCTCGGCTCGTACGGCATCGCGTCGGCCATCGGTATCGCGTTCCTCCTGCTTGTTCAATTCGGGCCGCACCTGCCGCCGGTGCAGCTCCCCGACGAGAGAATCGTCATCCGTTTTCCGAATCCAACAGGTGGGGCCTTCCGCGAGCCGAGCGAGATCCCGTCCCGAATCAGCCCCGCCGCGCGTCGCGGGGGAGGCCTGGCGCCGCTGAAAGGCGCCATCAGTCGCGCGTTCGGTGGCTCATCCGCGGCGATTGTCGGCCAGCCGACAAACATTCTTGGCGGCGTCGTCGTGACGCGTCCGGGCAGCGCTCCCGCGCAGGCCGGCGGCAAGACGGTTCTCGCCCACGGCGAGGGCGGGGCAGGCTCGATCGTTCCCGGTCGTGGCGGCATCGGCACGGGTGTGGGTGGGGGAGAGATCGGCGGCGGTGTCGGCGGAGGGAACGTCAGTCGCAGTGCGGTCACCGTGCAGGCACTCCCGATCATCGCGGCCGACCCGCTCGTCCCGGCTGGCGATGTCGCCTCCGTCGGAACCTTCGTTCGCGGGCATGAATCGCAGCTGCGCTTCTGCTACGAGGAACATGGGCTCAGGGCGAATCCTGCCCTCGCGGGGTCGGTGACGGTCAAGGTAAGCATCGCCGCAAGTGGCGCGGTGTCGAGTGCGAGTGTCGCGAAGCGCAGCTGGTCCGGCGCAGGCGCGGCCGAGTCGGAGGCGTGCATTCTCCGGGCAGTTCGGGGCTGGCGCCTGCCGTCGTCGACAAGCGCCGGGAACTATTCCTTCCCGTTCAACTTCAGCAGGTAGTTCCCAACGCGCACACCGCGGGCGACCGAGCTGGTATCCAGAGGCCTCCTTCGTGCCGCGGCGCTCGTCGCGGCGCTGGCGGCCTGCGGTGCGCCCCTCGCGTACAACGGCACGCAAGCCACCCGCGGCGGCGACGCGGAGGGCGCAGGGACGCTGCGGGTCCGTCAGTTCGACGTGGGTCAGGGAGATGCGGCGCTGATCACGACTCCCGAGGGACGTCGCGTCCTCATCGACGCGGGCCCTGGCGCTGACGATGTCGCTGACCTTCTCGCGTCCGAGGGAATCGATACGCTGGACCTCGTCGTCGCCTCACACAATCACGCTGACCACATCGGCGGGATGCCGGAGGTGTTCCGACGGTTCGTTGTGCGCGCCTACGTCGAGAACGGCATCCCGCACACCACGGCGACCTACGCGCGGACACTCAGCGCGGTGGAACAGGAGCCCGGCCTGCAGTACCTGGTGGCGACTGACCGAACCATCACACTCGGCGTGGTGAGCGTACGGATCCTTCCCCCGCCGCGACTCGATGGATCCCAGAACAACAACTCGGTTGGGATTCTCGTGGAATACGGGCGATTCCGCGCGCTGTACACCGGCGACTCCGAGGCGAAAGAGCTTCACGAATGGCTGCGCACCGCGCAGATTCCGCGCGTGACGATACTGAAGGTCGCGCACCATGGGAGCGCCACAGGGACGGTGGCCGCGTGGGTCCACGCCACCGCACCGGCCGTCGCGGTGGCATCGCTGGGACCCGGGAACGCCTACGGCCATCCGTCCCCGGATGTCGAGGCGGCGTGGTCGGCGACGGGCGCGCAGATGTATCGCACGGACCGGCACGGAACGATCGACGTGGATGCAACGGCGGACGGGCGATTCACGGTGCGCTCGTCACGCCTCCAACCGACGAGGGTCCCATGAGTGTGAAGCGCCTGCCCATCTTTGTCGTGGATCGCCGCGAGGGGTCACTGATGGTGGTCGTGGATGAAGCGGGCCAGTCCACGAACGTCAGCGCGAACCGGATTCCGACGAAGGCGCGGGTCGAGGGCGCGGTGTTGCGCGTGAAGCTCGATGCCGAGGGGAATCCCGAGTGGGAGGACGCCGTGCGCGATCGTGGTGAGGAGCGGCGACGGCGCGCCGAGGTGGCGAAGCGGGTTCGGCGGCTGGAGCGCGGGGACCGCGGGGGCGACATCAAGCTGTGAGCTTTGGGTCCACCCGCCTGCCGCCGGCCGAACGAGTGTGATAACACTGACTTGACAATGGGTGTTGGAACACGTAATATTCCTGCCATGCCCAGTCGCCTTCTCGACGAGATCAAGCAGACCAAGCCGTTCAGGAGCCTCCATGAGGAGGCGGCGCTGAACATCGCGCGGACGGCTGCCGTCCTGAATCACGCCTTTGCGGAAGCGCTGAAGCCGTATGGCATCACGGCTACCCAGTACAACGTCCTGCGCATCCTTCGTGGGGCAGGGAGCTCGGGGCTCTGCCGCAACGAGGTTCGGGATCGACTCATCGCGCAGGTCCCGGATGTCACCCGGCTGCTGGACCGGATGGAGGTCGCCGGCCTCATTGCGCGCGAGCGCGACTCGGCGGACCGCCGGCTCGTGACGACGCGGATCACCGCCGATGGCTTGCGGCTGCTGAAGTCGCTCGACGCACCGGTCGTGGAACTGCAGCGCGAGCAGCTGGGCCACCTGTCCAGGGATCAGTTGAGCGCGCTCATCGAGCTCCTGTCGCTCGCACGGGGGAAAGCCGTTTGATCGGACATATAGGTGTCATCACACCGAACACCTGCACCTCACCGCTGAATCACTTCACCATTAAGCACGGCAGGCTACCATGACCTCGTTCCTCTTCTCCACCGATCCACGCCGTCAGGGCCTCGCTCTCACCATCGTCCGGGTCGTCACGGGCATCATTTTCATGGCGCACGGAGGCCAGAAGCTGTTCTCGTTCGGCATCGCCGGTGTGACCGCCGGCTTCACGCAGATGGGCATCCCGCTGCCGGGGATCACCGCGCCGCTCGTCGCGATCGTCGAGTTCTTCGGCGGACTGGCGCTCGTCATCGGACTGCTCACGCGCCTCGCGGCGCTCGGGCTCGCCATCAACATGCTCGGCGCGATCTTCCTCGTGCATTTGGCGGCCGGGTTCTTCATGCCGAACGGCTACGAGTTCACACTGCTCCTGTTCGCGACGTCGCTGGCGCTGGTCGTCGGCGGGCCGGGCCGGTATGCGATCGATGACACCATCGCACGCCGTCGCGCCGAGCGCGTCACCAAGGGGAGGTAGCGATGGGCTCCACGCGAACCGAGCGCGGAGCCGAGGGGGCGGCAACCCTCGACTACGGTGTCGCTCCCAAGGGCTACCGGCTCCCGGCTGACATCCGCCTCGGTCGCGTGCGGCTCATCGTCGCCGACCTGGCCCGGTCGGTGGACTACTACCAGCGTGTCCTGGGCCTGCGCGCCCTCGACAACGATGCAGAGGTTGCCGTGCTCGCAGCGCAAGAGGACGAGACGCCCCTCGTGGAGCTGCATGCACTCGCGGGCGCTCGGCCGGTGCCGAAGCGCGGGCGTCTTGGCCTGTATCACTTCGCGATCCTCCTGCCCGATCGTCCTGCGCTGGGGCGATTCGTGGCGCACCTCGCGCGCATCGGCGAATACGCGGGCATGTCGGACCACCTCGTGAGTGAAGCGCTCTATCTCACCGATCCCGATGGCCTCGGCATCGAGGTCTACGCGGATCGCCCGCGCAGTACGTGGCGACACGAAGGCCGGCAGATCGCCATGGCGACGGAGCCGCTCGACGTGCAGAGCGTCATTGCAGCGGGCGCTGGCGCGCCGTGGACCGGGATGCCACCGGGCACCGCCATGGGGCACGTGCATCTCTTCGTGGATGACATCGCGCGTGCGACATCGTTCTACCACGATGCGCTCGGCTTCGACAAGATCGTCTGGAACTATCCCGGTGCGTTGTTCATGTCGGCCGGCGGGTATCACCATCACCTCGGGACGAACACGTGGGCGGCGAGTGCCCCGCGCGCCGAGCCCGGCGATGCCCGACTGCTCGAGTGGGAGATCGAGCTTCCTGCTGGTAGCTCCGTCAGTGAGGCGGCCCGTAGCCTGACGGACGCCGGCTACGGGGTCGAGTGGAGCGGTGGCGATGCGGTCGTGCGCGATCCGTGGGGGACGCGAGTGCGTTTACGGGCGCCAACTGCGGGAGAGGTGCCGGGCTGACTGCCCGAGATCAGAGCGTCACCGGTCCCGGTTTACCGGGCGGCGCAGGAACGGCGGGGCGCTCCCGGAAGGCCGAGATGAGGAGATTCACCGCCGTGTAAAGCACGACCACGATCACGAGGATGCGCACCGCGGTCAGGGGCAGCGACTTCACGATGTAGGCGGCGATGAGCACTGCGGGAATTCCGCCGAGCATGAGGCCGACCGAGATGCCGGGGTGATAGCTGCGTTCGCGGACGAATCGCGCGCTCGCGACGGGCATGAGGAAGGCACACGAGCCCATCATGATGGGGAACGCCGTGGTCGGGCTCATGCCGAGGAGGCTCACGAGAATCATGCACGGTGCGTACAGCCCGATCCCGAGCGTCATGAGCGCGCCGAGCGCGAAGTTGCCGCCAACGGCAAGGGCGAGCTTCGTCCCGCTGAGGCCGAGCGCATCACCGCCAGCGGGATTGGCCTGAAGTTGCGCCAGCAGCATGAGCAGCGCGGCGGCAAAGAGCGCGAGTCCCATTCCGATCTGCACCCACCGGCGCGGCCAGCGCGCGACGACGCCCGCGCCCAGCCACGCGCCAGCGATCGCGGCGACGATCATCAGGATCAGCGTCCTGCTGTCCACCGGGACGATCTTCGTGTAGATGAACGCCTGGACGATCGTCGGAATGGTGTGCCCGACATTCAGCGTGCCCGGGATCCACTCGTCGCGCACCATCTTCCACTGGCGGAAGATCGTCGTCGTCGTCGCGAAGCTTCCGATCCCGAGGGTATCCCAGAAATTCGCGAAGAATCCCGTCGCGAGTCCGGCGATCGTCGGGGTCGGGTTCGTTTCGGAGACCGCGGCGTCGCGGGCGCGGGCGAGCGCCCGCCACAGGACGAACAGGTACGCCGCGGTGACGATGCCGAGCGCGACGAGGAGGATCGTCTTCGCGTTCATTTTGCTGGGAGTGGTGTGAGGGGCGGAGCAGACCCGCCGCGTTCGGATCGACGGCAGGATGATAGGGACTGAGCCGACGACTCCAGCCCGGGGCGACAGTACAGTCCAGCCCGGGGTTTTGCAATCCTTTCACCGCTGATCGCTGGTGCCCTGACAGGCCGCGGTGATAGCCTCACGCGAGATCGGCTTTCATCGCTTCCAGGTACGCGAGGTCGCGGCGCGCGAGCGTGAAGGAGAATCGCGGCTGGGCACGCGTGTGGATGGAGGAGAAGAAGTCCCGGAACATCGCTCCGTACCCCAGCATGTCGCGAAAGCCGGGAAAGTGCAGCCGCGTGCGGCGCGAACGCTGAAAGGCGAACACCCCGTTCGACTCGAAGGTCACCGACCCAACCGTACCGAAGACGCGGGAAAGGCGAACACCCTTGAGGACCGACGGAATCTCCCACGACTGCGCGAGCGTCCCGACGGCGCCGCCTGAGTATTTCACGACGACGAGGCTGCTGCGATCGGGCCCGGTCGGCGCACCGGCGCGGAAGGCGTGCACGGTGTCGACGGCGAGGCCGAGGTTCACCATGAAGTTGATCCAGTGCACGCCGGCCTCGAACATCGCGCCGCCGCCGGACATCGCCGGATCGTCCCTCCAGTCTCCCGTTTTCTGCCGCTTCAGGGCGTTCACATTGATGAAGCGAACGTCACCGAGGTCGCCGGATGCGATGATCGCGCGGAGGCGCTCCGCCATCGGCTTGTAGAAGTAGTTCTCCGCGATCATCACGAGCCGCCCGGCGGCCGCGGCAGCAGCGCCGACGCGATCGAAGTCGGCGACGCTCATGAAGGGAGGCTTCTCGACGATGACATCCTTGCCGGCAGCGATGGCGCGCAGCGTCAGGTCGAGGTGCGAGGACGGCGGCGTCGCGATGAGGACGACGTGGATGTCGGGCGACGCCAGGGCCGATTCATACGACCCGAACGATCCTGCCCCATGGAATCGCTGCGCATAGTCGGCGGCCTTCGCCGCGTCGCGGCTCGCGTAGAATGGCCGAACGTCGTCGCGGAAACCGCGAAGGGTGCGGCTGTGAAGACGGGTTGCCCAACCGCAGCCCAGAAAGGCGAGGCCGAGCTGCCCGTTCGGGACGCTCCCGCTCACTCGGCGCCGCGTGGCAGCGCCGGCGCATGACCGGCGAGAATCCCGGCGCTTTCGACGCGCTGGCGTTCACCGGTGAACGCCAGGACGCCCGCGGCGATCACGACGACCCAGATGCCGACGTACAGGGGGACGAAGCGGTGACGGCGCGTCAGCATCTCGGGGAAGTGCACTGGTTTTCCGGCGAACTTCCCGCGCGGCTTGTTGGGAAAGAAAAAGGTCTTGTAGGTCTCGATCGTCGCGCGTTCGTAGCCGAGCGCGGCGAGCGCGATCATGAGGTAATTGTCCGTGAGAAACGAGAGCACGAACGCGTAGAAGATCGTCATCAACGGGCTCCGAAAGAACTTCAGTGTCTCGAAGCCCTCGATCGGCGCATCCTTCCACGCGCCGCCGAACGCGGAGATCCAACCGCCGATGCTCCCGATGAGGAGCACCATCACGATGCGAGGAATCCCGGTCTCGGCGTGCTGGAGCTCGTGGACGCCCCACAGGGCCAGGAGAACGATGACCGTGTAGGCGAGTCCGACGAGCAACCGCTTCGGCGTGCTGTGAACCACCTTGCCCCCGATGTGGAACTGCATCGGGATGAAATACTTGGACTGATCCTCCTGGCGGAGGAAGGTCTTGTAGACCTCGACGATGCCGCGCTCGGCGACATAGCACAGGCCGAAGAAGATGACCATCGCGGCGGCCCGGGTCAGGTCGAGGCGCAGCAGGAGCTGGAGGGCGATGCCGACGACGAGCCCGACGATGACGCTGCGGGAGTAGCGCCGCACGGTGAATCCTTCGTGCGGCGCGTCCTTGTACATCCCCCACGTTGCGGCGTGGGTGCCCGCAAGCAGTCCAATGACCGCCGCGATGACGAGCTCCATGTATTCGTCCCCTTGAAGTGTGTTGTGATCAGCGCGATGCGACGGCCGCGGCACGTGGAGAGCGCGCGTCGCCTGCAGCGTCACCGGTGGCGGCGAGATGGGCCCCGACCCGTAGCGCATTCGCGGCAATCGTGAGACTCGGGTTCACGCCTCCGGAGCGAGGCATGAAGCTGCCATCCACGACCCAGAGGTTGTCCACACCGCGGAACTGGCAATGACCATCCAGCGCGGAACGTCGCGGGTCGACGCCCATGCGCACGGTGCCCACCGCGTGGGAGAAGGTGTCGATCGGATGCACCGCGGTCACCAGCGCGCCTGCTTCCCGCAGGAGCTCGCGCCCCTTGCGAATGAGCGCCGACCGCGCGGCGCCGTCGCGCCGCGAGTAGCGGTGATGCACGCGGAGGCGCGGCACTCCGAATCGATCGCGCACGAAAGGATCCAGCGACACATGGTTGTCCACGCGCGGCTGGTCCTCGGCAATGCAGAGAATGCCCGTCATGAAGCCGACGCCGTAGCCGGCCATTGCGCCGAGCGCGCCGCCGAGGTGCGCGCGGACGAGATCCTGGGGCGGCGTCAGCTGCTGGAGTCCTCCGAGCTTCCCCGCCGGTGTGCGGATGGTCGGGTGACCGAAGTAGTAGTCGTGAATCGCGATCTGCTTGTCGAAGACGCGCTCCGGATTCGGGCGCTGGCGAAAGATACCGAAGACCACCGCGTTGTCGTGCCGCATGAGATACCGGCCGACGACGCCACCGCCCGGATTCAGCCGAGCGAGGTCCGAGGCGAGGAGGAGGTGAGGCGAGGCGAGCGCTCCACCAGCGAGGACGAATCGCCGTGCCGAGAGTCGGACGCGCTCGCCGGTGGTGCGGTTCACGCACTCGACGCTCGTAATGCGGGTGCCTCGGGTTGCGAGACGCACCGCGACGGTGTTCACCTCGATGTGCAGTCCCTTCGCGAGGAGGTCTGGCAGGACGCGGGTCGCGAGGTCGTTCTTGGCGTCCACCGCGCACGCGTAGCCGTCGCACGTGCGGCAGAGAATGCAGCCCTCACCGTCATCAGTCTGATTGGCGATTGCCAGCGGAAGGCGGAACGGCGTGAGGCCGAGTCGGAGGGCGGCGCCTTCGATCCGCCGGCTGATCGGCGCAAGCGGATTCGGTTTCTGCACGTACGCGGTGCTTCGGAATCCCTCGGTCGGGTCGCGTCCCGCCGCGCCGGCGACTCGCAGGAGGCGCTCCGCGCGCGCATAGTGCGGCTCGAGCGCCGCGTAATCGTACGGCCACTCCGCGTCGGAGTCGCCGACGATCTCCGCGTCAGCGGTGAAGTCGCCTTCGCGAAGGCGGAGCGACGCGCCCCCGTAGAAGACGGACTGGCCCCCGACGCAGGCGAAGAAGCCGGCCTCGGAGCGACCGTAATCGGTGGACACATCGTAGAGCGCATCGCGCGAGTAGTGCGGGGATCGGAGCCCCACTCCCTCGGCCTGCCAGTTCTCCGGTCCCCGCGTCACCCAGTCGCCCCGTTCGATCAACAGGACGCGCTCGCCGGCGTTCACCAGCTCGTGCGCCACCATCGTACCGCCGAACCCGCTGCCGATGATGATCGTGTCGAAGGGGGTGTGCAGGGGGCTGCGGCTCACCTGGCGCACTGCGTGGGATCCATGGGGGAAAGATGGGCGGCTGCCTTCGCACCGCCAAGCGTGGAAGGCCGGTCAGGCACTCCTGGGTGGACGGGTGGACGCTGGCGTCGGGGAGTCGCCTCGCGATTCCGCGCGGCTCAGGAGCCGCGCGCCCCGCTCGTAGGTGAAGTATGCGTACGCCCACTCGACCAGCACCGTCGCCCGATTCCGGAACCCGGCGAGATAGAGGATGTGAATGAAGATCCAGAAGACCCACGCCGGAAAGCCCGAGAAGGTGACGCGCCCGAAGTCCGCGACGGCGCGGTTCCGGCCGATCGTCGCGAGGTTGCCCTTGTCGAGGTAGCGGAAGTTTCGCCGCGGCTTGCCCGCAAGGTCGCTCGCGATGTTCTTCGCCACGAGCGTCCCCATCTGCATGGCACCCTGCGCCACGCCGGGCACCTGCTTCCCCTTCGTTGCGATCGTCGCCGCATCGCCGACGACGAAGATCTCCGGGCGCCCGACGACGGAGAGATCGGGAAGCACTGGCACGCGTCCGGCGCTGTCCAGTGGCGTCCCGAGATCGCGGGTGAGCGGCGAGGCCGCATTACCGGCCGCCCACATGACGGTGTGCGTCCTGATCTGCTCCTCGGCGATGAAGACCGCGGCGTCGGTGATGCCGGTGACGACCGCCCCGGTGCGGACTTCGACGCCGAGATGCTCGAGGTCTGCGCGCGTGCGCGCCGACAGGTTTTCCGGGAACGCGGGGAGAAGGCGCTGGCCGCCCTCGAGCAGCACGACTCGCGTCGCCGCCGTGTCGATGTGCCGGAAGTCGGGCCGGAGCGCGCGGCGCGCGATGTCGGGGATCATCCCGGCGAGCTCCACACCTGTTGGCCCGCCGCCGACGATGACGAAGGTCTGCCACGCGAGCCGCTCAGCGGGATCCGTCGCCCATTCCGCGCGCTCGAATGCGAGGAGGAAGCGGCGGCGCAGCTCGATGGCATCGGCGAGGCTCTTCAGCCCGGGAGCGACCGGCTCCCACTCCTCATGCCCGAAGTACGCGTGTCGCGACCCGGCGGCGAGCACGAGGAAGTCGTAGTGCAGCTCGTACGGTTCCCGGTCCACCTTTACAACACGCCGCTCGACGTCGATTGCGGTCGCTTCGGCGAGCAGGACCGCGGCGTTGCGCTGGCGGCGCAACAACCAGCGGATCGGTGCCGTGATGTCGGTGGGGGCGAGCGTCGCCGTCGCCACCTGGTAGAGCAGCGGCTGGAACAGGTGGTGGTTGGTGCGATCGACGACCGTGACATCCACGGGGACGGTGCGAAGCGCGCGGGCGGCATTCCGCCCGCCGAATCCGCCCCCGATGACGACGACTCGCGGTCGCGCGACGGCCGGCGCAGTGCTCATTCTCGTGTCGCCCGCGGTCCAGGCAGCATGGTCACCCCTTGTGGTCGCGCCAAAGCTGCCGGGGGGCCCCTCGGTGCCGCAACCCCGCGTCGCGGCGCCCCCTCGTGACGTCGCCGTGACCCGCAAACTGGCCGAGGCGTGTATGATATGGCACGATGCACGCACCTGGCGTGCTCTTCAGCCTCCTGGATCACCTCTCCGTTGCTCTTCATCAACCGCGAGCTGAGCTGGCTCGACTTCAATGCGCGCGTGCTGCACGAAGCGGCGGATCCGCGCAATCCGCTGCTCGAGCGGCTCAAGTTCGCATCGATCTTCAGCACCAACCTCGACGAGTTCTTCATGGTCCGGGTCGCGGGCCTCCGTCGCCAGATCGCCGCGACGGTGGTCCAGGCTCCGCCTGACGGGCTCACTGCTCAGGAGCAGCTCGACGCGATCTTCACCAAGGTCGCCGCGCTGGCCACGAGCCAGCGCAGGCTGCTTCACGATGAGCTCTTCCCGGCGCTGGCCGACCGCGGGGTGTGTCTCATCGGAGTCCCCGACCTGTCGCCGACCGAGTGGTCCGCGATGGATGAGTTCTTCGCGACGCAGGTCTTCCCGGTGCTGACACCGCTGGCCGTCGATCCCGGCCACCCGTTTCCCTACATCTCCAACCTGTCCCTGTCGCTCGCCGTCGAAATCCGCGATCCCGTCACCGACGTGATCCATTTCGCCCGCGTGAAGGTCCCGAAGAGCCTCCCGCGCTGGGTCCCGATTGCCCGCCCTCACCACTTCGTGCCCCTCGAGCAGGTCATCGGGGCGAACCTCGGAGTGCTCTTTCCCGGGATGGACGTCATCGGCTGGCACGCGTTCCGGGTGACGCGCTACTCGGACCTGGACCTGGGCTCGCTCGAGGAGCCGGATGACCTGCTCGCGATGATCGAGGAGCAGGTGTTCCGCCGTCGCTTCGCGGAAGTCGTTCGGCTCGAGGTGCAGGATGCGATGCCGAAGCACCTCATCGAGCTGATCCTCGAGGCGCTGCGCGAGGAAGAGGTGGAGGAGGACGAAGCGGGAGCCGTCGCCCTCCTCACCCAGCGCGACGTACACGACGCCGGCCCGCTGCTCGACCTCGGGGATCTCATGTCGATCGCGATGCTCGAGATTCCCGAGCTCCGCGACCCGCCGCTCGTGCCGATGGTCCCTGAGGAGCTCCGCGACTCGGACCGCTCGATATTCGACGTCATCCGCGAGCGCGACGTGCTCGTGCATCACCCGTTCGATTCCTTCTCGGCATCGATCGAGCGATTCCTCGACGCGGCGTCCACGGACGAGCACGTCCTCGCGATCAAGATGACGCTGTACCGGACCTCCGGCGACACCGCTATCGTGCGCGCGCTGAGCCACGCGGCCCAGCGCGGGAAGCAGGTCGCGGTGCTCGTGGAGCTTCAGGCGCGGTTTGATGAGTCGAACAACATCACCTGGGCACGGACGCTCGAGAGCTACGGCGTGCACGTGGCATATGGCATGGCCTCGCTGAAGACCCACACGAAGACCGTGCTCGTCGTTCGCAAGGAGGCTGATGGCATCAGGCGGTACGTGCACATCGGCACGGGGAACTACAACTCCAAGACGGCGCGCATCTATACGGACGTCGGCCTTCTGACGGCGGACCCGCTCATCGGTGCGGATGTCAGCGACCTGTTCAACATGCTGACCGGGTTTTCGCGGCAGCGCCGATATCGGAAGCTGCTCGTCGCGCCGGCGAACATGCGGGACCGCTTCCTCGAGCTCATCGCACGCGAGGCGCAGCACGCGCGCGAGGGCAGGCGCGGGCGCATCGTCGCGAAGATGAACTCGCTGGTCGATGCCGGCGCCATCACCGCCCTGTATGAGGCGTCACAGGCCGGCGTCGAGATCGACCTCATCATCCGCGGGATCTGCTGCCTCCGTCCGGGAATCGCGGGCGTCAGCGAGCGGATTCGTGTCATCAGCATCGTCGGGCGATTCCTCGAGCACTCCCGCATCTGGAAGTTCGGCAACGCGGGGGCAGAGGAGTTCTACATCGGATCAGCTGACTGGATGCCGCGCAACTTCGACCGGCGGGTCGAGGCGATCGCGCCGGTGGAGGGATCAACGCTTCACACGCGGCTGCGCTCGCTGCTCGATACCTGCCTCGCCGACAATCGCCAGGCGTGGGAGCTGCACGCCGATGGCAGCTGGATGCAGCGCATTCCGGACGGCCCCGAGCGCGCGACGCACCGGATCCTCATCGCGGATGCATGGGGTCTCAATCGCGACCTCCTGCCGCCGCCGGCAGTGACGCACCGCGAGGCGGGGCGGACGGGTTAGCCTCGAACGTGGCGAAGCCGCGGATGATGGCAGTGCCATTCCGGCCGCGCTGAACGCGGAAGACTTCCAGGTCAACGGCTAAACACGGCCGCGGGTTACGCGGGTGAACTTGGAAAACTTCCAGGTCAACGGCTAACTACAGCCGCGGATCACGCGGATGAACGCGGATACCGCAACAGCGAAACGGCAGCTGCACTGTGGGCGTCTCGGAGTCGAGTCTCTTCCGCCACGGTCAGGACAGAGTTTGTCGCTCTCCTTCAATCCGACTCGGTCCGCTCCTCATCGACGGGAACCACCGTCCCGTCGGAATTGACGATCTCGACCGGAACTCCGGAGACGCGTGCGAGGAGGCCTGACTTCCGACTTGCGCCCCAGAGCTCGAGGCGGAGTGAGCGTGTGCGAGAGGTCGGAACCGGCGTAAGTCGAAGGGCACGGTCGAGCCAGCGAACCTTGATCTTCTCGACGGTGCCGACGTGGCCGCGATCGAAGCCGTCGGCGACGCGGAGAATCGCAGCGAGGCGCTCGATCCGGTCGCGAAGCGTGCGCTCGAGCCCGCCGAAGTTGCGGTGCTTCTTCTTCGGGCGCGGACCGCGGTGATAGCGGGCGATGTTCGCGATCGCGACCTGCTCCTCGGGCGACATGCCGAGGAAGTCGGCGTGCAGGATCAGGTGGTAGGAATGCTTGTGGTGCTGCGCGTAGCTGATGTGATAGCCGATGTCGTGGAGCAGCGCGGCGTCGGAGAGAATCTGGCGATCGCCGGGCTCGCACCCGACGCGCGGACCGAGTGTGTCGAAGAGCTGGAGCGCGAGCCGCTGCACCTGGCGCGCGTGCTGCACCTCGTAATGCGAGCGCTCAGCGAGCTCGCGGACGGATCGTTCACGCGCGACGCCGGGGTCCACGATGGCGGGCGCGATGCGAGCCGTTTCGAGGAGCAGTCCTTCCCGGATTCCGTAGGCTGAAACGACGAGCTCGCGGGCTTCGAAGCGGGACATCGTCTCCGCGGCAACCGCGAGGCCGGCGACGATGATGTCCGCACGCGCCGGGTTGAGGCCGGGGACCGTCGCGCGCTCCTCGGCCGGCATGTCCTGGAGCCACTCGAGCACGTGCTCGAGCTCCGCGCGCGCGATCGTCGTGCCGTGCGTCGTGCGCGCAGTGGCGATGCCTTCGCGCGCGAGGTGCATGCCCGCGAGGTTGGTGAAGGTCCCGCCTGATCCGATGACACGCGCACCGCGGAATTCGCGGTAGGGCAGCTGCCCCTTCAACGCATCGCGCACGGCCTTCCGAAGGGCTGTCACCTGCTTTCGGCCCGCGTCGCCACGCAGGTACGTCTCCGTCATCCGGATCGCGCCGAGCGGCAGCGACTCGAGGCTCTCGACGAGACCGTCGGCGCTGAGGGCGAGCTCCAGGGAGCCGCCACCGATGTCCATGACGACCGCGCGCCCGGCACCGAGCTCGAAGTGGGCGAGCGCACTGCGGAAGGAGAGCCGCGCTTCCTGCTGCCCGCTGAGCACGCGGATGCGCATGCCGGTCGCGTCCTTGACGCGTGCGATGAACGCCGATCCGTTGGACGCCTCGCGCACCGCACTCGTGGCGACGGCTTCGATCCGTGTCGCACCGAGCTGGCCGGCGAGCGTGTGCATCCGGGTGATCGCCTCGATCGCCCGGTCCATGGCAGCCGCGTCGAGGTCATTGGACTCGGTGAGCCCCGCGCCAAGCCGGGGCGCAGCCTTCATCTCGTCCACGACGCGGATCGTACCGTCGGCCGAGACATCGGCGACGATCTGGCGCACCGAGTTGGACCCGATGTCGATCGCGGCGACGCGCACGGCGCCGTCGCGGGCGGGTGCTGCGCCGACTCCGGAGCGGGGCAGGGGTCTGATGGGCGCAGAGGTGGACATCGACGACGACTCCAGGCAAAAGCGGCGGTGGCGAGCGCTCGCTCAGTATATCACCTGATCCGCACGGAGTCGCCGTCGCCCGTCACCAACCTGGCTGGAGCTGGAACCCGAAGTGTGAACCCTTCACTCGCCGCTGGAATGGGTGGACGTAATACACCTCGCCGATGACGTAGCCGAGGATGTTCACGCGGGCGCTAATGCCGGTGCTCATCACCGGCACGCGCTCGCCCCCATCGCGCTCGAAGCGGAAGACAGGCCCCTCAGCCCGCGTCCACGCCATGCCGACATCGAAGAAGGGCGCGATCTCGGTCGGAAGGAAGGGAAGGTTGATGAGTCCGAGCTCCCGGTTCCCGAACAGCGGGATGCGGAGCTCGAAGTTGGCGATCGCCATGCGGCTGCCGACGAGGCGATTGAACTCGGGACATGGGTCGCCGTCCGCCGTGCCGGCGACGCATTCCTCGATCGTGAAGTTGTTGGGATCGTAACCGCGAATGAACGCGGGCTGGCCGACGAAGATCGGCGACAAGCGAGGATCCTCGGATCCGCCGCCATACCGTCCATACGTCATCCCGCGGACCGCAAACGTGACCGGCCTCATGAAGAGGTAGCGGCGGGTATCGCCGAGCAGGGTGTAGAACGAGATCCCACCGAAGGCGGGCGAAACCTCGAATCGATACCGTCCGCCCTGGATCGGCGAGACGAAACCGCTGTACGAGTTGTCGCCGACGAGTGCAGCACCTGCCTGGCCGTAGGTGATGCCGGGTGGAGCGTCCTCACCATCGCGGCTGTCATCGATCACCTGACCGTCGAGCACTTCGATGGAGCGAACGTTCCGTGTGTAGTAGATCTTCGTCCCGCCGGCGCTGAACTCGACGCGCCGGGTGGTGGAGAACGGATAGGCGAGCATCCCGGAGAGGTTGTCCTGGAAGGTGCGCTCCCGGATCTCGTCGAAGGTCAGCGTCTGGTAGGTCTGGCCGTTGATGGTCTCGGTCGTCGTCCGGGGCTGGGTCGGATAGATCGACAGATAGGGGAAGTGGCCGCCCGACACGGCCCAGTTCCAGCGGCGCTCGGTGTTGAGATAGAACGCCTGGCCGCCGAAGTCGGAGAGCTCGCCATAACCCTGGAGTCCGACGCCGACGGTGCGATTCCCCAGCATCTCCCCGAAGTAGGCCGCGATCGATCCGCCAAGCGCGGTCCCGTAGCTGCTGGCGGCGACACCGATCGTCGGCTGGCCGAGGTAATCGAGGGCGAGCCGGGAGCGGTAGGGCGACACGGCGAAGTCACCGGGGACCAGGCCGGCGGCCGGGTCACGCAGGTACGCAGTGACGAAGACATCCACCGGGTCGAGCGGCGGCAGGGTTGCGAGCCTCGACACGACCATCTGCGGATCGGCGGGCTCGCCACGGGCGCGGTCCGGCTCCAGTGCGTAGATGTTGTTTCCGGCGCGCTCGAACACCGAGAACATGACGCGGCCCGTCTGCTGGGCGACGGTCAGTGCAGGGCTGAGATATGTGATGCCGCTGACGCCGGTGACGAGGCGCGTCACGCGGAACGCCGCGCCGGTCTCGAGCTCGAGGCGGTACACGTCCGAATAGCCGTCGGGATCGCCGATGAAATAGAGCTCCCGGCCATTCGGGGCGAACTGCGGATTGATGTGCTTCGCTCCGCGGAAGACTGTCATCTCCCGGATGGCCGCGGTCTCGACGTCGATGATCGCGAGCTTCAGCGGCGAGAAGCTCAGTGTCTCGAGGTTGGTGCCGGCGCCGCGGTCCGTGGAGAACGCGATCGAACGACCATCCGGAGCCCATGCGGGATGCAGGTCGGCGTATCGGTCGTTTGTCAGTCGGCGGAAATCGCCCGAGGCGAGGTTCATGAGGAACAGGTCACTCACACCGCCCTGCATGCCGGAGAATGCGAGCGTCTGCCCATCCGGCGACCAGGCGACGTGCGATACCGATCCGACGTCGCGCGCGCGAATGCGGCGCTCGATGCGCCGGCTCGCGACGTCGAGGATGTTGATCTCGTTGTCGCCATCGGCGAAGACGATGAATGCGAACTTGCGCGAGTCGGGTGACCACGCCCCGGCGGACGAGATGAAACTGATGGCATCGAAGTGGGGCGAGTTCACGGGGCTCGCGAGCTCGCGCAGGACCTCCCCGGTGCGTGCATCGGCGAGGTAGAGGTCAACCGAGAAGAGCCCCCGCCGCGAGAAGAACGCGACGAAGCGCCCGTCGGGGCTCAGCGTCGGCGAGAGGTTCATCGCGCCCGCTTCCTTCTGGGCGATGACGCGCTCGCCGGCGAGGTGCGGAGCGGTCCGGCCCTCGAGCCCGGGGAGATACGCCGCGCGGATCGCGGCATGCCATTCCTTCGACAGGCTGTCGCTCGAGTACCCGAGCACGCCGCGCAGCGCGCCATCGAGGCCGGTGCGAAGTGCCTGGCGATACAGGGTCGGGATGATGCGGTCGCCCCAGCGGCCGCCGATGTACGCCCACATGGCCTCGCCGTACCGATACGGGAAGTAGCGGGGGTCGCGCGTGAGCTGGTTGATCGTCGGGAGATCATCGCGGAACGCCGCGTCGCGAAGCCACATTGCGGTGTGGGCATCCTCGCGGCCGAGCGAGAGATACTCCGCCATCCCTTCGATCACCCACAGCGGTAACTGGCCGATGGTCGGCAGGCCGCCCGGCGTCTTGCTGGCGATGTCGTACTGGAACGCATGCACGAGCTCGTGGCCGAGCACGTGGTCGTTGTCGGCGTACACGCCGGTGAGCGGGAGGATGATGCGGGTGCGGCCCGATTCGGTGACGCCGCCCGTGCCCTCGCTGATCGACCCGCCGATGACGTTGGTTTGCTGGAAGTCGGGGTGGTTGGCGTAAAGGATGACCGGCTTCCTGCCGAACTCGTTGCGCAAAAGCGAGGATTGGCGCTGGTACCAGCGCTCGAGCATCCGGCCAGCGTCGCGTGCGGGCTCCTCCTCCTCGGGATAGAAGTGCAGGTCGAAATGCGGCGTCGTCAGTATCCGCCAGTCGAAATTCTCGTACTGCACCTTGTTCCTGCCGAAGTACTGTGCGGACAGCGGTGCCGGGGCAGCGAGCAGCGCGGCACCGAGGAGTGCGAACGCATGGGTCCGCGACAGGAGAATGGGGGGGCGCATGACAGTACGGTGAAGTGAGAACTCGCTGGCCGCGGGAGCCTGAATTCCACCCGAGGTCGCGCTCGATGAATCGATCCCCCGAGCAGGAATGGGGCCGAATGCCTTTGCGCGTGTCGGCGGGCATCGCCGGGAGCGCTCGCCACAGTTAGCCTTCTGAAGCAAATCGATCCCACTCGCACCCCTCCAGAATGCCCATGACCGTCACTCGTCGTTCCTCCCTCATCGCTGCGCTCGCTCTCGGCTTTTCCACCGGCTGCGCGAGTCCCCGCGCGGACTCAGCGACCGGCGGCACCTCGGCGCCTGCCGGCGCTCGCCCGATCCGGATCGACGCCACGCGGCTCGTCGGGCACGTCCGCACGCTCGCCGCGGACTCGTTCGCCGGCCGGAGGGTGGCGACGCCGGGCGGAGCGATGGCCCGCGCCTACGTGCGCGCGGCCTTCGAGGGGACGGGCGTGCGCCCGGTCGGGGCGAGCTTCGAGCATCCGTTCACCTTCGCGCGCCACAGCACGATGGTGCCCGGATCGAACGTCATTGGCACCGTGCGGGGCACGCGTCATCCGGGCCGCTACATCGTCGTCACCGCGCACTATGATCACGTCGGCGGACCGGCAGTGAACGGCGACTCGATCTACAACGGTGCCGACGACAACGCCTCGGGCACCGGCGCGGTCATCGAGCTCGCCCGGTACTTCGCGGCAAACCCGCCGGAGAACTCAATGATCTTCGTCGCGTTCGACGCCGAGGAGGCGGGCCTTCGCGGAGCCCGCGCCTTCGTTGCCGGTCCGCCGGTGCCCGCCGACTCGATCATCATGAACGTCAACCTGGACATGGTGAGCCGCAGCCCGGCGGGGGAGCTCTATGCGGTCGGCACGTACGCGTACCCTGTGCTCCGCTCCCATATAGAGCGCGCGAAGCAGGTGGGCCGGGTGAAGCTCCTCACCGGTCACGAGGGGCCGACGGCAACCGGCTCGGACAACTGGACGAACTCATCCGATCACGGCCCGTTCAACGCGGCAAAGATTCCGTTCCTCTACTTCGGCGTCGAGGACCATCCGGGCTATCACAAGCCGAGCGATGAGTTCGCGCAGATCACACAGGCGTTCTATGCGGCCGCGGTCGAGACGGTGCTCGATGTGCTCCTCGACCTCGACCGGAGTCTCGAGCCCGTGGCGGTGGTGCGTCGCGCCGCGCGATAAGCAGTGGCTGGACGGCGGGAACAACGTTATCCTGGCATCTATGACGAAGGTTGTTGGGATCGAACGGATGCAACGGATGAAAGGGCGTGACGGCGATTCCTCATCGTATCGGCCTGCGCCGGGCCAATGAATGAATGAAAAATCAAGGCGCCACTGCCTTTTCGCCGCTGAATGAATGAAAAATCAAACAGCCACGGCCTTCTCGCGAGGGCCGTGGCTGTTTGTTCAATCAGGAACCAACGGAGATCGAATCAAACGGCAGGTCCTTCTTGCCGCACGTCGACCCTCACGAGATACGCACTTTCATCCGTTGCATCCGCGTGATCCCAACAACCTTCGTCATAGATGCCAGGCGTGGTGCCCCTACAGACCAACTCGATTCACTGCGGTGCCGCGACGTCCTTCTTCGCCTTGTCGCCCTTGAGGTACTTGTCGTACCACTGAAGAATCCGCACGTGGTAGTCGGTAAAGTCCTCCACCGTCGTGCCGGGCGTGCCGTGGCCGCTGTTCATGTAGTTCACCCAGACGACGTCCTTCCCGAGCCGTCGAAGCGCGTAATACATCTCGGCGCTATTGCGCGCGGGGACGTTCTGGTCCTGGTCCCCGGTCATGATGAGCAGCGGCGTCGTGATGCGATCCGCGAACATGACGGCGGAGTGCTGCACGTACTTCTGCGGCTGCTGCCACAGCGTTGCGCCGATGCGGTCCTGACTCCGCTCAGCCGCCGTGATGTTCCGGACGCCGAGGCGGGGGCTGTCCGTGTAAAAGCTGATGAGATCCACCTTGCCTGACACGTTGATCGCCGCCTTGAAGCGCTGTGTCTGCGTGATGAGCAGATTGGTCGCATACCCGCCGTAGCTCGTTCCATGCACGCCGAGGCGGGCCGAGTCGGCGATGCCCATCTCGATGAGCTTGTTCGCGGCAGACGTGACGCCCTTCACCCAGGCCTCACCCGGATAGCCGATGTCGAATCCGACCGACGGCTTCACGACGACGTAGCCGTTCGCGGTGAGGATGTTCGCCGACGCGTCGAAGGTGTCGTCGAAGAACTCTTCGTAGATGTTGAACACCGTCGGATACGCGCGGCTGGCGACGTAGTTCGACGGATAGTAGACCACGCCGTAACGCTTCTTCCCATCGGCGTCGAGATACGATAGCAGCTCGGTCTTTCCGAACTGCTTTGCCCGCAGCTGCGGGTTCGCATCGACGAGCTTCCGCGTCGCCTTCAGCTCGAGGTCGGCCAGGTAGATCTCGGCCGGCCGATTTCCCTCGGCGATGTTGATGAGCGCCGTCTTTCCATCCTCGAGCAAAAGAAGGCCCGAATAGGTGCGCCCATCGCGGATGAGCTCACGCGTCTGCTTCGTCTGCCGGTCGTACTGGAGGATCCCGCGCTCCCACTTCGTGCGCGACGAGGTCCCCAGATAGATCGTGCGGCCGTCCTCGCTCCAGGCGAGCACGCTCGTTCGCGGCGCTTCGACGTCGGTGGAATCGGGCGCGGGCAGCATCAGCTCGCGGGCGCCGGATGCGAGATCCAGCAGCCACTGTCCCTCACGATTCGCGATGAGGAGCACATCGCCCCCCGGGCTGAAGCGCGATGCGGTGAACCTCGCCTTCGCGACGCTATCGCGCGCCGCCTTCGACGTATCGGGCGTCGTGCTGGCCGTCGAGGCGCCTCCCGCCCGCCGATCGCCACCCGTGCCGGCCACCGGCCCGGCGACCTGCTTTACCGCGGTGTCATCCACCGTCGCGACGAAGACGCGCCCTTCGCGCGAATACGCGTACTTCTTCCCGTCGGCGGCCCAGACGACGTTGAGGCTCCGCGTCGTCGGCAGCAGCACCTTTGGCTCTCCCAGCGGGAGCCCCTTGACCCACAGCTTTGTGCCGGCGCCCGGCCCCGCATCGTAGACGGTCTTCTCCGTGAGGTCCTCGGCGAACGTCATGATCGAGCCGTCGCGGGAGATGGTGTAGCTGTTGATCCTCCGCTCGGGAACGAGCTCCGTCATCTTCGCCGACCGGAGGTCGTACGACACGACCGATCGCGTCGCGGAGAGGCGACGGATGTCGTCCCATGCGAGGAAGGGATCGGCGCTGGACTGAACGAAGACGGGGCCCTTCGTCTGGCGGGCGAACTGCGCGGCTGCCGCCTTGCGCCACGCCTCGGTGCGCAGCGAGAACACCACTCCCGATCCATCGGGAAGCCACCGAATGTCGCTGGTTTCCGCGACGTATTTGCCCGCGGGCACCTTCACCGCGGTCAGCTTTCCGCTCGCGCGATCCCACAGCACCGGCTCGAACGTGCCCGGCGAGCGCATCTGCAGCATGGCCAGCTTCGTTCCGTCCGGCGACCACACCAGGCTCTTGACGGCTTCCTTCCCGGGAAAGATCGGGCGCTGCGCGCCCGTCGTCGCGTCGATCAGCAGCACCTGGCTCTTCGTGTCACGCAGGTAGGTCGGGTCGCTGTCGCGAAAGTAGTCCGTGCCGAGGCCGTCGCGCCGCGTCGATACGGTCGCGGCGATCCAGCGGCCGTCTTTCGTCACGTCGCCGATTGCGTAGGTGCGCATGTCCAGCGCGTCGTCCACGGTGAACAGCGCCCCTGACGCCGCGCTCGGCTGCCGGACGGCGCTGGGCGAGGTGGCGGACGTTTCCTGGGCGATGATCCGACCAGTGGGGATGGCGAGCAGGACGATGGCGGCGAGTCGTGGAACGAACGCGCATCGGCGCGGTAGGGAGCGCATGGAGCGGAGCCTCGGATTGGTGGGTGCCCAAGTCTGCGCCGCCAGGGCGGGCCGCGCCAGTGCGGGTGGCGCATGCCCAGGCGCGAGGCGGGCTGTACCTTTCCCGGCCGTACGCACCCGGTGCTAATTACGACGTGCCAACCTGCCGACGCGCGCCACGTGGCCGCGACGGCGCGACATCGGACTCACATCCCGCCCCCGCTCCGACATTCCATGCACCCCTGCCTTCGTCTGCTCGTTGCCCTCGCCCTCGTCGCGCCGGCGATCGGCGCCCAGCATCCCATGCGTACGGGAGGTCAGTACGATCCCGCCGTCCCGACGCCGAAGTCGGTGCTCGGGTATGACGTCGGGGACCGGTTCACGGCCCACCACCTCCTCATGCGCTACGTGGACCGTCTGGCGGCAACGAGCCGCCGGGTGCACGTCGATACCGTGGGGAGGTCGTTCGAAGGGCGGGAGGTGCTCAGCGTCGTCATCACCAGCGAGGCGAACCAGGGGCGGATCGCCCAGATCAGGGCCGATGCCGTCGCAATGAGCGACCCGATTGCTGGGGCAGCGTCCCAGGCGAATGCGATCGCCGGGCGGCTGCCCGTGATCGTCTGGCTCGGCCACACCGTGCACGGGAACGAGGCATCGGGCGCCGAATCGGCGATCGCGCTGATGTACCAGCTCGCCGCCGGGCTGGATGCGGAGACGCGAATGATCCTCGACAGCGCGGTGGTCCTCATCGACCCCCTCCAGAACCCCGACGGGCACGAGCGGCACGTGCACGATGTACAGCGGGCGACCGGGGTCTTTGGCCCCTCGCCGACGCCGGGATCGCTCGTGCACAGCGGAAGCTGGCCCGGTCCGCGCACGAGCCACTACTACTTCGACATGAATCGCGACTGGTTCACGCAGTCGCATCCGGAAACCCGCGGCCGCATCGCGACCATGCTGCGGTGGCGGCCGCACGTCGCGGTGGACCTCCACGAGATGGGCTCGAACTCATCGTACTTCTTTCCGCCGCCGATGGCGCCGGTGAACAAGAACATGCACGCGTCGGTGATCAAGTGGTGGGACCTGTTCGGCGACGCGAACGCGGCGGCGTTCGACGCGAACGGATGGTCCTACTTCCGGCGCGAGGGGTACGATTTCTTCTACGCCGGGTTCGGCGACTCGTGGCCGTCGTTTACCGGCGCCGTCGGCATGACCTACGAGCAGGCGTCGAGCGGCGGAGGCGCAATCCGGAGAACGGACGGGTCGGTGCTGACGCTCCGCGAAGCGGCGAGCCACCACTATACCGCTGCCTGGGCAACGCTCATGACCTCCGCGCGGCGCGCAAGGGAGCGGGTCCGCGACTACGCCGCGTTCCGCCAGTCGGCAATCAGCGAGGCGGAGCGTGCGCCGATGCGGGCGGTCGTCATCGAGTCGGACGGCCAGGGCCGCGCGGACTCGCTCGTGCGCCTGCTCCAGCGTAACGGGATCACCGTGCAGCGCCTCCGCGGCAGCGCCGACGTTGCCAATGCGATGGAGTTCGGCACGAGCGCCGATGCGAAGGCGCGTTTCGCGCCCGGGTCGTACGTCGTGGACCTCGCGCAGCCGCAGGGACGACTGGCCCGCGCGCTGCTCGAGCCCGATGCGCCACTCGACTCGTCGTTCATTGCAGAGGAGCTGGAGAGCCGGCGCACCGATCAGGGGGACCGGTTCTATGACCTGACGGCGTGGTCGATGCCGTTCGCGTACCGGGTGCGGGCGTGGTCGGTACGCTCACCGGTCGGTGGACTCGAGCCCGCGGTCGTTGCCACACCTGCACCGGTGACGCTGCCGAACGCGACCTATGGCTACGCGTTCGAGCCGGGCAGCGAAGCATCGATCGCGATGCTGTCGCGCCTGCTCGCCGACAGCGTGCGGCTCTGGTTTGCGCCGCGCAGCTTCCGCAGTGGCGATGCTCGGCTTCAGGGCGGGGCGTTCGTTGTGCGCATCGCGGCCAACAGACCTGACATCCATGAGCGGGTCCGGAGCGCCGCCGCGGCGACCGGGGCACGTGTCGTCCCGCTGATGTCGGCGGCGATGAGCGAGGGCGCCGACCTTGGCAGCAACAGCGTCTTCCCGATCCGCATTCCGAAGGTTGCGCTGCTCGGTGGCGATCCCGTCTCCGGCCAGTCGTTCGGGTACGCGTGGTACACCTTCGACCATCGACTCCAGTATCCGGTTTCCACAATTCCGGTGAGCGTCGTCACGGGCGCTGGGCTCGACGACTTCAACGTGCTCGTGGTTCCGTCGGCGTCGGCAGGTGCGCTGAACGGTGCGCTCGGCGAGGCCGGCCGCCAGCGGCTCGGCGCGTGGGTGCGCAACGGCGGCGTCGTCATCGCACTCGATGGAGCGATGGCGTGGCTCGCCACCGAGGCAACCGGGCTCGCTCGCATCCGGGCTCGCCGCGACACGGCCACACGCTCGGATAGCACGGTGGGCGGTATCCTCCCGACCGACGTGCCTGGCGCGATCGTGCGCGTCGTCGCGGATTCGCTCTCGCCGCTGATGGCCGGGGTCCGCGAGCGCATCTTCCCGGCGCTCCTGTTCTCCGACCGGATCTACACCGCACCACGCGATTTTCGCGCGGGTGAGGCGGTCATCCGCTACGAGGCGCAGCCGCGCCTCCGGCTCGCCGGGTACATGTGGCCCGAGGTACCCGCCCGCATTGCCGGAACGCCGTATCTGTGGACAGAGCGTGTGGGGCGCGGCCGCGTCATCGGCTTTGCCGGCGACCCAACCTTCCGGGACATGTTCCGGGGCCTGATGCCGATCTTCGCCAATGCCGTGTTCCTCGGCGGGAGCTTCTAGAATGGCCGTTCGCACGCGACTGCTTCTCTGCGCCGGTCTCGGCGTCCTTACCGCGTGTCCGGGCGATTCCGCGTCCGGCTCGAAGGATCCACCGCCCCCGGTGGTATCACCCGACCCGCGCGTCGCAGGGATCACGGTGGTGAAATCGTGGCCACACGACCCGGCCGCGTTCACCCAAGGTCTCGAGTTCGAGAAGGGGCGGCTATACGAAGGCACCGGCACTGAAGGAAAATCGGAGCTGCGGGAAGTCGCGCTCGAGACCGGCGACGTCCTGCGAATGGCGACGCTCCCCGCGGAAGTGTTCGGGGAGGGAATCACGGTGCTCGGCAACCGCGCGTATCAGCTCACCTGGAAGTCGAAGAAGGCGTACGTCTACGACCTCACGACGTTCAAGCGCATTTCCGAGTTCAGCTATGAGGGCGAGGGATGGGGGCTCGCGAATGATGGGAGCTCGCTGATCATGAGCAATGGGTCGGCGACGCTGTCGTTCCGCGATCCGGCGACATTCGCGGTGACGAGGACTATCGAGGCGAGGGACGGGGACAGGCCGGTCTCCCAACTCAACGAGCTCGAGTGGGTGAATGGAGAGATCTACGCCAACGTCTGGCAAACCGATTCGATCGTACGAATCAATCCGCAGTCGGGAGCCGTGATCGGCTGGATCAACCTGCACGGAATCTTTTCCGGCTCCGACCGCGGCCGCTACCTGAAGCCGGGGCAGACGATCGATGTGCTCAACGGGATCGCCTGGGACGACTCGACCCGCCGGCTGGTCGTCACCGGCAAGTGGTGGCCGCGGATCTACCAGATCACGGTGGACAGCACGAGGTGAGCGCGGCCGCGTCTCTGCACGACGATCCGCCGGGCGATGAACGCGATCAGCCGGGAGACGACTCGGGTACCGGCACCGGGTCCGCGGAAGCAGCGGGGGCGGGAGCACGCCGGCTGAGGCTCACCAGCAGCGTCCCGCCGATGATGATCGTCGCGCCGAGGAAGCTCCAGCGGTCCGGGTGCTCACCGAGCAGGAGGATACCCCAAGCCGCCGCGAAGACGATCTGGAGATACCCGACCGCCGTTGCACGTCCGGTCGGCTCGAGCTGGAGCCCGCGCGTCATGTAGACCTGCGCGATCTGGGTCGCCGTCCCGATGGCGACGAGGATCGCCCACTCGAGCGGCGTCGGCCAGATCCATCCCGCGAGCGCGAAGGGGAGGACGATCGGGACGGTGACGATCGGGAAGTAGAACACCACGACGAGCGGATCGTCGAGATTGCGGAGCATCCGCACGGTGACGTAGGCGGTCGCGCTGAACAGCGCCCCCGCGACCGCGATCCCGATATGCAGGGGGTTGATCGGCGCGCTGTCGGCGAAGAGAAACGACGGGCGCGCGATCATCAGCACGCCGGTCATGCTGGCAGCGACGCCGATGAGCTCGCGAACCCCGAACCGCTCGCCGAGCAGCACACCGGCCAGGATCGCGGCGAACACCGGATTGGTGTACTGAATGACCGTCGCTTCCGCGAGCGGCAGGTGCACGATCGAGAAGTACCAGCACGTGAGCGCCGCGCAGCCCAGCACGCCGCGCAGCAGGAGGAGCCCACGGCGATTCCCCCAGAGTGGAAGCCCCGCGCGGCGAACGAGCGCGTAGCTCAGGACGAGGGTCACGACGGCGCGCACGAGCACGATCTCCATGCTCGGGAGCCGCTGTCCCGCGATCTTGACGAGCAGGCTCATGACGCTGAACCAGAACGCGCCATACGCCATGAAGCGAAGCCCTGGGGGAACGGATCGGTGCACCCCGAAAGCTAGCGCCGCGCCGCGCGTGCCGGCCTACGGCGTGATCGTCAGCCGGCGCGACACCACCACCGGTGTTGCACTGCCGCGGGCGAGGCCCACCTCGATCCGATATTCCCCAGGATCGAGGCCGGCGAGATCCACGACGACCGCTCTCGGGGCGACGCCGCCATCCCCGCGGTCACCTTCGCGCCAGCCGAAGCCTCGCGCTCCCTGCCGGCCGACGAGTCCGACGCGCTCACCCGCGCGCCGCATCCAGCTGCGTCCCTCCCGAATCACCTGCACGCGGAGCGACAGGTCTGCATCGGCCACGCTGACGTCATAGAGCTCCCAAAACAGCCCGAGCTTCGCGTCGCGCGGAAAGCTGGATGAAGCGGTCGCCACTGACAGGAATTCGCCGAGGTTGCGCGGAAGCGAGTCGCCGGGCTCGAAGAAGGCGACGTCGGAGATGCGAACGCGTTGGGGCCCGGCGTCCGCGAGCGCAACGGCGAGCCGCGCGCGGTGGATGCGGTTCCCCCCGATGATCTCGACGGCCGCCAGCGCCGGCATGTTCGGGACATTCACGAGGAGAGTGCCGCGGCACGTGGCCGAGTGATCCACATGCTGGGCGAGGATCGAATCAGCAGACGTGGATGCAGTCAGCGCGGCCGTCAGCCGGGCGCCCGGCATCAGGGTGTCGCCGCTCGCATCGTAGGCCGCGACGAGAAGCACGGAGTCCCCGCGCCGAAAGAGCGCCGTCAACGTGCGGCCCGTCGCAAACGTGGCATACGGCGGAGCGTACCGCTCGCGCGGTCGAAGAGGACGCAGCCGCCACCGGCTCGCCGACATGTCGCGAATCGAATCGCGCGGGTCACCGTCGGCGAGGAAGTGATAGCTCGGCGATGCGTCGTAAGCGAGAATACCGGGCGGCTCGGTGCGGCCCGGCTGCGGAATCGACTGCGCGAAGTGCGAGGGCCAGCCATAGCGACGCAGCAGCTCGCCGAGGTCGTCTCGCCATGTCACGCCGTACCCCGACGCCGCGCGACGCTGAAGCCGGTCGATGACCAGCCGTGCGTAGTGCTCGGTGCGCCGATCGTTGCCGGGGCGCAGATGGAGCGGATCGGCGAGCCACCAGATGCGCGCGTTGATCCTGCCGCGCTCGGCGCACGACGCGTTCTCGTACGCGTCGCGCACGGGCTCAGCGAGCAGCTCGGTGAGATCGGTCCACGCGCAGCGCTCGGCTTCCGGCATCGTCGCGATCGCTGCAGCGAACGCGGAGTCTGCCGACGGGTATCGCCACGCGGCGTGGTGAACCAGGCCGAGCAGCGCGCTGCACCACCACGGTGTTCCGCGGCACGACCGCGCACGCCCCTCGGCGATGGCGGATGCGCCGGACTCGATGAGGTAGCGAACCTGTTGTCCCGCGAGCCAGTCGTCGCCGGGGAGCCGGGTCGTCGCGCTGTCCAGCACCGCGAGCAGTGCGGCGCGCGCCTCGACCGTGCGCGGTGATTCCTTCGGCAGCGGCTCGGGGAGGGTGGACTCGCTGGTGTCGGCGTCGTCCCAGTAGCAGTAGCGTCCGACGGTCTCGTCGCAGGGGCCGCTTCGGGAGCTGAGGACGCGCGACAGCTGTCGGCGGCGGAGGCGTTCGAAGTCGGCCTGGGCGGCGCGGGCTTTCGCGAGGACGGTCGCGGAGTCTGGGGCGGTGGCAACGTCAGCGCGCGGCTGCGAGCGCGCCGTCGATGAGTACGGGGCGACGAGCAGCAGGGCGGACAGCGCCGGGCGCCAAAAACAACTCATGGATATCAATCGCCGTTCGGCACTACCGGGGCAAGGGGCGGAAGGGCTCAGGCGTCGACGGCGGCATCAGGCAAGAAAGGAGGGCGCAATTGGGTACGTAGAAAAAAACGGCGGCAATTCCGTCAACGCCGTTAAACGTTTAACGGCGTTGACGGGATTCACGCCCCCATTTCTACGTACGCTTCTACGCCCCTCTGTTTTACCCGATGTCGCCGTCGACGCCGTGGCCTTCACCGCCGTTCAAACTCCCGGCCGCGCAAGAGAGCTAAGCCCTCGTCACCCTCAGTACTTCCTCCAGCGTCGTCACTCCCGCCCTCACGAGCCGGATCCCGTCGCCCTGCAGCGTCCGCATTCCCTTGCTGATGGCGATCTGCCGCAGCTCCCCCGACCCGCGCTGATTCAGGAGCTCTCGCCGAAGCTCGTCATCCATGATGAGGAGCTCGTACACGCCCGTCCGGCCGCGATAGCCCGTCCCGCGGCAATCGTCGCAGCCCGTACCACGCCACGCTTCCGCGAGCCCGGCCGCGGAGGGATCGAGGCCGCGCAACATGGCGGGGTCCACACGCACGGCGGTCTTACAGCTCCGGCAGATGACGCGCACGAGACGCTGGGCGAGCACGGCGTCCACGGTGCTCGCAACGAGATAGGGCGCAACGTCCAGGTCGAGAAGGCGCGTCAGTGCGGTGGCGGCATCGTTGGTGTGTAGCGTGGACAGGACGAGATGTCCCGTCAGCGCGGCCTGCGTCGCGATCTCCGCTGTCTCGGCATCGCGGATCTCGCCGACGAGCATGACGTCGGGATCCTGCCGCAGCAGCGCACGGAGCGCGGTCGCGAAGGTCACGCCGACCTTTTCGTTCACCGGTACCTGCGGGACGCCGGGAAGCTGATACTCGATCGGATCCTCGACGGTGAG
Source organism: Gemmatimonadaceae bacterium (assembly GCA_031426115.1). GTDB lineage: Bacteria > Gemmatimonadota > Gemmatimonadetes > Gemmatimonadales > Gemmatimonadaceae > JANPKQ01. The sequence goes on along the minus strand of JANPKQ010000073.1, from coordinate 4,030 downwards.
GATCTTCTCGCGGCCGGTGCGGATGAGGTCCACGGCGGCGTACAGCGTCGTGGTCTTTCCCGACCCCGTCGGGCCGGTCGAGAGCACGATGCCGTGGGGCCGCGCGATCGCCTCGCTGAACTGCTGCATCGTGTCGGGCGCCATGCCGAGCTCGGCGAGCCCGATCCGGCCGCGCTCCTTGTCAAGCAACCGCAACACCACGCTTTCCCCGCGCAGCGTCGGCAGCGTCGAGACCCGCACGTCTACCTGGCGATTCTGCAGGCGGAGGCGGATGCGCCCATCCTGCGGCAGGCGGCGCTCCGCGATGTCGAGCTCCGCCATGATCTTGAGCCGGCTGATGATCGCCGGGGTCAGGTGGGGAGGGGGAGACGGTGCATCCTGCAGCACGCCATCGATGCGGTAGCGCACCCGAAGGCCATCCTGGTAACCCTCGAGGTGCACGTCGGAGGCGCGCGACTCGAGCGCCTCGAGCAACAGGAGGTTCACGAGCTTCACGACCGGTGCCTCGTTGGCGAGGTGCAGCAGGTCGTCAAGCGGAATCTCCCCATCGTCGACGCGTCGAACCTCGTCCACCATTCCTTCGATCATCTGCTGCGCCGTCACCGCGTCCTCTCCATAGATCCGGCGGATCGCCGTGCGCAGGTCGTGCTCCGGGGCGCGCACGATCTCAATGCGTGCATCGAAGAGCAGCGCGAGGTCGTCGAGCGCCTGCGGATCGATACGGTCCACCCACGTCGCCGCCACGACGCGCTCCCCCGCGCGGCGGAGCGGCAGCAGCGCGTGGTGCTCGAGGTAATCCGCAGACAGCGCCTCGGACATCCGAACGACCTCGGAGAAGTCCGCCGAGGGCTCGGCGGAGAGATCTGTGGCGCGGATGCCGCCGCCGAAGTGGCCGAGGCGACCTGAGTCCACCGAGGTCATCGCTCCGGCGGAATGGGCGCCGGCGGGCGAGTCGTGCCCGCCGACGGAGGAGGAGGCGTCGCTGGCGGAGCGACGGGGTTCGGCGGGATGATCGGGGCGAGCGGCACGTCCCGCAGCAGCTCGCGGTTCTGCTTGATCGCTTCGCGGATGCGATCGGTGTCATCGTCGCTGAAGACGACGTGCGGCGTGAGGAAGAGAAAGAGCTCGCTGACGATGTCGGTGTTCCGGGTCGAGCCGAACAGCCCGCCGATCAGTGGAATACGGCTGAAGAAGGGAAGGCCGGTGCGGACGCGTTCGCGCTGGTTGTCGGCGAGCCCTCCGATCACCGCGGTCTGGCCGTCGCGCACGAAGATCTGCGTGGACGCCTCACGCTTGTTGATCACCGGCGCTCCGAACTGGATTTCGTTCGTCGCGTTGTTCGCGGTCTGGGTCACCTGGAGGTTGACGTAGCCATCCGGGTTGATCGTCGGGATGATCGTGAGCTGTGTGCCGACGTCGCGATACTGGACGATCTGGTCGCGGACTCCCTGGTCGGTGGGCAGCGTGCGGAAGGTCTGGATGAACGGCCGCTCCGATCCGACGTTGAGACGCGCTTCCTTGTTGTTCTGGCCGAAGATCACGGGCAGCGAGAGGATTCTCACGTCACCACGAGCGGCAAGCGCACGGAGGGCCACCTCGAAGTCGATGGCGCCGCGTCCACCCGCCAGCTGGAGCACGAACGCGCGCGGATCCGGTGCCTCGCCTTCCCGGCTCAGCGTCGCGCTGGGATCGGTCCGGCCGTCCTTCGTGTACGTCCCGGTGCCGGAGATGCCGAAATCGAGATCGGCCGAGCGACGCACTTCAGCGATCGTCACCTCGATGAGCACCTGCGGCGGCCGCAGGTCCACGGCCTGGATGATCTGGCGTACGACTTCCCAGTCCGCCGCGCTCGTGCGAACGATGAGGGAGTTCGTGCTCTCTTCAGGGACGACACGAACCTCGCCGGTCGTGCCGGCGTTGGCCTGTGCGATGACGGTAAAGCTCTGTTGCGCCCCGGCGAGGAGCGCCTGTCGCGCGGCGGCCTGTACCTCCGCCTGGACCTGGGCGCGCTCGATCTGCTCCGGCTGGATGTTGTTCCCGCCGCCGGGACCGCCTCCGCGTCCTGGCGGGGGCGGAAAAACGGCCTGTGGCTGCGTATTGATCCGGGTGCCCATCAACCCGAACACCTGGTTCAGCGTGCCCGCGAGCTGCACGGCGTTCGCGTGCCGAAGTCGATAAATGAACGGCAGGAGCGGCGCCTGCACGACCTGCACCGGTCGCGCGGGCGTATTCTGCTGCTGGGGCGCCCGCTCGATGCGATACATCGAACCTTCCTGCACCATCCGCAGGCCGTTCGACTCGACGATGCTGCGGAGCACATCGGCGATCTCGGACTGCGCGATCGGCTGGCTCATGCGCAGCGTCGTGCGCATCGTCGGCAGGTTCGTGTAACTGACGTTGAGGCCGCCGGCGTCCGCGAGGGCGGAGATGACCAGGCGCATGTCCTGGTCCTGGAAGTCCACCATGAAACCGCCGGCGGTGCGCCGCACGATCGTCGAGTCCTGCGCTCCGAGCGGCTCGAGGGCAAGGACGATGAGGAAGCCCAGCATCACGATGCGACGCATATCAACGGCCTGGTTGGGGTGCGGCAATCTCGATCTCGCCGGCGGGCGATGTGAACGTCGCCTTTCCGCGGGTCACGCGCTTCAGGGTATAGCCTCCGATCTGCCCACCGATCCGGACGATCACAGGTGGGTCCGAGCCGAGCTGGCACATCGCGAAGCTCGCTCCACTCGTTTGCACCACTGTGCCGAGCACCTTGAGCGGCTGGGTACGCGTCGCCGCCGGCGCCTCGACCAGCTCGCCGGGCAACCGATATGGCTCGAGGGGGCGCTGGCGTGCGGGACTGAACGGATCCGCCTCCACGGCGGCCGCAACGTTGACACGCGGGTACGGCCGTCCCCCGACGGGCTGCACATCGCCGAGCGAGATGGCGTCGGCGCGGCCCGGCGGTTCGTCGATCCGGACCGCCGTCGCCACCGACGTCGCGGCAAAGACGCCAGCGGCGATCGCCGACGCTGCCGAGACGCGGAGCCAGGTTTTGCCCGAGCCGATGCTCACTGGGATCCTCGCGTGCCCAACGACACTGCACCGGGATGCATGGACCCGGAGTCCGCGAGGGCGAAGCCACTGATCGTCGCCGACAGGAGCAGCACTGCCACCGGCGCCTTGCCCTTCATCTGGGTGCGCTCCTCGCGCGCCAGCCCGATGCGGTCCACGACGATGAGCTTTGAGCCGCGCTCCAGTGAATTGAGGAAGCGAAGCATTCCCTCCGTGTCGCCCTCCGCGGCGATCTCGATCTGGAGCCGGCGTACCCCATCCCGCGAACGCTGGGTCGGGCGCGACTCCGCTTCCTGGAGCAACACCCGGCTCCCAAGCGCCTGACCGGCAACGTACGACGCGAGCCGCGCCGTCGCGAGGACGTCGTCCTGCTCGTCGAACAGCCGCGGTGCGGCGCGCAGCAGCGCTGAATCGGCGGTGCGATAGGCGGCCGGATAGCGCTCGGCGTCCTCGAGCAGGGCGAGCTCGCGTGCGAGAAGGTCGCGCTGCGTCGCGACATCCGCACGCGCTTCTGTGAGTGCAAGACGGTAGCGGGGCAGCGCGAAGAGCCCGACGAAGCCGGTGGCGATGGCGAGTGCCCCGAGCAGGATCGTTCGCCGTTCGCGCGGCGTCAGCGTCCGCATCATCTGCGCGGCGTGCGCGGCGCCGCCGGCACGGAGTCGGGCCGCACGAGGCGCGCGGCGATGGTGAACCGTTCGACGGGCACGCCGTCCGGAGTCGCATCCCGCCGGATGGCGCCTGCCGGCTGCACCGAGTGGATCGTCGGGGCGCGCTCGAGAGCGGCGAAGGTGCTCGCGGCACGTCCGGCGAGCCCTTCAACCATGAGCGAGTCGGATGCGCCACGCACGTTGACGAGATACGCATCGCGCGGCAGGTGGCCCGCGACCTCGGTGAGCACCGCCGACCAGCGGGTCGCCCCCGACTCGAGCGGCGCCAGAGCAGCGACCCGCCGCTGGATCGCGTCGATCAT